>JAAUOZ010000019.1 GCA_012034655.1 Leptolyngbyaceae cyanobacterium CSU_1_3 | reverse complement strand
GCCCCCTCGCCAAGTTGGGCGAGGGGCGGGGGTGAGGGCGAATCCAAAGCCTTACCGTTTATTTAATTCTCATTCCTAAGTAGCGAGGTGAAATTAAAGCAAACCAGAGGCCGGGTTTCGACTCCGCTCAACCCTCCTTCAGGGTTGACACACCCTAGCGAACTCTGACAAATCCTGCTTTCTCTAACAACTCTTGCCCCTGATCGGTCACCAGTAACCTGACATAGGCTTCGCCTGCCTGCTGCTCTGCTTGCCCATTTTGCTTGACCACCACAAACAAGTTGCGCGTGATTGGGTAGCTGCCCTCTTGAAACGCTTTGAGATTCAACTGGTTACGCTGACCACCAGGGCATTTTTCTAGAAACGTCCCCCGATAAGGCGGAACCCATTGATTCGCAGACCGAGCGATCGCCAATGGCTTGATCGTACACTGAGGAACCACCTCCGACGCAGACGCAAAATAGACTCCACCCGGTGTTGCACCCAGCTTCTGAAGGGCTTGAGTTGTGGTTGAGACAATTTGGACATTAGACCCCAACGGTTGCCCTCCTAGCACCGTCTCAAAGAAGATGCCGCCAAGATTGGGCGTGCGCGACAGAGGAACGATCGCCAGGTTTGGCCCGCCTACTTCTTGCCAATTTTTGATTTGACCTAAAAAGATGCCTCTCACCTGATCGACCGTCAAGCCAGGCACATTGAGACTGGGGTTGGCGGCGATCGCAATGCCATCGATCGCCACCGGAACCTGCCTGAGCGTAAAGCCTCGCTGTTGGGCTTGCTGATATTCTTGATCTGAAACAGGGCGAGACGATTGAGCAAAGGCAATCTGCCCGTCAAGCAGCATTTTGATGCCCTGCCCAGAACTGGGAGAGTGGCCCGTTGGGTCGGTATATCGCAGGCGAAATTCGGGTCGGGTCGATTGAATGGCAGAGTCCACAGTTGCGCGAATCGGGGCCCAGGATGTGCTGCCGCCATAGCTAAACAAGCCCGATGGCACATTCTGAACTTGCGTAAAATTTGTATCGCCGGATGAACCAGAGGGCGATGACTGAGATAAGCCAGAATTGTTAGATGGAGCCTGCTGCGTGACCTTGCCCACATCAATGCTCGATCGCTGCGTAAACCACCAATATCCACCGCCCAACAGCCCAGCCGTGATCAATAGCGAAATAATCAGAATCGGAGTTTCGTTCTTCTGAGTCATAAAAATCTTTTCTCAACGAGCGATAGGAACAAAATCAAACCCTAAGCCAGACCGACTACCCGGAGAAACTTTGACCAACTGCCCCCCCATTGCGATCGCCGATGGCAAAAATCGCACCCCTTCAGATGCCCCTGCCGCCGAAAAATCAGGGGAAAGCAGCGCATTCTGAATGCCAGAACGAGTCTGACTTTTTTGCAACGCCGCCGCCAGGGCTTGCACTGCATCATAGGCGATCGCCGATCGCCAGTTGACATCTCCACCCCAAAGCTGTCGCGATTGACTCGGAAACGCCGTCCCCGAACTGCTATCAATATGCCAGGGTACAGCAACAACCATTCCTAGGGCCTGTTCTCTCCCCACTTCTAAGGTCTTGGGTGCGTATACATCGTCTCCAGCAAGCAGACTCAGCCGTTGTCGGTTTGCGACAACCACTTGAAGGGCCCGATCTAGGGTTCCAGAATTCGCTGCCAACATCAGCACTTTTGCACCTTGTTTGAGCGATCGCTCCACCGCTTTCTCGTCATTAAAGCCTGGATCAGGCAAATCATATTCGTCCAACACTTTGCCCCCTGCCAGCGAAATGGCAGTCACCAGTTCTGACTTGAGAGACAGGCTGTAATCGCTTTGGGAGCTAAAAAAGACAGCAACATTTTTTTGCTGAAGCGTTTTGAGTGTGTAGTCTGCCAAAGCCCTGGCCGCTACATAATCACTCGGAACAGTGCGAAAGACATATTTCCCAAACCCCGAAAGCTTGACGGTGCTGCTGATGGGTGAAATGCTGACTAGCCCTTCTGCGTTGTAGACGCTGGCTGCGGCCAGGGTGACATCGCTGGCATAGTGCCCTACCACTCCGAGAATTTTGGAGTCTTGCGCTAGAGCGGTCGCAATTTGCCGAGCCACACCCTGATGATTATCATCGTTGGCGATCGTCACTTTGAGCGGCACACCCTGAATTCCTCCCGCTTGCTTGATCTCATTTTGCGCCTGGGCGACTCCCCTGAGAATTTCTAAGGCTCCGTTGGGGTCAGTGCCGATCGGCGCTGCGACGGCGATCGTGTAGGCTTTTTGGTCAGCAATTCGCGCATTATTCAGATAAATCAGCGTCTCTGGGGCATTACGCGATTTTTGCAGCGCCGACTCAAACAGGGTGACGGCTTGAGAATATTGCCGCGACTTCATCGCCCCAATGCCAGCTTCTTTAGACTGAGTAAATGCCGAATCGTTCGATCGTCCCTCTGTCGTGACCAGATTTTTTTCGCCCTGGCTCATGCGCTCTGCGATCGATTCCGGCTCTGCGCCCATCGGCCCTGAGCTAGGCGGTTCTTGCACATAGGTGTCACCCCCATCAGGGCTAGACGAACTGAACCTTTGCGAAAACCACCAAAGCCCGCTCCCTAGCAGCCCAGCGGTGATCAAAAGCGAGAGAATTAGAACCGGGGTTTCATTTTGCTGCGACATAAGACTCAAACGATTAGAACAAATGCTTCACCAATCCAACTTTGAAAAGCTATCTTTCTGTTATGGTTTCCTCTCAAAAATTTAATTAATCCGAGTTTTAGGGAGAAGCAATGGCAAACTCATAGTCTCCAGGCTGAGAACTGGGCTGCACCCGAACCACGATCGACGAACCATTTCGATCGCCTGACGGCAAAAACTGAATCTTTCCGGTGGCTCCCGTGGCAAAAAACTGTGGACTCGACAGCACTTTTTGCAGCCCATCTCGACGATTGTTTTGCTTTAACCCCGCGACGATCGTCTGCACCGCATCATAAGACATCGCCGTTCGCCAGTTGACGCGCCCACCCCAATATTGGCTGGCATTGGCGCTAAAGGGGTTGCTTGCGATCGCATCTGGATGCCACGACACGGGCAAAATCAGTCCGTTCACTTCGCCTTGCCCCTGTTTGAGAGTTTTGATCGTATACATCGTCTGGTTGCCAATCATCAGCAACCGTCCTTGATTGGTGCGAGCCACGTTAATGGCTGCATCTAAACGATCGATCTGGGGCGCTAATAGCAACACCTCTGCCCCACTACTCACAGCTTTAGAGACGATCGTGCCTGCGTTAAAGTCAGGAGCCGCAAAATCACAGCCCACGTTGACAAATCGCCCCCCATCTGAACCCAGCGTAGAAATCATATTGTCAGCAAACGATTGACTATCGGGAGACTTAGAATCTAGGCAGACCGCGATCGCGGTTTTACGCGCCGTGTTAAACAGATACTTCGACAGCATATTCGTCGTCAGCCGACTGCTAGGAACCACCCGAAAAATATAGCTGCCAATGCCTGAAATTGCGTCTGCCGAGCTAGTTGAGGTGATCATTACCAATTGCCCCTGTTGATAGATCGGAGCCGCAGCGATCGAGGCATCGCTAGAGTTGTGCCCCACCACCGCCAGAATGCTCGAATCTTTCACAAATCGGGCGGCAACTTGTCTGGCAAGTCCAGGATCGTTATCATCATTAGCGATCGCCACTTCCAAACGTGGTTCACCCCGACGGTTGAGTTCGTCCTGCGCTTGGGCCACCCCACGGAGAATTTCTTGGGAAACATTTAAATTACTGCCGATCGGCACACTGACTGCGATTTTGATCGGCGCTTTTTGCTCCAGCTTCACCTGAGCGTTATTCAAGTAAATCAGCGTTTCTGGATCGTTACGATTGGCTTGCAGGGATTCTTTAAACTTGGCGACAGCAGTCTTAAAGTCCTGTTTGGCGAAGGCCTCAATGCCTGCCTGTTTAGACTGACTCGCCTCAGCGATGATCAACAACCGATCGCCCAGACTGATCCGCTCTCCTATGGCCGTCGGCTGAAGCGACGATGAGGGGTCATTGCCTGTGCCCTTCCCCATCGACTGAGACTCAGCAGAAAATGGTTCCCCCGTCGAAAACTGTCCGCGCAGCCACCACAAAACTCCACCCAGCAGGGTTACTGTAATCAAAAGCGCAAAAACCAGCAGCGTTGTGTCGTTCTTTTTTGCCATAGCGTGCGTCTCATGAGTCGGGGCAGTCGTCGCTTCCTCTCTTCAGGTTAGGGGTCTGTCAAGAATTTTTAAGGGGGTTTCATCCCTTAAAAATCACCTCTCCCCATTTCCGATTCGTCCATTCAAGTTTGACAGACCACTAGAGAGGTTTTATGCAGATCGACCTACAGGCTAGAGCTTCAACGGCATATCTATCAATTCCTCAAAACTGTTTACAGAATTTCTGCAATCTAAAGAAAATTACTGAGCAGCCTGTAGATCAGACGAAAAATCGCGGTAATAGCGATCGCAATCAGCCCTCCAAATATTGCCAACATCATCACACCGACTCGACCCTCGCCCACTTTGACGATCGCAAACAAAGGCGGAAACAGCAGAATGATCGCCAACGTAATGCCAATCAAAATCAGTAGATCGATTTTCTCAATAATTCGTTTTGTCTGGGCAAAAACCAGCACGATCGCTACCCCCAACCAAAGAATTGCGCTCAGAGGAGAAGGAATCGGCAAACTAAAAAAAGCGATCGCCAACAGTGCCCCTCGACCCCTGTAAACCCAGCATTTCCCAAAAGCTCTAGCGTCGAGAAGGTCGGCGCACGCAGGGGGGCAGGCGACACAGACATCGGCATAGATATCGGTGCAGGGGCAGGGGTAGGGGTAGGGGTTGACGGCTGCTGTAGGGGCAGCGGAGAAGGCTGGATGGGTGGCTGAGGCGGAACAGATGGAAAACTAGGTTGAATCGTCAACGCTTCTAAAACTTCGCTGGCCGATTGATAGCGATCGCCCGGCAGCGGCAACAGCAGGCGATTCAGAATGCTCGTCAGACGGAAGCTGGGCTGGGCAAAGGTTTGCCACTTCCAGGCATTTTTGTAAGCGTCGAACAGTTCATTAGTGTGCTTGCCAGTCAGCAACATCACACAGGTGACAGCCAGCGCATACAAATCGGTGGAGGGATACACTTCGTCTCCGGCAACCTGTTCGGGTGGGGCAAATCCGAGAGAATAGATGCCCGTCGATGCTTTTGTGCCTCCGGCGGCTTTGGTCGCAAATTTCACCGCGCCAAAATCTAGCAGATAAAAGCGCCCGTTGCGGTGACGCATGATATTTGACGGCTTGATGTCTCGGTGAATCGACCCGTTCTCATGGACAAATTGCAGCACTTTCAGCGTTTCTCTCAGCACTTCCAACACCTCTGGCTCTGAAAATTTGCCCTTCTCAAGCAGTTCTTCTTCCAGGTTTTGGCCGTCGATAAATTCTTGGACGAGATAGAAAAACTTGTCCTCCGAACCTTTGTAGGCACTGGGAACTGCCACCTCAAAGTAGGCAAACAAGTCGGGAATTTGCGGATGCTGAGACCCAAGCTGCTCTAGCACTTCGGCTTCTCGCTCAAACAGATCCTGCGCGGTTTGCAGTTGGGCTGAAGATAGTTGCCCAGAGGGCTGAAACTGCTTGACGACGCATTGCCGCAGACCAGGGGTGTAGCGATCGCGGGCCAAAAACGCCGCCCCAAAGCCGCCCTGCCCCAAAAGTTTGGTGGGCAAATAGCGCCCCAGCAAAATCAGGGGCATCCCACAGTGGGTACAAAACTTCTGCGGTACGGTCTTTAGCGTGGTCGGGTCATCAAGATCGGTGAAGAAATTAGTCGGTCTTGAGCAGCCGGGGCGTGTGCAATGAAGCTGCATAAATGCGTTCTTGAGGCATCCAACTCTAACTTACCTTATGGTTGCAAAACTGGCACTATTTTTTAGTATTAGTCAATATCTGGAGTCAGGCGGTTGTTGTTTGAGTTATTGCTTGAGTTGTGGTTTGAAGCATGGAGCATAGCCCGGAGATTTTGCGGTTCGGGATAGGGCGTGGTTTGTTTGCGCTCAAAGCTGACAGGCTGATTGGTAAATTTGGGAAGAATCTCACGGCAAAAGGCTTCCGCCGCCTTAGACCGATAGCGATTGGGGTTGATGATCACCGATAGCATTCGTTTGACGACCACCTCATCAATTTTGGCGCGGTGAAGCATCCCCATCTGCAATTCTTTTTCGATCGCCGAAATCGACACAAACGACGCACCCAAACCCGCTTGCACCGCATTCTTGATCGCTTCGATCGAGTTCAACTCCATCTCAATTTTTAGGCGACGGGTCTCAATCCCACACCGTGCTAGCACCTGATCGATCACCTTACGAATCGTGGACTGCGAATCTAGGGCGATAAACTGCAATCGATAGAGGTCGTCTTTTTGGATGATTTCTGTCCGTGCTAGGGGGTGCAACGTGGGCAAAATCAGTGCGAGTTCGTCTTCGGCATAGGGAATAATTTCTAGAGTATCTTGCAGTTCAGGAGAAATTTCGCCGCCGATGATCGCGAGGTCAATCTGACCGTTGGCCACGCTCCAAGAGGTACGTCGGGTTGAGTGGACGTGCAGTTGCACGGCTACGTCTGGGTAGTGTTGACGAAACATCCCAATCATTCGAGGCAAGAGGTACGTTCCGGTCGTCTGGCTGGCTCCAATAATCAGCGAGCCGCCCTGGAGATTTTGCAAGTCCTCTAGGGCGCGGCAGGTCTCCTGACAGAGGGTGAGAATTTTTTCACCGTAGTTGAGTAGAAGATGTCCGGCTTCGGTCAGTTGGGCGCGTCGGCCACCGCGATCGAACAGGGGCACATCCAACTGACGCTCCAGGTTTTGCACCTGTAGACTGACGGCAGGTTGCGAAACATACAAGCTGTCAGCAGCCCGTTTGAAGCTCCCCTCGCTAGCGATCGCTTTGAGAATGCGTAACTGATCCAAAGTAAAAGGAAGGTCAGACATACGGCTAAACCTGAAGTGTATAAGGAGCCTGGAATAAAAGTTAACTCAGTAATTGAACGAGTGATCGAACTTTAGAGGGCAAACTGTCAGGAGAAAATAGAGGCAGCATCAAAACATCACCAATCAATAGAATCTCCCTAAACGTCAGATGTGGTTTGTATTTTACAGAAACGTAACTTAAAAATTTATGACACAGGAAGTTATTTGGGACTTTCTGAATTTACCAGGAATTGTCGGGATTGCTCTCATAGATGAGGGATCTTCTAGGACTTCGCACCCGCGATCGCGATCGTTTTTCTATGGCGTTGATCAGGGGACTAACCTTCAGCAAAAAGAAGTACTGTCACAGGGTATCTTCCAAGTTATTGCAACGATCCCCAATGGTTTTGAATCTTTTGAATTAAAGTTTTCAGAATACCAAGTCTATATTTATAAACTTCAAGGGGAGCGAGTTCTTGTAGTTTTGGCCCGATTCAATTTAAATTTTTCTGCCTATTCAAAAGCAATTATTTCTCTGCAAGCCGTCGTTGACTCAGGGTTTGAAGCGGCGATCGCTGTGCTTGAGACGATCTCAGTCACCCAAAATCTGACCACTAACAACCCACAGAGCAAATCAGTTCCGCCGCAGATTCAGGGTGCAGCAGCGTGGGCGGCTAATCAACCCCATAGAAGTCAAGGGGCGGTCGCTTTCGATCGTCCGCCCTCTCTCGCCCATTCACCCACCGTTTCCTCAGGATCTAACCCGTCCCCTTTCTCTCAGCCGCCCTTACCTCAGCCCTCTGTCGCTACTTTGCGCGATCTCCTAGCAGCTTTCAATCATCTCAGCCGATTTGCAACTCAGTTTTTGGGAACGGCCGTGCTCGTCAATTACTTAAAAGCGACCCGCCCTGAGCCTGAATGGTTGAGCAATTTTCACATCGATCGTACGGCTCAAATTACCTGCCCCAATGATACGTCGGATCTCATTAGCGCCGAGCAACACCAATGGATTCGCGAATGGGTTGCCGCTTTTATACATCGCTGTTCTCAAGCAGTACGCAACTTCGGATCGATCGTCGAACAAAACGCTTTAAACCCTCAACAAAAACTCCTTCTACTCACTTAATTTTTTCTTGCTTCTTGTCTCTTCCCCTACTCCTTTATTCCCCATGTCTAAGACTGTCAGACTTGAACCGATCGCTCAACAAACCTCCGTCGAAACCAATGCTAATCTCCTCTCGGTCTTGATTAACAAAGATCTGGATGTGCTGAGAGAATGTGGCGGGCGCGGAATGTGTGCCACCTGCCACGTTTACGTCCAAGACGGCATGGAATCGCTCTCCCCAATCAATCGCCGCGAACAACGTACCCTGGAAGTCATTACCTCCTGCAAATCAAATTCTCGGCTTGCCTGCCAGGCTCGCGTATTACAGAATGGAGTCGTCGTTGAGTTGCCCCCTGGGATGTACATCAACTCCCTCAAAGACATAGAAGGCCTGATCGGACGACGCGCCGAACAAGACCTCCTGCACCCTCTGACTGGGCAAATTTTGGTCGAATCTGGCAAACTGATCACCCGATCGATGCTCAAAAAGCTCGAAGACACCACCAGTTTCAACGTTTCTAGCTACTTCTCCAACTCATCAAGTCTCTAAAGCAAGAGTCGCACCCTCCCCTATCCCCTCCCCATCCCTCTTGAGTTACCAGAACTTTAAATCTGGGAATGCTGCAAGAACGATCGATTCAGAGAGAAAGCCAAATGTTGAATCAAATGCAGCGCTTGAGTTTGGAGGCAGAAGGGCGATATGCCACCGATGAAGAACTGAGCTTTGTGACCGATTACGTACGATCGTTTGAGTTGCGCGTCCAAACCTACCAAAGGCTTCAGGTCTGTGAAGCAACCATTATGCAGCAGGTGCAAACCAAAATGAGGGCGATCGACCCCACCCTGTTTCGCAGTGGCAACGAAGATATCACCACTAAATGGAAGCGAGACACCCTGCGCGTTTTGCGCTACTCTGCGGCGGCAATGCTGCTCGACGACCCTGATACTTTGCGAGAACGGCTGCTGTTTTGGTTTCAGACCATCATGCGGGCGTTTGGTGCTCAGCGTAGCTGCAACGTCACCTACACCATCATGCAAGAAGTCGTCAAACAGCATTTGACAGCAGAACAAGCGAGTTTATTTTTGCCCATTCTAGAAGTCAACCGCCGAATGTTGGGCACAGTGTAGCCGTTAGATTCTGAGTGTCAAGGGAACACTGAACCCAAGAAATCTGGCCGAGTCACACGTGGTATACAGGTCACATTGGCAACTTGGATACTTTAAATAACAGGGCTTACGCAACCCAAGACAACCTCATCCCCCAATTCTTCTCCTTGGGGAGAAGGGGAGCTAGAAATCTGGTTCTCCTCTCCCTAGGGAGAGAGGAGCTAGAGAGGCTAGAGGTGAGGGCTTCTGAGAGCATTGCATGAGTCCTAAAATAATTTTAATAACTGTAATTTTTGCTCCCGTTACGCCTTGCCGGAGAAACCCATGACAATTGAACTTTCTCACCAAAACCCCGCGAAGCTCAGAAACCCCAAAAAACACAATCACTATGGGTTTCAAGAATTTTTCCAATTTAATGCGGAGCGGGGCAACATCGTAGACTGGAACGACGGCCAAAACGTCCTCACAACCGAAGACTTTATTATCGGGCTAGTCGAAGGCTTAGAAGAAGAAGTCGGCGATGCCTCGGCCGCAACGATATATACGATCGGCTGTGAGTGGGGCCAAAAAGATGCTTTCTTCTTTGAGAAGTGGTTTGAGAAAGAATTCGATCGCAACATGCGCCAAACCAACCTCATGTTCCTCCTCGAAACCTGGTGGTGGCCCTTTACCGCTCAGGGCTGGGGGCGATGGGAAGTAGACTTGGGCGATCGTAAACAGGGCTTTATGTTTATCAACGTCTTCGACTCGGCTGTGGCGCGTACCTTGGGCGATGTTGGCAAACCAGTCTGCTATCTTTACGCTGGGCTATTTGCCGGGTTCTTTACCGAATTGGTAAAAAAACAACTGAGTTGCATCGAAATTCAGTGCTATTCGATGGGCGAAACCTACTGCAAATTTCTCCTGGGTGGACAGGAACGAATTGATGCAGCGTCCTTCTGGCTCAACGAAGGCGCAACGGCCAGAGACATCGAAAAGCATCTGCGCTCAGGAGAACTGCGATGAAGGGCATCACGCTTCTAGGCTCCCACGAGCCATCCTGGCTTCAGTCTTCTGTGCAAGAGTTTTTTAAAACCTGCAACTGGGAAGACCAATCGATCGCCGTCCAGGCAATCAAATTTGCCTCGCTGCTCGACGAAAACACAGCCCTCGAACTCACCCTCAGCGTCGGTCAGTTTTTTGCAGCAGTCAATTGGGATGGTTCTACGTTCTCGTCGCCTGCCGCCGCGATCGAGGAGCCTGAAGCGATCGACCTCAAGCCGTCCTCAGACGAAACCTTCACCCTGACTGACTTCTCAGACTTGTTCAGCTAATGCGTCTCTGCCTCACCCCCCCTTTCTCGCGCACCCATCCTCATCTATTCATAGTTTTTGAGTTTTTCTGCCATGCAATCCCCGATCGAAACTGTTTTTGATGAAGCCGAAAACCGCTATCTCAAGACCGAAGAACTGCGGAGTTTGGGTCAATACGTCGTATCTTTGCCTGAGCGAGTCAGCATTTACCGAATCTTGCGCGATCAAGAGTTGACCCTGATGCAGCAGGTGGCTGACCAGCTACAAATTCAGCAGCCTGACGCTCACCCAGACCGCATAGAACGCAGCCTCAAACATGGCATTTTGATATTGCGATATTGTGCGATGGGCATGTTGTTAGCAGATGAAGGCTTTGTCCAGTCTCGATTGTTGAACTGGTTAAGCGGTGTGGTGCAGATCCACAACACGCAGGCGATCGATACTGCTACGTCTGCGCTGACGATCCAAGTCCTCAGCAAAGCCCTAGCGCCCAAGCAGATGGCCCTTTTAGAGCCATTCTTTGCCCTGTCCCAAAACACCCTCTCTCAAACCGCACCAGAGAATCATTTGACCGTCGCTGGCATATTCTAGTGATTCACGAATGCCCTTCCTCTCTTTCATCCCTACAAAAGACCTATGATTTCTGTCGCTGATCTCTTGATGTCCGATCGCCTCCCTGCCAACTACTACGCCCACGAAGTCTACGTTCGGGGCGATCTAGAGATGGGGTTGCTAGAGAGTCGGCGGGGCGATCGCTTGCTGGCACTGCCCCAAACACTAGTGCAGGCCATGTATACAGGGCTGACCAAAGAAACGGGGCAGGCTTCTAAACTTGTGCTGTTTAATTGCGGGCGCTGGTGGGGCAAAAATTTCTACAATCGCTTTCAAGAAGAGTTGGCTGACTACTATGACACACCGCTCTCTGAGATGGCGATGGCTGACTTTCTGCAATCATTAAAGCAATGTTGGATCACCTACGGCTGGGGCAAGATGGACTTGGATCAGTCTTACCACCACCGAGGTTTTTTGGTGGTTCAGACTTGGAACTCTCCCTTCGCTAACCAAGCGCCTCAAACTGGCTTGCCTGTGTGCTTTCTAGAAGCAGGAATTTTAGCAGTATTTTTGGGCAGCTATCGGGCAAAGAATTGCACTGCGTTCAGACGAGTTGTGAGTCAACAAATGCCGACTGCAACCGATTTGTGATTGGGCTTCGCAAACGAGTTGAAGCGGTAGAAGTGCTGGTCGAAAATCACCTCGATCACGAATCAATCATGTTAAAGCTCTGCTCGTGAATGTAGAAGTCTCCTCTCCTGTGTCGTGCCGTACCTATTTGCGCCTGAGCTAAACCGATCGAAATATCGTCTCCTTGGAATGATTGGGCAGGGACAATTTGGGCATGTGCATTGTGCAATGCACCGCAAAACGGGTCAGGTGGTAGCTTTGAAGGCGCTAGAGCGATCGCGCTTTCCGACGCACCAATTTCTGAGAGAGTTGCGCTTTTTGATCAGTTTGCAGCACCCCAACATCGTCGCTTGCCATGCCTTGGAGCATGTGGACGATCGTCGCTATCTCGTCATGGACTACTGCGAAGGGGGGACGCTGCGATCGCTGATGGAAGCACATCGGCTGCATCCCGCCCTGATCGTGAAACTGGTTGCTGATGTACTATCTGGGCTAGATCACGCCCACAGCAGAGGCATTGTTCACTGCGACATCAAACCAGAAAATATTTTGCTGACCCTGCAACCCCTGGGCTGGACGGCTCAAATTTCTGACTTTGGTATCGCTCGATTTAGCAAAGGCTCGGCTCAGGAAGAAGCCAGCGTGACGGGTTCTCCGGCGTATATGGCTCCAGAACGATTTTATGGGCAATATTCGCAATCTACCGATCTGTATGCGATCGGCATCGTTTTGTTTGAGTTACTGGTGGGGCATCGGCCATTTTCAGGCACTCCGGCGGATCTGATGTCAGCGCACTTAAATCAGTCGGTCAAGATTCCAGAATTCGTCCCGGCTCCGTTGCAAGCTATTATTTTCAAGGCTTTGCAGAAACTTCAAGCCCGGCGATTTCAGTCGGCAGAGGAGATGCTGCTGGCGCTCAAGCTTTGCCCTATTTTTTTGAAGCCGAGTCCCCGATCGTCCCACTTTTCTCTGCTTTTGCCTACAAGGGTGCTGCTCAAATATCCCTTAGAAAGCCTGCGTCAAGAGAGAGTGCGGCATCCGATCGCGAAGTTGGCAGTTGTCGAAAATTCTCTTCTTCCTGGATATGATCGCTATCTGGGTCGAGCCTCCAAGATCTATGAGACGGTGACAGTTCGATCGGGTAGCCAGATCTACAATCGCAGTTATTGCAAGGGGTTGCTGTCAACCAGTCGCCAACAGGGTGAAGAAATGCATCTGACCCCTCTCTCAGAACCCGTCCGAGAGTTGCTGGTGCGTCCTCAAGGTTGTTTTGCGGTGACGGAGCGATCAATTTACCTCTGCCAAAATCAGGTGCAGCGACTTTTTCATTGCAATCAGCCATTTGTGGCCGAGATTGAAACTCAGGGGCGATGGGCAGCGATCGCCGATGGAACGCATTTAAAAATTGGGCCCTTGGATCGTTTAGAGCAATGCACCCCTCTTCCGTGGGCGCTGGGGCTGTCTCAACTCATCGCCCTGAATGCCCGCCACCTGCTAGCCCTGCGCCGCACAGCCGAAGGAACCCAACTAATGCTATACAATCGGCGCAGCCAAAAAATCGGCAACTTGAAGCTTGCAGTGCATCTCGATCGGGTCATCTCTAGCGCCCAACCCTACCAACTGGCAGCGATCGAACCCAAACATCCTCGATCGCTGTTGCTGATTCACCTCAAGCCGCTCAAGCTGATCCGAGTTTCCCTAGAAGTCACGCCAAAGTTCATCGCGGCGACGACCTGGGGCTACATTCTCATAGACGAGCAAAGTACGATCGTATTATTAGACCATCAAGGAATCGGCATCAGCCGCATCGAAGGATTGACCCACGCCAGCGCAATGACAGCCTTCAGCGAGTTTGGGCTTTTGATCGCCACTTGGAATGGCAACCAGGGTAGACTCCACACTTTAAATCTCAAAGAGTTCATGGCTTAGACAAGTTTGCACTGCGAAGCCCCGGTAGCCTGTAAGCTGATATTTGAACGAGAAAAGCAACCTTTCCCGCGTCCCATACTCCACACTCTTTCTATACTCTTTCTATGGCTCTCGCCTGGCTTACTCCCAGCCACTTTATGATCTTTGGAATGCTGTTTGGGTTTGCGATCGCCCACAGTGGTTTAGCTGCTTTGCGTCCCTGGGCAGAAAAGCGCATCGGAGCGCGATTGTATCGAGTTCTCTTTGCCCTAGTGAGCCTGAGTATAGCTGTGCCAATGATTATTTATTTCTATAATCACCGCTACGACGGGCTACAGCTTTGGCAGGTGCAAGGGGTTCCGGGGGTGCAAAGTTTGGTATGGGTTGCATCGGCCATTTCGTTTTTCTTTCTCTATCCTGCTACGTTCAATTTGCTAGAAATTGCCGCGATTCAAAAGCCTGAAGTTCATCTCTTTGAGTCAGGTATTATTCGAGTAACGCGCCATCCGCAAATGGTGGGGCAGGTGATCTGGTGTATTGCCCACACCCTATGGTTGGGGACGACTTTTACACTGGTGACCTCGATTGGCTTAGTTTTGCACCATCTGTTTGGGGTATGGCACGGCGATCGACGGCTACAAGCTCGGTATGGTGAAGCGTTTGAAAAAGTCAAGTCACGGACTTCGATTTTGCCATTTCTCGCTATTTTGCAAGATCGTCAAACCTTTGAGTGGAAAGAGTTCCTGCGTCCGTCTTATTTTGGGGTATCGATCTTCATTGGGTTGCTCTGGTGGGCCCATCCAAGATTAATTGATGTCACAAGTCTCATACCCTGGTAGGATGATCCCAAAGCAATAGTAAATGTCACTTAAATAATAAAGGTAACTATGCGGTCTTCGATCAGCGAACATGTGTTTGTGAAGGAAGTATTGGAATCCTCAACGCCCGTTCTCGTCCACTTTTGGGCCCCTTGGTGTGGTGTCTGTCGATTGATCGAACCCTCGTTAGCCAAACTGCGATCGGACTGGGATGAGCAAGTCAAACTAGTCAGCATCAACGCCGATGAAAATCTCAAATTAGCCAGCAGTTACCGGATCAAGACGTTGCCAACGGTGTTGCTGTTCAAAGGAGGTCATCTGTTGCATCGACTAGACAGCTACCAAGATCGAGACACACTCAAAGCCGTGCTGCAAGAAGTGATGCCTTCGGCGCTGGCTTCTGCGAGGCTGCCACGGGTTGGGTGATAGATCAATAACGATTGCTGAATCTTGGCACTGTGGGGTCAGTCTCTACAACCTTTCTAGTAGGTAAGGCTGGCTCACGATCGCCGTTCACAAATTTTCCCATCCTATTCTACAAAAACCCTTGACAAGCTGATGGAACCTGCAAGTTGCGCGATCGCTCTCGGCAGCAACCTGGGCAACTCTCGCAAGATTTTAGAATCTGCCCTAGAGCAGCTCGATCGCCTTCCAGGCATCAGCCTGATCCAACGATCCCATTGGTATCAGAACAAAGCCGTCACCCTCACCGACACCCCTCAGCCAGACTACCTCAACGGCTGCGCCCTCCTGAAAACCACCCTCACCCCATCCCAACTTCTCCACACCCTGCTAGACATCGAAACCCAATTTGGGCGGGTGCGACAAGAGCGCTGGGGCGCAAGGACACTTGACTTAGATCTCCTCCTGTTTAATGATGTGATCCTAAGCACGGATGACCTGCAAATTCCCCATCCCCGACTGAGCGATCGTCCCTTCGTGCTCATGCCCCTGGTCGAAATTGCCCCAGATTGGCTCGAACCCCTCTCTGGCAAAACGATCGCCCAACTCGCCCAAACGATCGACCCTTCAGATCTAAAAAAACTCGACCCCTAACTCTCAGCATCCCTCATCCCTCATCCCTCATCCCAATCTATGCCCCTGGGTTCAGAACCTCCCCAACTCCTCAAGCAGCGCCTTGCCTTCAAGGGTCGCAAATTCAACTTTGAAGTGAATCGACTCCGGTTGCCCAACAAAGCAGAGGGTGATTGGGAATGCATTCGACATCCGGGGGGCGCTTTGGCTGTGCCCGTCACCCCCGATGGCAAACTGGTTTTGACTCGTCAATATCGCTTTACCGTTCAAGGTCGCCTGTTAGAGTTTCCGGCGGGCACTGTAGAACCGGGGGAAGACCCGGCCGATACGATCGAGCGCGAAATTCAAGAAGAAATTGGCTACCGTTCTGATCAGTGGAAAAAGCTAGGAGAATTTTTTCTGGCTCCAGGCTACTCTGATGAAATTATTTACGCCTTTCTGGCAACCGATCTGCAATTGCTAGAAAACCCGCCAGAGAGGGACGAGGACGAAGATATCGAAACAGTATTGATGACGCTAGAAGAAGTCGAAAAAGCGATCTATGAAGGATTGCTTTTAGACGCAAAATCCATTGCTAGCTTTATGCTGGCACGCCAGTTTTTGCTAGGATCTTAGCCCTTAGACAGTAGACTTTAGCCTCGAAGTTATGAACTCTAAAAGATTAAACGCCTCAAGGTTAAGAGTCTAAGTTATGCCTGACTTAATTTTATTTTGGCATCGTCGAGATCTGCGGATTTCTGACAATGTTGGGTTGGCCGCTGCTCGTGAACAGAGCCAAAAAGTCGTTGGCGTTTTCTGTCTCGATCGTGCCCTTCTAGAACGAGACGATGTGGCCCCAGCGCGGGTAACGTATCTGGTCGGCAGTTTGCAGTCTCTACAGCAGCGCTACGCCCAGGCGGGGAGTGAGCTATTGATCGTACAGGGCGACCCCAAACAAGCAGTGCCTCATCTCGCCACCGCCCTTGATGCAAAAGCCGTCTTCTGGAACTGGGATGTCGAACCTTATTCTCAGGAGCGCGATCGGGCCGTGATTCAGGCGTTGCACCAATCTAGCATTGAGGCGAAAACCTTCTGGGATCAGTTGCTGCATTCCCCTGAAGAAATCAAGTCTGGGTCAGGGGAGCCTTACACCGTCTATTCTCCGTTTTGGCGCAACTGGAGCAGCAAGCCCAAGGCCGACCCCGCGATCGATCTAGTCAACGCTGAAGGCCTGACCGACCCAGAGAGCGAGCAGGCGAAGCAGGCAGGTGCGATCGCGCTGCCAACCGCTCAGGATCTCGGCTTTGTGTGGGGCAATTCTTTGCTGCTGCAACCCGGAGAGCAGTCCGCACAGACGCGCTTAGAGGAGTTTTGTCAAGCTGCAATTCAGGACTACCAGGAAGAACGCAACTTTCCGGCGCATCCGGGGACTTCGATGCTCAGCGCTGCCCTAAAGTTTGGGGTGATTGGTGTGCGAACGGTCTGGGCGGCAACGGTTGACGCGATCGCCCAGAGCCGCAGTGACGAAGCGCGAGCCAGCATCCAAACCTGGCGGCAGGAGATCGCCTGGCGCGAATTTTATCAGGATGTGATGTATCACTTTCCAAAATTGGCGGAAGGAGCCTATCGCAAAGTGCTGAAAAACTTCCCCTGGGAGAACAACGCAGACTATTTTCAGGCGTGGTGTGAAGGCAAAACAGGGTATCCGATCGTCGATGCAGCGATGCGCCAATGAACCAGGATGCCTGGATGCACAACCGTTGTCGCATGATTGTGGCCAGCTTCTTGACAAAGGATTTACTCATCGATTTTCGCCTAGGCGAGAAATATTTTATGCAGACGCTCTACGATGGCGATCTTTCGGCCAACAATGGCGGCTGGCAGTGGAGTGCATCAAGCGGCATGGACCCCAAACCTCTGCGAATCTTCAACCCGGCGAGTCAAGCAAAGAAATTTGACCCGGATGGAGAATACATTCGCAAATGGTTGCCAGAACTAGGCAGTGTCGATACTAAGTCGCTGATTTCTGGCGAGATTTCTCAGTTCGATCGCGATCGCTGCCGCTACCCCGCTCCGATCGTCGATCACAACCAACAACAACGCTACTTCAAAGCCCAATATCAGCAGCAAAGAACCCTAGAAAATGAGTCTTCGAGTGACTCAAAAAATGAAAATTAATTGAAAATCTAGGGCTAACCGAACTCAGTCCCCTCAAAAGACTGAATGCGAGACCAGAGTTCCACTCCGTTGAAACGCCCCACTTTGTGGGCAGGGCAAATCGTGAGCAGGGCAAATCATCTTTGCATTCAGCAACGCCTTTAAACCATAATCCTAACTTGCGGCTTTACTTGGCTTTGGCTTTTGGCGGAGGCGCTGCCGCAACGATACCATACTTGAGTTTGAGCTTCTGAATCGCTGCATTGGCGGCCTGCATCACCCCGCTCGAAGGACTCGTCAACGCCTTTTGTAGGTATGGCAAACCCTTCTCTGACTGAATCGAGCTCAACGCCTGAATGGCAAACAGACGCACCTGTAGATTTTGATCTTGTGTCAGCTTGCCCAAAAGTGGAATCACCTTCTCGATCTCCCCTTTGACGGTGTGCGGGGCGGCAATTTCACCGATCGCCAGGGCGGCATAGCCTCGAATCAGGCTGCTCGAGTGGTTAACATACTGAATCAAGCGAGGCAGATGCTTGAGTTGTTTAGAGCGCCCCCACGCCAAAATTTCCTGGCTGATGTTTTCTAGATCACTCGTCTGCGGGCGACGCGGATCGTGAATGGCAGGCGGAAGGACAATTTCATCGGGGGTAGCCCAACGATCGCTCCCTAGATCGGTCTGCTCCAATTCTGATTCGAGGAAATCTGGTTCTGGCAGGTCTGGGGCTGCCTCCTCCCTCCTGACGGAGGAGGCAGTCTCCCACGGGTCAGCGATGGGGGCAGACTGAAACGTTGAAGCTGCGATCGGCATTGTGCCCTGCGTCTCTGGTTCGGTCGGTGGAAGTAGCAATTCAGGCTTGGGGAGAGACGATTCAACAAGCTCAATGTCTTGGTTCTGCTTATTTTTTCTGTCAAAATTTGCATACCCAAAAAGCGCCCCTCCCACCAGTGCAACGAAAGCCGCGATCGCAATAAGCTGTGTCATGAACCTTTTCAGCATCAGTGAACTTCACTATTTTGAACCATCTCACCCACGGCAGATGATTTTTCTGTATTTTCTTTGACCTGTGGCTTAACACCAGAAATATCAAGTTTTTGAGGAGAACGATCGTGACTGCCAAACCTGGTCAAAGTGCTCAATTGCAGAATCAGGGATTGAGGCATGATAGAACTGTAACCTGAGCATCGATCGGAGACAGTTGAGCATGAAGCAAGAGAATTTGCAGCCAAAGCAGAATGTAACGAAGCCTGCTGTAAAATCCCCTCTTGCGCGATCGCTGCCCGCTTTCACACTGCACTATCAGGTGGCGATGCCTCAGCCAGAATCCCATTTGTTTGAAGTCACCCTCCAAATCAAAGATTGGCAGCAACCCACCTTAGACCTAAAAATGCCCGTCTGGACACCTGGCTCCTATCTAGTGCGCGAATACTCTAGGCATTTGCAAGACTTTGGAGCCTTTGCAGGCCCCGCATTTGGAGACACCACATTTGCAGACCCTCCATTGCCAAGGCTGCAAACATTAGCGTGGCAAAAAGTTCAGAAACACCATTGGCAAATTGCAACCCAAGGTCAGAGCACGATCACCGTTCGCTACCGAATTTTTGCCAACGAATTGACAGTGCGAACCAACCATTTAGACACCACCCACGGCTACTTTAATGGCGCGGCTTTGTTCTTCTATGTGCCTGGGCTTGAGCAGCAGCCGATCCAAGTTGAGATTGTGCCGCCTGAGCATTGGCAGGTGACGACTCCACTGCCTGCCGTTGCCAAAAAGCCCAACACCTTTGAGGCTAAAGACTTCGATACACTTGTAGACAGTCCGTTTGAGATTGGAACCCATCAGATACATCGGTTTGAGGCCTTGGGCAAGCCTCACGAATGGGCGATTTGGGGGCAGGGAAAGATCGAGGTTGATCGTCTGATCCGCGATACACAAAAGATCATTCAAGTTCAGGCGGATCTGTTTGGTGGGTTGCCCTACGATCGCTATCTCTTTCTCCTCCATCTGACGGCCAATAGCTTTGGTGGTTTAGAACACAAGAATGCCTGTTCGCTGATTTATTCTCGATTAGGGTTTCGATCGCCGGAGAAATACGATCGCTTTATGCAACTGGTGGCCCACGAATTTTTTCATCTGTGGAACGTCAAGCGCATTCGCCCTAAAGCCCTGGAGGTTTTTGATTACGAGGGCGAAAACTACACGCCGTCTCTCTGGTTTTGTGAAGGCGCGACAAGTTATTACGATTTGCTCATTCCCCTGCGGGCAGGCATTTATACGGCCAAAACCTGTCTCAATGCCCTCAGTCAAGAAATTACTCGCTATCTAACAACTCCGGGGCGACTGGTGCAACCGTTGAGTGAATCTAGCTTCGATGCCTGGATTAAGCTTTATCGCCCCGATGCCAACAGCCCCAATTCGCAAATTTCCTATTATCTGAAGGGCGAAATGGTGACGCTGCTGCTTGACCTGGCAATTCGGATTAAGCATAGGAACGATCGCTCGTTTGATGATGTCATGCGCCAAATGTGGAAGCAGTTTGGCCAAAATGAAATGGGCTTTATGCCAGAGCAGTTGAAGTCTGTGATCGAGTCAGTGTCAGGGTTTGACTTAACTGATTTTTGCGATCGCTACCTCGACGGAACCGAAGAATTGCCCTTTGATGAATATCTGTCTGGTTTTGGGTTACGGTTGCAGCCCAATCTTGAGGGGTTGCCTCCCCATACCGGGATGACGGTACGATCGGAACATGGGCGATCGCTAATCAAATGGGTGGAGGCAAATTCTCCGGCACAGAAGGCAGGCCTTAACCCTGGTGATGAATTGTTGGCGATCGATGGCTTGCGAGTCAGTGCAGAGCAAGTGAACGATCGCCTCAAAGATTATCACAGGGAAGACACGATCGAAGTGACGCTATTTCACCAAGACGAACTGCAAACTTGCTCGCTGACGCTAGCCGCACCGCAGGCAACTCAATATCAAATCGTCGCGATCGAACAACCCACCCCCACCCAACAACAAAATCTGGCAGGCTGGTTAGGGTCAAGCCGCATTCTACTAGATCGAGAGCACACCTGATGCTTCTGGCATGGTCAGAGTGTCGCCGATCGTTTCGCCCGTGTGATAGGCAGCAAGCAAAACCTCGCTGGTTTTGCCCCAGGCAATCGCACCCGTCGCATCTAGCCCGATCGCGCCCAGATCTCGCTTGTTGGCGCGGGCTTCTTGGATCGATCGCTCAAATGCACCCAATAGCGACAAGCCATCCGTCACGCGGATCACGATCTTGGCAGCAAGGCACTCATCAATGATGTCTTCTCCGATGCCAGTGCAGCTAACCCCCGCTTGGGTGGTGGCATAGTTTCCGGCGGGCATTGCAGAATCGCTGACTCGCCCAATTCGCTCGAAGCCTTTGCCCCCAGTGGAAGTTCCCGCAGCGATGTGACCTTGCTGATCTAAAACGACAACTCCGATCGTGCCTCGGCCTGCCTCCTTCACCAGTTCTTGTTCTGCTACCACCCCTGCCATTGTCTTGTTGAAGTTGCCTGCGCGTTCTTGCATCCATTCTTGCAGGCGTAGCTCGGTGGTGGGGTCATAGAGAGGAACTTGCAATTCTCGTAACAATTCTGCTGCACCCAGGTCTGAGAGAATGCGATCGTCGGAGGTTTGCAAAAACTGAGCTAGCTCGATCGGGTTTTTGACACGAGCGGTATTGATTACGCCGCTAAATCGTTGCGCTGTGCCATCCATAAGAGCCGCGCTCATGCGAATCTGACCATCCGACTGCAATACAGAACCCGTCCCCGCATTAAATCGAGGATCGTTCTCCAAAAGCTGACAGCCTCGCACCACCGCCATCTGAGCCGTTGCCCCTGCCTGCAAAAGCCCATACACCTCTTCTACCACCTGGTAGAGCGATCGCCGCACTGCCTCTACGCCCCCTTTGCCCTTGAGCGAACTGCCCGCCCCTCCGTGGATAATTACTTTGGGCGAAATTTGTGCTGCCATTTGAAACTCCCCTAGCGTCGCGGTGAATAAGCCAAGAGAATATTATCTATGACAAGGGCAACCCTGCATGTCAGCAAGCCATCAATCAATCTTTTCTTTAGCTTGAGATTTGCGTCTGCGGCAGCGCTCTGAGCAATATTTCACGTCGTCCCAGCAGTCTTCCCATTTTTTGCGCCAGGTGAAGGGCAAGCCACAAACAGAGCACACTTTGGTCGGCAAATCAGATTTTGAACGGGCACGGGGCATAGGTATAGCGTGGGATGAAGTTTTGAGGGTTTAGCTGACTCTTCAACATTGCTAGCTAAAGGGTGGGATGATTCTAGCCCGATGCCTGGCCTGTGGCTAGGGAAGGTGCAAATTGACTGTGGGTCAACCTTTAGCGATCGCTTCTAAAAAACACCTCATAGGGCAGAAAAAATCGTCTCAAAAAACCGTGGGGCAGAACTGTTCCACCGCTGCCTTCGATCGGTAGATATTGAGAGCGGTAGGTTTCGAGCGCCTGCCGTTTTTTGTCTTTGACAGTGTGAATCGCCAGTCGAGAAGCACCCGCCAATTCAGAAAGCTTGACATTTTGAAACAGTAGCGTTTTCCAAAGAATCCAAATCGGGTATTCCAGCAAATCGATCGTGTGCCCAGACTGGGCGATCGCTCTTTTCGTCAAGGTATAGGTGACTTCGTGATCGGCACTGCGATCGTGGCGATGGGTAACATACACCTCACCGGGTTTGAAGGAGCGAATAATCTCAGTCAGTTGGTGGGTTGCCTGTTGGCGATCGTCCTCGGTTGTATATTTCAGCTTGCCGTCGCGCTGATCGAGAAAGTGAACCTGAGCCGCCTCCACTCCCAAAATCGCCAAAGCTTCTAGGGCTTCTTGTTTGCGAATCGGGGCGATTTCTCCAGACTTAAATTTTGGATGCCACGCATGGGAAGCCGCCCCATCGGTGATAAACACCACCTGCACCGGAATTCCTCGTTCGCGTTTGAGGGCGATCAGCCCGCCACAGCCCAGGGTTTCGTCATCTTGGTGAGGGGCGACAATGAGGGCAGATTTCTGAGTCAGAGCACTTGATCGACTACTCGCCGACAAACCCAGATATTGCACTAGAGACAGCCACGCCGGAACCTCATATTTTTGAAGCCAGCGCAGTTTATTTTGGAGGCGATCGTAGCGTTGTTTCACATTCACAAATCAACTTCACAAATCAATTTTACAAATCAATGGTTTTGCAAGATTTCTACAAATTTGCCATCACACCTATCAGCAGGTTCGACATCGCATCGACGCTGTAATATTCCATACATCGCGCTCTGGCTCTGCGTCCTTGCTGGGTCGCTTCCTCAAAGTTTTGGAAGATCCAACGAATTTTTTCGGCCAATTGATCGGGAGCGCTCGGCTCAACGAGATAGCCCGTGTCTCCGAGAATTTTGGGGACATCGCCCACCCGCGTCGAGAGAATGGGCTTTGCCATGGCCATGCCATCCGTGAGCTTAAGCGGAAACTGGGCCGTGGCGGCAGGGTCGTTGCGTTGGGGAATCACGATCGTGTGGGCTGCCGAGACGATTTCTGGCATGGTCTGGTAGGCGGCTTTCGGCAGTTTAATAATCCAACGCCCCCACTTCTCAATGAGTTGATTGTCATAATCATCGTAGGGGCTGCCCCCCACAATCACTAGCCTCAAGTCTGCTTCATTCAGCTTATCTAGGGCCGTCAGCACATCCTCTAGGCCTTTGTAGGGGCGAGGTGCGCCCGGAAACATCAAAATTCGATAGTCAGACAAGCCGTAGCGATCGCGACTGGCGTTAGGGTCATAGCAATCGGGGTCAAACAGTGCAGTATCTTTACCATTGGGAATATAAACGCCGCCAAAACGTTTCTGCATCGCCTCAGTATGCACTGTAACCCCATCTGCACGGGGAACCAACTGCTCTGCCCAGTGCAAATACAGTGGATGATCGGGATTGCGTAACGCCCCATCAGACTTGAGAATATCTTTGGCAAATTGACGTAGATTGGGACGATATCGCCAGTGATCGCCGCCGTGCCAACTCATTTCCCAGTCGTCAATATCGGCGATCACCGGACGGCCGCGCCTGAGTTTTTGGAGCAGGGCCAACCCTAGACTGGTCAGCTTTGTTTTGTAGGCGTAGATAATATCGCCGTCGATACGATCGAGCAACTGTTTGGCATTGGCAAGAAAATTGGGGTAAGGCTGGGCGGCGATCGAGACCACCGAAAGGTCTGACGAGAAGGTAGCTGCGGCGTGCCCTTCAAACACAAAGCCGACGATTTCTACATCGTAGCCAATTTTTTTTAATGCCTGAGATAACAAAAAGGGGCGAACGGCTCCCCCTCCCCATCTGCCGACTCCACTTTGGGACAGATCGCTGACTAATAATGAAATCTTTTGGGTTCCCATATTGGGTGAGGATGAAGGATGAGAAAGGTCGTTCTAGGATTGAGTTTAGCTATCAACAGACCTCTCCCTGCTCCATTCTAGTTACGTCTTGGTGACTCAATCGACGAGTTTGAGCCGACCCGCTTGGATGGAGTCAAAAATCCGATTGATTTGGCGGCGCTCTGTTTGAGTGGCTTCTCGATTAGACAGCAAAATTGAGGCCAGATGGAGGTGTTCGTGGCGGCTGATCTGCTCTGAGACTAAAACTTTTTCGAGCAGACGAGGGGTAGGTAGATGCGATCGAGCAGAAGTAGTTCGTACCATATATAGTTTAGGGGTGTGGCTCGGCTACTGAGAGACAGTGTATCATTTTTGACTAAAAAATAACAAGTTCTACGAAAAATCTAGGAGAAAAGCATCAGAATCTAGGAAATACTCTTTAGATCTATATTTCCATATTTCCATACTTAAGTATTGGAATCTTGTGCTGAAAAACACCATTTAGTTCATCAATACTTCGGACAAAATTTGAGCAAGTTTTAGACCTCAAACCCTGATTCAGCCCTGAGCAGGAGGTTATTTTCAAAGTCAGGTGTGGGAGCTAACCTTGAAAAAATAGCTCGATCCTGGAACCGACAGCCCTGTAAGCCTTTTGAAACCGTTCAAAAAAAATGTCCGAAGTATTGCTCTAGGACACGTCTTTATTCTCACAGCCTACTGAGGAAAAAACCGTATAAATAGATGCTTTAGGGACAGATTTGCCGGAAGATCAAGAAAAGAGGATTCTCAGTCCTACAAAAGATTGAGCCACGATCGCCGACTGCCTAAGAGGTCACAAAAGCAGTGTACTTGCAACGTTGTATGGCCCCCCTTTTCGATTGTTCGCCGCCGCCCTGAAAATTGTAAACAGGGACGATCGCCGCACTCTACACCCGTCCCCCTTCAAATATGATTCGGATCAATCAATTGATGATGGGATTTTCGGTAGGAGTTGCCCTGATGGTTCTTGCCCTGCAAAATGCGCCCAAACTTTGGCACAACTACCAACTGTGGCAAAATCAGGGTATTTCCTGTGAGCGATCGAGCCAGGGCAGGAAAAAAAATCGTTTACGGCAGCGATTGCGCCAGGTAGCCCCGTTTGGGGAGCGATGAGGCAGGATCAGGAAGAAGTCAGTATACCGACCTCTGACCCTCTTAAAGCGTTGGCTCAAAATCAAGCGTCTTGACCAGAAAAGCCCATCTGTCAGCGCTTTCTTCGATGACCTTGGCAGTGGGTTTGCCTGCCCCGTGTCCCGCTTTGGTCTCAACGCGAATTAATACGGGTTGAGGGCCAGAATGGGCGGCTTGTAGGGCTGCTGAGAATTTGAAACTGTGGGCTGGCACAACGCGATCGTCGTGGTCTGCCGTCGTCACCATCGTGGCGGGGTAAGCGGTTCCTGGTTTGAGGTTGTGCAGGGGTGAATAAGCGTAGAGTGCTCTGAAGTCTTCAGCCTCTTCGGGGGAGCCATATTCAGACATCCAGGCCCAGCCGATCGTGAACTTGTGAAACCGCAGCATATCCATCACGCCGACTGCTGGCAGGGCGGCCCCAAAAAGTTCTGGGCGCTGAGCCAGGCAAGCGCCCACGAGTAGGCCGCCATTGCTCCCTCCGCCGATCGCCAGCTTCTGAGCCGACGTATATTGGTTGCCGATCAACCACTCCGCCGCTGCAATGAAGTCATCAAACACATTTTGTTTCTTGAGTTTCGTCCCTGCTTGATGCCAGTCTTCGCCATACTCGCCCCCACCGCGCAGGTTTGGCACAGCATATACACCGCCCAGCTCCATCCACACCAACAAGCTGACCGAGAAAGACGGACTTAACGAAATGCCGAACCCACCGTAGCCATAGAGATAGGTAGGATTGTTGCCATCTAGCTGCAAGCCCTTTTTGTGGGTGATGAACATGGGAATCTGAGTGCCGTCTTTGCTGGGGTAGAAGACTTGCCGGGTTTTGTATTGGTTGGGGTCAAAATCGACCTTAGGTTGACGAAAAATGGTACTTTCATCGGTCAACAAGTTATAGCGATAGATCGTAGTCGGCGTGGTAAAACTGGTGAAACTATAGAAGGTTTCGGTGTCTTCGCGCTTGCCACCAAACCCATCCGCCGAGCCAATTCCAGGGAGTTGAACCTCGCGCACCAATGCTCCATCTAGGGCAAAGATCTTTACCTGACTGCGAGCATCTTTGAGATAAGAAGTAACAAATTGGTGATTGAGAACACCCACCCCTTCAAGAGTTTCCGCCGCTTGAGGAATGACTTCTTGCCAATGGGCGCGATCGGGTTGAGACAGATCGATCGCCATCACTCGTCTCCGAGGAGCATCTAAATCGGTTTGAAACCAGAAGCGATCGTGGTCGTGATCCACAAAGTTAAAACTGGCCTCAAATTGATCGATTAACTCCACCACCGGCCCATCCGTCGTCAAATCTTTGTAGAACACCAGATTGCGCGGATCGGTTCCTAGCCATACCGATATGATCAGATAGCGGCCATCTTCGCTCACGCCGCCCTGAAAGCCCCATTCTTTGTGGTCGGGTCGATCGTAGATCAGCAAATCTTCAGATTGGTTTGTGCCGAGGCGATGGTAGTAGAGTTTCTGAAAGTAGTTTGCGTCTTCGAGTTTGGTTTTCTCGTTTGGTTCGTCGTAGCGGGAGTAGAAGAAGCCCTGGTGGTCGTGGGTCCACGATGCGCCAGAGAATTTGATCCATTGCAAGCGATCGCTGAGATCTGCCCCACTTTCTATATCTCGAACGGCCCACTCTTGCCAATCTGACCCCGACGTAGAAAGACCATAGGCCAGGCGCGCTCCGTCTTCGCTGATTGAGAGTCCCGATAGGGCAACGGTTCCATCTTCAGATAGCTTGTTTGGGTCAAGCAAAACGGTCGGTTCGTCCTCCAGCGACTTCAAGGTATAGAGCACACTTTGGTTTTGCAAGCCGTCATTTTTGAAATAGAAATAGCGATCGCCCTGCTTAAACGGAATGCTGTATTTCTCAAAATCCCAAAGTTGCATCAGACGTTTCTGAATTGCATCTCGTGCCGGAATTTGCTGCAAATAGCGAAACGTGACTTGATTTTGCGCCTCGACCCAGGCTTTTGTCTCCTCTGAGTCAGGGTCTTCGAGCCAGCGATAGGGGTCGGCGATCTTCACACCGTGATATTCGTCAACTTGGTCAACTTTTTGGCTAACAGGATAGAGATTCATAAAACTATTAAAAGTGAATGGGCAACTTCTCAAGGCTACACATTTCTCAGGGTTGCGATCGCCTCAACAATTTGCTGCGAGACAAACGGCAAAATCGCCTCGTTGGTGCTGTGGGGTTTGCCTTCGCTAAACACAACCAGCAAATAGGGCGGTAGGTTGGGCAATTCTACATAGGCGGCATCATGGCGCACTTGGCTCGTCAGCCCTGCTTTTGACCAGAGCCGCGCCACTTGAGGCAGCCCAGCCCCCAAAAAGCCTGTCACCTGGTTGTCTTGATTGGCCGCCAAATCGGCAGGGTTGAGCGATCGCCGCATCAGCGACATCATAGACTGCGATCGCTCCGACGAAACCGCCACCCCGCCAATAATGCTGTGCAACAATCGCGCTGCCACATTGGTCGTCAGCATATTGCGATTTTCGTAGGTCTCGCCCAAAAACGCTCGTTCTCGACCGTAGGCTCCATCGCACCAGGTTTTTTGGTTCATGTTCACCGTCGCCAACTCCGGCCAGTTAAGCGTCTGAAAGTAGCGATTGACGATATTGCGCTGTTGTTTCCAGGTTTCAAAGGGGGCAGGCGGCAACTCAGGGCCGCTCGTCGTCCCGGTGAGGACATCCATCACAAGACTCGTCGCATCGTTGCTGGAATCGACAATCATATCGGCGATCGCCCGCTCCAATTCCGTCGAAGTTTGGATCATCCCCTTCTCTAGCCACTCATGCACCGCTACCAGATAGAACAATTTCACCACACTAGCCGGATAAATCCGCTCGACTCCTCGGTATTGAAACCCCCGCGCCGATCGCTGCCAAAACTCATCCGCCCGAATTGCCCCCCCGTATTGACGAACACAGGCGGGTCATAGACAATCCACGTCAGGGCAATCTGGTTTTGTGCCAGCGATGGAAACTCACTCCAAGTGGTCGCCAACACCCGATCGCCCAAGGTTTGCAGTTCTTCATCTCTATGAAAAAAAGTCATCACTCACTCCCATATAACCGCGGTAGCGCCGTACCCCTCTGCATTCATTTTGAGCAGATACTTTATTTTCGCCCTTGCTCCTTAATTTTCTACCCTCTCCGCCAACCATGCAGTATCTCACCAAAGCCAATCTCAACCTCTATAATTCTCCCGAACTCAACAGTCTCGCAACTCAGGCCGCGATCGGGCGGTTCATCCAACTTTTGACTGCCACACCGCCCTACCAGGTTTGCCTCTGCGAAGACGATTACCCTGGCTGGCTAGCAGCCGAAGATCTGCAATATTTAGCGGCCGCCGAAACGTCTTACCAGGCTCCTGTGTGGTCGGCGGCAGAGATTCAGCAGCGCATGGGCGAGGTGATTGAGTTTACCAAAGCAGCCATGCTCACGCCCAATCAGTATCTCTGGGGAGGAACGGTTGCCCCCAATTATGACTGTTCTGGGTTAATGCAAGCAGCGTTTGCGTCCGTCGGGGTTCGCATTCCCAGGGATGCCTACCAGCAAGAAAAATTTGTGCAACACATTGCGATCGCCTCGCTAATTCCTGGGGATTTGGTTTTCTTTGGTACACCCCTCAAAGCCACCCATGTCGGCTTATATCTTGGCAACAACAAGTATGTTCACAGTTCGGGCAAAGACCAGGGGCGAAATGGGATTGGCATCGACGAACTCTCAGCAGAGGGCGATCGGGTCAGCCGCACTTATTACGCTCAGTTACGGGGAGGCGGGCGAGTTGTAGCAAGCTATCAGCCCGGTCAAAAATAGCTTTTGCATTTTCTCTCAACCCGTCCCAATCCATTACAATCCATCACAATCCATCACAATCCATTACAATCCATCACAACCCAGGCAACCTATCACAACGGGTGCGATCGATGCTGCTTTAAAAGCCTGATTTAATGAGGGTTTTAAACTCTAAAATTATCCATCTAAAATTCAAAATGGTATCAGTTGGAGGTGAACGTGCGATCGCAACTCAAACCCATTACAACCTTGCTAGGAATCGGTTTCGCATTGGCGATCGTTCCTCAAGCTGTTGCCCAGAGTCCCATTCCGGGTCTGCCTGCGATCGATCTGCCCAAGTTTACCAGTTCACAAACCGTCAGCAATGCCGAACTAGATCGGGGAGACGTGCAGTTGGATGGGCGCAAACTGTTTACGATCGCCGCGCCTGCGGTGAGTAAGTCTGCCCAAGAAAAAGGCACACCCCCCGTTGAGTCGCGCATTCAGGGCATCGAAGCGACCATAAACCGAATTGTACAACGCGGATTTGATCCCAATCGGTTGCAAGTGGAGGCAGCGATCGATCAAGACAGCAAATTGCCTGTGGTTTCGGTGAATGGTCAATATCTCATGACGGTGACGACGCTAGATGCTCAATTGCAGGGGGTAGACCCTGACCGATATGCAAAAGAACTGGTGCAAGTGCTGCGAGACGGGTTGATGCGGGCGAGGCAAGAACGACAGACTGAATCACTGGTTCAGCAAGGAATTTTCGCCGCAGGGCTTCTAGTCGCGATGCTGATCAGCAATTGGGGATTGAGCCGTTGGCAACGGTTGATTAAGGCTCAACAAGAACGCACTCAAGCCGAAATTCCTGACGACCCTATCGTGTCGCCCAACACGGCTGAAACTGCAAATGCCACAACTCAGCAAACGATTCAGCAACAGTTAGCAAAACGCCAACAGCGAAACCTAAAAGACGCTCAGAGAAGGCTGATCCAGTTGATGCAGTTGGCAATCTGGGTGTTGGGTAGCTTTACGATTTTGGGGCTGTTTCCTGACACGCGCAAACTGCAACCGATCGTACTTTCTGCACCTCTAAAAATTCTAGGAGTGATCGCTGCGACTTATCTAGCGATTCGGCTTTGTGATGTGTTGATCGATCGCTTCTTTGGTGTGCTAGAAGATGGCGAGTTTATCTCTCCAGAAGCGTCTCAACGATTGGCGCTGCGAGTCTCTACATTTTCGCGAGTGGTCAAAAGTGTGTTTACGATCGTGCTTCTGGGAGTTGGCGTTTTGACGGTGCTTTCGATCGCTGGCATTGAAGTAGTTCCGTTGTTGGCGGGCGCAGGAATTATTGGTCTGGGTATCTCCCTAGCATCACAAAACCTGATCAAAGATGTGATCAACGGCTTTCTCATTTTGCTAGAAGATCAGTATGCAGTGGGGGATGTCATTCAGGTGGGTAAAGTGTCGGGTCTGGTAGAATCGATGAATCTACGAATCACTCAACTTCGCAATGCAGAAGGACGGTTGATTACCATTCCTAATAGTGCTATCACCATCGTTGAAAACCTTTCTAAAGATTGGTCACGGGTCGATCTGGCGATCGCCATTTCCTATGAGGCAAACCTGGATCAGGCGATCGCACTGATTGAGCGAGTCGGACAGCAGATGAGCCACGATCGCCCTTGGCAAGACAAAATTTTAGAGCCACCCGAAGTCTTAGGAGTCGATGACTTAAATAGTACAGGTGTGACGCTGCGCGTTTGGATCAAAACCGAACCACTCCAACAGTGGAACGTGGGGCGAGAATTTCGGCGACGCTTGAAGCTGGCCCTTGATGAACAGGGCATCGAAATTGGAGTGCCTCAGCAAGCCTTTTCGGTGCGAGGGACGATCGATGAAAAAACCTTCGAGGACAGCACCCCCCGATCGGACTCTCACCGATAGCACTTGTGGGAAGGGGTTGGGGGATGAGGGGAAAGACTTGTCAGTCCACCATTTGCTGCCTATCCTCCCTTATTTCCTTGGGCGCGCTCTTTGATCGGTAGAGAAATGGTGAAAATAGTCTGTCCGGGTTGGCTGGCAACTTGTATGGTTCCTTCGTGTTTTTCGATGATCTTTTTGACAATACTTAACCCTAAACCGTTGCCCTCACCCCTGGGCTTTGTCGTGAAAAATGGCTCGAATAAGCGATCGCAAATCTCAGCCGGAATTCCCGCCCCGTTGTCGGCGATCGCGACTTGAAGGTGTCGATCGTGCTGGCTCACCGATATCTCTAAAGTGCCCCTCTGGTTCATCGCTTGCAGGGCATTTTGGATCAGATTTGTCCACACTTGGTTGAGTTCGTCTGGGTAGCAAAGCATGGGCGGCAGCGGCTCATAGTGGCGAATCACTTCCACATCGCGCTTGATCTGGCTGTGATGCAAAGTTAGGGCTGTCTCGATGCCTTCAATGATATCTGCCTCAACCTGGTAACTGTGAGATTGCTGATGGGCATAGCTTTTGAGCGCCAAAACCACCTTTGCCGCCCGATCGCTCGCACTCACGATCGTGCGGATGCTGCGTTGCAAACCAGTCAGCCGATCGGCCGCATCCAAAAGGGCTTGACTGTTGACATCGTGCAGCAGTGCCAAAAATCTGGGCAATGGCTCATAGATGCCCATATCGACGATTGTGTCAGCAATTACATCGGCATTGTCAACGTTGTAACCTTCGAGTTGGTGGATTAGCGATCGTTTATGGTGGCGTTTTTCTCGCGTCGAGAGGTGAATCGCCGATTCGCCAGCGCAATTGACCAGCGCAAAAAAATCTGCTTGATGCTCCACAGACAAAGTTTGCAGAAAATGAGGCAATGCTACTAAGTCTTGATCGAGAAAATTAGCCATATTCTCAGCCGACGATCGAATCGCCCCCAGAGGTGTGTTCAATTCGTGGGCAACGCCAGCCACCAATTGACCCAACGCCGCCATCTTTTCAGACTGAATCAGTTGCGCCTGGGCAGACTGCAACTCTTGGAGCATGGCGGCTAGGTCTGCATTTTTTTGTTGCAAACTAGATCGCAGCGATCGCAGCGACAAATGAGTCTGAATTCGCACGATCGCTTCTTCGACTTGAAAAGGCTTAGTAATGTAATCGACTCCACCCACCGAAAAAGCCTTCACCTTGTCGAATACATCCGCCAGCGCACTGAGAAAAATCACCGGAATTTCGCGGGTACGATCGTCCGCCTTCAATTTTTGACACACCTCGTAGCCGTCCATGTCGGGCATATTGATGTCGAGCAAAATCAAGTCAGGGGGAAACCCTTGAGCCGCCGACAGCGCCAGCCTTCCACTGGTGACAGGACGCACTTTGTAGCCCTGTTGGGTCAATAATTGCACCAAAAGACGCAGATTTTCGGGTGCGTCATCAACAACAAGTAGATTAGGTTGAGGAATGATCATGGGAGCACCGCTAGTACCTGTTCATATTCAAAGTTGTCAATGCATTGCTGAATCACAATCGCTAAAGCTGGAGATTGTGATTGGATCTGGGCGATCGTCTGGGTTGCCAAATCTAAATCTACCGTGGTCAACGCTTGTCTAAGGTCAGAAACCCAGTCTGGCGGCAGCGATCGCAGAGTTTCAACCGTCAGCAACTCCCTCGCTGGCACGGCAGCGATCGGATCAAAATCTTCGCGATCGGCATAGACATATTGCACACCCAGATGGCGCTGCATAGCAGCAAAAATCTCCGCTTCTCGGAAGGGCTTGCGGACAAAATCATCACACCCTACGGACAAAATTACGGTGCGTTCTTCTTCCAGCACACTGGCCGTGAGGGCAATGATGGCGATCGCCTGTCCTTTGGTGGTGGACTTGATCTGTTTTGTTGCTTCGTAGCCATCCATCACGGGCATTCGCATGTCCATCCAAATCAGGTGCGGTTCCCATTGTTGGCAGAGGTCGATCGCAGACTGGCCATCACTCGCTTCTTTGATCTCAAACCCAAGGGGGGCAAGCAGTTTCACCAACAAGAGCCGATTGACGGCTCCATCGTCCACCACTAAGATTCTATGAATCGGCTGATTTGGCTCTAGGGCAACTACACGGCGGCTGGGCTGCTTGGGCTTCACCTGGGCCGCCTCCACCACACCCACCGGAATTTGGAACGCAAAGCGACTTCCGTGACCCACTTCAGAATGCACCGTGATCTTGCCGCCCATGAGTTGCACAAATTTTTGACTGATTGACAGCCCTAGCCCCGTTCCTTCGTGGGTGGATTTGCCAGTTGCAGTCTGCACAAAGGCTTCAAACAGGGTGGCGAGTTCGGCAGGGGCAATGCCCTGGCCAGTGTCTGCGATCGTAAACGACAGCAGAGGAACCGGGGAGGGAAGCGTTCCCCGTTCGATCGTCACCACGATGCTGCCACGATCGGTAAATTTGACGGCGTTGCTGAGCAGGTTGATCAACACCTGACGAAGTTTGGTCTGGTCAGCCTGGATAAAGCGGGGCACATTGGGGGCGCGATCGATTTCTAGGTGCAAATTTTTTTTGCACCGCTCGCAGGTGAAACATTGCACCCAGATCATCGAGAAAATAGTCGAGGTCAAAGTCAGTGGGGGTGAGGGTTGCCCGTCCGGCTTCGATTTTGGAGAGGTCTAGCACGCTGTTGATCAGCGCCAATAGATGCTCGCCACTGCGGATGATGATGTCGATGTTTTCTTGTTCGTCCGGTTTTTGAGAATGGCGGCTTAAGAGTTGGGCAAATCCTAAGATGGCATTCAACGGCGATCGCAGTTCGTGGCTCATGTTGGCGAGAAATTCGCTTTTGGCGCGGCTGGCAGCATCGGCGGCGAGTTTCGCTTGTTTGAGTTCTTGCTCGGCGTGTTTGCGAGCGGTGACGTTGCGCGCGACCCACACTACAGAGTTTTGGTCGATCGGAGAAATGCTGGCATCTGACCAAATTTCTTGCCCGTTGATAATCAGACTATATTCGACGCTCTGGGTGGTTTGGGTGTCGAGGGTTTGCTGAATGTGGCTCATAAAGCGATCGGCAATCTCCGCCGGAAAGACCTCATACAGCGATCGTCCGATCCGCACCTGCGAAGGGTTATAGAGTAGCATTTTGTGCCCCGTCGCCGGAATTTTGAGGTGGCGGCCCGCCCGATCGAAGACAAAAATCAGTTCATTCATCGCTGCAAGCACGGCATTCAGTTGGGCGGTGGCTGCGGTGGCTTGCTCTTCGGCTTGTTGGCGATCTTGCACTTCTTTGGCCAAATCTTGGGTGCGATCGAGGACGCGCTGTTCGAGGGATCGCGCATACTCTTCTAGCTGCGATCGCGACTGTTGAATTTCATGGCTCATGTGGTTAAAGGAGTCTGCCAAAATCTTCAGTTCTCGAATGCTAGACACCTGAATCGGCGGCTGGTCAAATTTGCCTAGGGCAATTTTGTGGCTGGCCGTGACGAGGGTGAGAATGGGTTGGGTCAACGATCGAGCGGCCAAAATTCCCAGACCGATCGCCATTCCCAGGGCTAACACACACAACCCAATCGTTTTCTGAGTGTTGGCATCAATGGTCGCCATAAAGCTCGACTCTGGCACAACTACCACAATGAGCCAATCTAACCCATAGCGATCGGCAAAGGGGGCAATGTTCACCCGTTGACGTTGATGGTCTAGCTGAAAATTGAACTGTTGGCTGCTCTCTACCTTTGCAACATTGCCAAAGCGTTGTTGTAGATGTTGCGCTGTCGCCTGGATCAGGCGATCGTCACTCTTCAGAGCCGTCAATCTTTGGGCCCGTTCATCTATCAAGACCCGATCAGAAGAACTGGCAATCAACAGCCCCGATCGCTCCATGATAAACGTCCTTCCGGCTTGCCCTGTTTCTAATTGTTGGAGAAATGCACTCACATGAGACAGAACAAAATCAGTCCCGACTACGCCGCGCAACTGCTGATCTGCCTGGTAAAGCGGTTGCGCTAAGGTAATTTTGGGTCGCCGCTCGGCAAAATCAAGATACACCGGACTCCAAATCGGCTCCTTTGCCTGAACTGCACTTTGATACCAGGGTCGCTTTCTAGGGTCGTAGGGCTTTTTGGTGGCCAGCAGTTTCGTCGGATTGCCCAGAGCATCGGTGGCAAAACTCTGAAATCGATAGTTCGTCGATCGATCGGCTCTGCCCACTTCCCACTTCTGGCTCGACTGAAACCCTAACCCCACAAAGTCGCCCTCAGCGCTGCCAAAATACATTGCCGACACACTCAGCGCCTCAAACAAAACCCGCTGCCGCCAGAACGATCGCGTCAGGCTGGCGGGGTTGCGAGGATCTGCATGACCCAGCCCAATCACGTCAGCATTGAGTTGATTGATCACCCGTGGAACTTCTAGATGATGGTGAAGTTGTTGGCGAATGCGATCGCTGCTTTGTTCCATCAACTGTTGGGCTAGGTCGTCTACGGCTCGTTGCCCATTCTGAAACGAAAAGTATCCGACGACTCCCACGGCTCCTACAATTTGCAGCACCAGAGGCACGAGAATAGCAGTCTGAAGGGAAACTTTTCTAAGGGGCATGGGCGAACAACGAAGAAGGTGGGAGGTGTCTTCGGAGGCGGGAGATAGAGAAGACTCAATCGGCGCAGCGTGTTGGATCTGGCTGCTCAGATGGCAGTGTAAACCAGAAGGTTGCGCCTTGCTCAGGGGTGCTTTCAACGCCAATTTGTCCGCCGTGGGCTGTAATGATCTGCCGACAGAGATATAACCCCAAACCCACTCCCAGAGAGCGCCGGGGACGATTTCCAGAGTGATCGCCCTGCACGTAGCGATCGAATAGCCCGATACATTCTGCCTGTGTCATGCCGATGCCGTTGTCTTGAATGGCGCAGCGCACACCGGATGGGTCTGGCTCGATCGTTAAGGTGAGGCAAATTCCTGGTGAGTTGTGTTTGAGGGCGTTGACAATCAAATTTTCGTAGACGCGCCTGATTTGGGTGGGGTCGATCGACAGGAACAAGGGTTGATGGGGGCAACGATCGACGATCGTGGCTCCATTTTCGCTGATCAATGGATCGAGATCCTGCACAATCATCTGCACCAATTTTTGGAGATCAATGAGTTGACGATCGAGCTTGAAGCCAAACACATCGCTAGAATGCACTTCGAGTAGCGAGTCGAGCATTTTCAGTTGACGATCGCTACTTTTGACCATGAGATCGAGCACTGGCATTGGTAGAGAAACGGCTGCATCGGTTTCGAGCAGTGCCTTAGTTTGCAGCTTTTTCAACACCAACAACATCCCCGTCAGGGGCGTTCGCAAATCGTGGGAGACGGCGTACAAAAAATCTTCTTTTAGTTGGCTGAGAGTCTGCAATTCCTGCATTTTTTGTTGCAGTTGGCTGGTGCGTTCTTGGACTTGATGTTCTAGGTTAATGTTTAGTTGTTCAACTTTTTGGTAAAGCTGAGTAAGCTCCCTGTGAGCATTCTGAAGTTGCACCGCCTGTAGCTCTAGTTTGCGATCTTTGAGGTAGCTCTGAATCGCTTCTAGCACGACCATGTTGAGATCTTCGGGCTTCCACGGTTTGCTGATATAGCGATAAAGTTTGGCATCTCGAATCGTTTTGCTGACGGCTTCTAGATCTGCCTGCCCACTCACCATGATATTGAGCGTTTTGGGCGAACATGCGTGGATGCGCTTGAGCAGTTCATCGCCTTTCAGCCCAGGCATGATGTAATCGGCCAGCACTAGCGCAACTTCATATTTGTCTCGGCGCAAATCGTCGAATAGCTCTAGCGCTTCATCGCCCCCTTCGGCGGTTTCGATGATGCAATCTTTGCCGAGCAATTGTTTTAGCTCGATTTTTAGGCTTTCTAAGATCGTAGAATCGTCATCGACACAAATGACCACAGGCTTGCTCATGGCGTGACTTTTCCAGTTGCAGGGGTTTTTGCGATTCTATGTTGGCAGCGATCGAGGGGATGGTTTCAAGAAGTGAGGGGTTTGCATAAAAATAAAATATCAGTGAATCGGGTTTCGGCTTTGCTCAACCCTTGGCTTTGCTCAGCCCTCGACGGTTGCAGGTTGAGCAAAGTCGAAACCTGGCGGGTGATCCATGATTAACTCACAGATCCCTTAGAAACAGATCCCTTAGAAAATGGGCGCTAGAAGAACTTGCCAGGGAGGATTTAATGAATGAATTAATTAATTATCTCGCACTTCCTGAATCAAGATAATCTATTCGTCCTATCATCCCACTAAAGCACCCTCGTCTCTGGTGAGATCCCTTGACTTGCAGAATGCTGCCAGAGGTGACACCATAAGCATCAGAAACGAACATCTGTTCTGAGTAAATCAAATGGCTCGGACTCCGACACTTCAGTTCGATCGCGGCACGCTGATTTTGCATCCCCCACCAAGGGGCAAAGCCTGGATGGATTACGCCATCTGGGACGATCGAGTCGAGAAATTTCGCATTCCTGCCAACCAATATCGCAATCTCGTACTGGCAATGCGAGCAGAAGGCACAGAACTCGACGACAAAGCCAAAGCCTTTGCAGACGTAGAGATGGTGGCTAGTCTAGAAATGCAGCCCTATACCCATCAGCAAGAGGCGCTGGATGCCTGGAGAGCCGCCGGACGCATGGGAGTGGTAGTGTTGCCCACCGCCGCTGGCAAAACCTACCTGGCCCAAATGGCCATGCAAGCGACTCAGCGCAGCACGTTGGTGATGGTTCCGACGTTGGATTTGATGCACCAGTGGTATGCCCATTTGGTGGCGGCTTTTCCGGATGTGGAGGTGGGGCTATTGGGGGGTGGATCGCGCGATCGTTCTCCGCTGCTCGTCTCCACCTACGACAGTGCAGCCATCAATGCTGAAACGCTGGGCAATCAATATGGTTTGTTAGTGTTTGATGAATGCCATCATCTACCCAGTGACTTCAATCGCGTGATTGCTGAATATGCGATCGCACCCTACCGATTGGGACTCACGGCCACACCCGAACGAACAGACGGCAAACACGAAGATCTACAGGTTTTGATCGGTGCTGAAGTCTATCGACGCACCGCAGAAGAATTATCTGGATCAGCACTGGCCAATCACAAAGCAACCCAGATTAAAGTCAAACTCTCAAAACAGGAACGCGAACGCTACGATCGACTGATTCAAGTTCGCAATGCTTTTCTCAAAGAGGCGAATATCTACCTCAGTAGCGCCCAGGGTTGGCAGCGATTTGTGCAGGCGAGCGCCCGATCGAAAGCCGGACGCAAAGCAATGTTGGCTCACCGAGAAGCCAGGGCGATCGCCTTTGGAACCGAAGGCAAGATCAGGGTTCTAGCTGATCTCCTTTCCCAGCACCACCCCGAACGCACCTTGATTTTCACAGACGACAATGCCACCGTTTATCAGATTTCTCAAGAATTTCTTATTCCTGCGATCACCCATCAAACCCCGGTCAAAGAACGTCACAACATTTTGACGCGATTTAAGCAGGGTGACTACAAAACCTTGGTTGCGTCTAGAGTGTTGAATGAAGGAGTGGATGTGCCGGAGGCGAGTGTGGCGATCGTGCTTTCGGGGACGGCTTCGACTCGCGAATATATTCAGCGATTGGGGCGCATTCTCCGCAAGGGCAAAGATCCCACAAAATTAGCATTACTCTACGAAGTGGTGGCAGAAGATACGAGCGAAGAAAGTGTGTCTCGCCGTCGCAAAGGTGAGACATTTAAGCCCAAGTCAAATCAGCTAGAGTTAGTGCCATCGCCTCCAATTTACGCCGTTCCAACTCCATCGATTCCGCGGGCGGCTGAGACGGAAGCAGACTGGGATGATTGGTCTTAATGTGAAAGATGAGGGATAAGGGAGGAATGAAAAACGATTCGTTGGAATTGCTAGATCAATTGAAGGAAGTATCGAAGGATTTGCTCTGGGTTAGTGAGTCGGAAGCGCCGTTTGAGGTTTTTGTGTGGGAAAATACGACGCTAGAAGGATTGGATCATAGAATGCTTTTAGAACGGGTCGATCGATCTGAAAATACGACGATCGTAGCTCAAGATCTCGACACTTTTTTTGAGCAAGCAACACAGATTCAAGACTGGCAAAATGAGTCAGAACAAACGATCGTGTCTCAATATCAACAACTCGTTGACACGCTTAAGCAACACTTGAGCGATTTACAAGTTTATAGAATAGGCGAAACGAACCTCGACTTATATATCATTGGCAAAACCGCCGATGGCCATCTGGCTGGGTTAGCGACAAAAGCGGTAGAAACTTGACCCGCAAAAACCCGTCTACAAATTGTCGGGCAGAGGGTAGACTTTTTGAGGCAGGATGCATTGAGCTTTAGACGATCGCAGACCTCAGACCGGAAATTCTCGGCTCACCGTCCTTCGTCTAAGCTCCAAATCATGCTCAAAGTTCAACATTAGGCGATCGTAGAGGAACCAAAATGGCGCTGGAATATCCCGAAGACCTGAAATACACTGACAGCCACGAATATGCCCGTGTCGAGGGCGACACCGTGACGATCGGCATTAGTGCGTTTGCGATCGATCAACTCGGTGACATTGTGTTTCTAGAGTTGCCCGCCGTGGGAGATGCCGTCGAGAAGGGAGCAAGCTTTGGCACGGTAGAATCGGTCAAGGCGGTCGAAGATTTAAAATCTCCGGTTACAGGCACAGTGATGGAGGCGAATGCTGAAATGGTCGATGCGCCCGAAAAACTAGTAGACGACCCCTACATCAAAGGTTGGTTGCTCAAAGTGCAGGTGGATGATCTCAACGATTTGGAAGACACCCTCTCTGCCGAGGTGTATCGATCGCGGGTAGAAGGCGAATAAAGCTATAAAAATTTCTCCCCAAATTTACTGAACTTCTGACCCTAGCTTCATCATCCCTTCACACCCGCTAATGCCACTAGCGGGTTAATTGTTGCAGAATATAAAGAACAATCAGAATCAGACTGCCTACATCTTTGGGCTGTGGTTTATCCCGAACTTTTCAATCCTGCGATCGCCACCATTCTGAAGTCTATTCACCCAAACCGTACAATTTAACCAAACCGTAAATCTAACTATGTCAGAGTCTGTTACCCAAATGCAAACCACGGTTGAATTGAGTCAGTCTGAATCGAGCCATGTCCTCTCTTCTACAGATCACGACACTCCTGCCCAAAATGGCGATCGAGCTTCTACCCACAGCCCCACGCCGACGGATGAGTTGAGCTATACCGATCGCTTTGTCGATCGCCACATCGGCCCTCGCCCTTCAGACCTTCAACAGATGCTCAGTGAGTTGGGTCTAGACTCAATGGAGGCGTTGATTAGCAAGGCAGTTCCCCCGGCAATTCGTCTGCGGCAGCCGTTGAAAATTAGTGCCAGTCGGAGTGAGTATGAACTGCTGGCTGAGTTGAAGGCGATCGCCGACCAGAATCAGATTTATCGATCGTTCATCGGCATGGGCTACCACAACTGCATCACACCACCCGTGATTCAGCGCAACATTCTCGAAAACCCCGGTTGGTATACCCAATACACGCCCTACCAACCTGAGATCGCCCAGGGCCGCCTCGAAGCTTTGCTCAACTTTCAAACCCTGGTGATCGACCTGACGGGGCTAGAAATCGCCAACGCTTCTTTGTTAGATGAAGCAACCGCCGCCGCCGAAGCAATGTCTATGAGTTATGGACTCTGCAAAACCCAGGCAAAAACTTTTTGGGTTTCAGAAACCTGCCATCCCCAAACGATCGAGGTCGTCAAAACCAGGGCAATTCCCCTAGGGATTGAGGTTTTGGTTGGCGATCATCGTCAATTTGGCTTCGATACACCAATTTTTGGAGCGCTGTTGCAATATCCGGCAACCGACGGCGCAATCTATGACTACCAAGCATTCTGCGATCGGGCCCATCAGGTCGGGGCGATCGTCACCGTGGCAGCAGACTTACTGAGTTTGACGTTGCTCAAGCCGCCCGGAGAATTTGGCGCAGATATCGCCGTTGGCAACACGCAACGGTTTGGCGTTCCTTTGGGGTATGGAGGGCCCCACGCGGCTTACTTCGCCACCAGAGAAATCTACAAGCGACAAATCCCCGGTCGGTTGGTGGGCGTTTCTAAGGATGTAAACGGTCAGCCCGCCTTGAGATTAGCCCTCCAGACCCGTGAGCAGCACATCCGCCGCGACAAAGCCACCAGTAATATTTGCACCGCTCAAGTGCTGCTGGCTGTCATTGCTGGAACCTACGCCGTCTACCACGGGCCTACCGGACTCAAACGCATCGCCGATCGCATCCACCAAATGACGACGCTGTTGGCGATCGGGCTGCAAAAACTCGGCTGCACTCTAGGGGCAGAACCCTATTTCGACACATTGCGCGTTCAAGTGCCCTCAGAGCAAGCAGAAGGCGTAGTCAGACGATCACTGGCCCACCACAAAAATTTGAGACGCATCGACGATCGTACCTTCGGCATTTCCCTCGACGAAACCGTCTGCACCGACGACCTGATCGCCCTCTTCCAAATCTTCGCCGCCGAACAGACCCCCCACTTCAACCCCGAAGATCTGCTGCCTCTCTCCCCTAGTCCCCATCCCTTCGCCCGCACCACCCCCTACCTCACCCATCCCGTCTTCCACAACCACCAGTCAGAAACCGAACTGCTGCGCTACCTCTATCGGCTCCAGTCTAAAGACCTCTCCCTGACCACCGCCATGATTCCCCTAGGATCATGCACCATGAAGCTCAACAGCACTTCAGAAATGGTTCCTGTCACCTGGGCCGAGTTTGGTCAGATTCACCCCTTTGCGCCGATCGAGCAAACCGAGGGGTATCAAATCCTGTTTCAACAGCTAGAAGAATGGCTGGCGGAAATCACCGGATTTGCGGGCATTTCGCTGCAACCAAATGCCGGGTCTCAGGGCGAATACACGGGGCTTTTGGTGATTCGAGAATATCACCAGCACCGGGGCGAAGGGCATCGCAATATTTGTCTGATTCCCCAGTCTGCCCACGGCACAAACCCCGCTAGCGCCGTCATGGCTGGAATGCAAGTCGTGGCGATCGCCTGTGACGACGCAGGCAACATCGACATCGCCGACCTCAAAGCCAAAGCCGAAAAACACCAAAAGAACCTCTCCGCCCTAATGGTGACTTATCCCTCAACCCACGGTGTTTTTGAGGAAGGAATTATCGAAATTTGTGCGATCGTCCATGCCCACGGTGGACAGGTCTACATGGATGGGGCAAATATGAACGCCCAGGTGGGGCTTTGTCGCCCTGGTGATTTTGGGGCAGATGTCTGTCACCTCAATTTACACAAAACCTTCTGCATTCCCCACGGTGGCGGCGGGCCGGGGATGGGGCCGATCGGCGTTGCAGCCCACTTGCTTCCCTTTTTGCCCAGGCATTCGGTGATTCCGATGGGGGGTCAGCAGGGGATTGGGGCTGTCTCTGCCGCGCCCTGGGGCAGTGCCAGCATTCTGCCGATCTCGTGGATGTATATTGCGCTCATGGGCGGAAAAGGGCTAACCGCAGCCACAGAAGTCGCCATTCTCAATGCCAACTACATCGCCAAACGCTTAGAGAATCACTATCCCGTTCTCTACAAGGGCAAAAATGGAATGGTTGCCCACGAATGCATTCTCGACCTGCGCCAGTTTAAGAAAAGCGCCGAAATTGAAGTCGATGACATTGCCAAACGCTTGATTGATTATGGTTTCCATCCACCGACTGTCTCCTGGCCCGTCGCTGGAACGGTCATGGTTGAACCCACCGAAAGCGAATCGAAGCAGGAACTCGATCGCTTCTGTGATGCCCTGATCGCCATTCGTGAAGAAATTCGCGCGATCGAAGCAGGTCAGGTCGATCGCCAAAACAACCTGCTCAAAAATGCCCCCCACACCGCCGCCGACTTAGCTGCCGCCGACTGGAACCGCCCCTATTCTCGCCAGGAAGCCGTTTACCCAACCCAATGGACTCGCGACCATAAGTTTTGGGCCACCGTTGGGCGGATCGACAATGCCTACGGCGATCGCAATCTTGTATGTTCGTGTCTGCCGATGCAAGCTTATGAGGAATGAAGATAAGAGAGTCATCAATTCAGCATTGGGCTTCTCACCCTAGCTGAGTCGGCCCTAGAAGGCTCAAATCAGGTGCTTGAAAGCATTGAGGATCTGCGAGCTAATAATACGGCGTTGCTGAATGAAACTAGGGTTTCGCTGAATTCTGAGCAGAGCCTCAATGCTTGGGGAAATGGTTTCATCGTGGGATTCAACAACGCCGCCTATCAAAGAACTTCGCAGTACTCCAACCATAGCTGAAAGCTTGGTTGGGGGTGTAGCGGAGCGCGACTGAAAGGAGCAGTCTTCCAGAGTCTACACGATATCTGATACGATGTAGACATGCTAAACATGACGTGGGAATTCAAGCTAGAACCAACTCAGGCTCAGGTTGCAGAGATTGACCGCATCTTAGATGTGTGTCGCAATGTCTGGAACTTTGCTTTACGGGAACGTAAGGACTGGCTCAATTCCCGTAAGTCTCCCGTCAATGCCTGCTCCATCGTGACAGAGTACATTCTTCCTTCGGATGCACCGCTTCCTAACTACCATGTTCAGGCGAAACGGCTAACAGTCGCTAAGAACGAATACCCAGAATTGCAGACTGTGAATGCTCAAGCCCTTCAGCAAATTCTGAGGACACTGGACAGGGCGTTTGAGGATATGAAGTCAAAAGGATGCGGATTCCCACGCTTTAAGAAACGGGGGCGGATGCGGAGTTTTGTCTTCCCTCAAATGCTCAAAAACTGTGTTTTAGAGGAAGGAATAAAACTGCCTCAACTCGGTTTTGTCCGGGTGCGATGGTCACGAGAGATTCCCGAACTCTTCCAAGTCAAGCAAGCTCGGATTGTTCGCAAGGCATCGGGATACTTCGTCATGCTGAGTCTTGAAGCCGATGTGAATATTCCGAGTCCGATGGCTCAGGGTCATCCGCTCGGAATTGATGTTGGGTTGGAATACTTTCTTTCAACGTCTGATGGAGAACAAGTCAAGCGTCCTCGTTTTTTCAACGAACTGCACCGCAAGCTGACATTGCTGCAACGTAGATTGAAGACGAAGCAAAAAGGGTCTGCAAACTGGCTGAAGCTTCAGCATAAGATTGGAAGAGTGCATCAACGCATTGCAGATACTCGCAAGGATTGGCACTTCAAGTTAGCCCATCATCTCTGTGACCAAGCAGGAATGGTGTTTGTGGAAGATTTAGACTTCCGCATCATGGCGAAAGGAATGTTAGGCAAACACACGCTTGATGCTGCGCTGGGGCAATTTGCTAATCAAATTCTGCCTTGGGTGTGCTTTAAGCGCGACGTGTTTTACGGCAAGGTCGATGCACGGGGAACCTCTCAGGAGTGTCCAGACTGCGGGGCTGAGGTCAAAAAAGACCTGAGCGTAAGAGTGCATCAATGCCCTGAGTGCGGTTCAACTAAACCGAGGGATATTGCCGCTGCACAAGTGATTTGTACCCGTGGGCAACGGGGAA
>JAAUOZ010000199.1 GCA_012034655.1 Leptolyngbyaceae cyanobacterium CSU_1_3 | reverse complement strand
GGGGGACTTTGAAAGGTTCGGAAGTCCCCAGATGATTTAGGGGGGCAAAATTCATCCGTGATTCAGCAACGCCAGCGAGAATACCACCTGTAAATAAGTAGACGGTAAGAGAGCACAGTCTTTCCGACCTTCCTAAGTTTGGGTAATTTGTATTCTACAACACTCTAAATTTATGTACTTATTGCGCCTCTACTACGCAGCAACCACGCAGTGTACCGCTGTTCTTCGACTCATCCCTTAGATCTAAATCTAGAACAGAAGCCTAATTAACTTGATAATCATTAGAAAAGTTGTTAAGTTCTGTGAAGGAATATTGAGTGGCACATAGTCGAAACACCGGGAAAATCATATGGGTAACGTTCAGGCAACTTTTAGGGCTACAGAAACCGCTTTTCATGTTGAGGGGTATGAAAAGATCGACTTCAGCTTACTCTATGTAGAGAGAGCCTTTGGACTTGAGAACGCTGAAATTGCAGAGAGCTATCGTCAGTTTAAACGCTGTCTGATGGTAGTGGATGAAGCGGTTTACGGCTTGTATCGTGAGCAGATTCAGGCTTACTTTAATCATTATGAAATTGACCTGACTGTCTTTCTAGTTAAAATCAAGGAGACAGAGAAGACGTTACGAACCTATGAGCAAATTGTTGATGCGTTTGCAGATTTTGGGCTAGTTCGTAAAGAGCCTGTTTTAGTGGTGGGCGGTGGCCTAACCACAGATGTAGCGGGTTTTGCCTGTGCCACTTATCGCCGTCGCACAAACTATATCCGAGTGCCTACAACCCTGATTGGGCTAATTGATGCCAGCGTTGCGATCAAGGTAGCTGTTAACCACGGTAAGTTAAAGAACCGATTAGGAGCTTACCATGCCTCTCAGAAAGTGATTTTGGACTTCTCCTTTTTGAAAACGTTGCCTGTAGATCAAGTGCGTAACGGCATGGCAGAGCTGATCAAGATTGCCGTTGTCGCTAACAATGAAATTTTTGATCTGTTGGAAAAATACGGCGAAGATCTTTTGCATACCCACTTCGGCTACTTGAATGGAACGCCTGAGTTACGCGAGGTAGCACACAAGGTTACATACAATGCAATCAACACCATGCTAGGTCTAGAAGTGCCTAATTTGCACGAGTTAGATCTCGATCGCGTGATTGCTTATGGTCATACTTGGAGTCCGACCTTGGAGCTAACCCCTGAAATTCCTATGTTTCATGGTCATGCAGTCAACATTGATATGGCGTTTTCGGCAACTATTGCCCAGCAACGGGGCTACCTTGCAGTCAGCGATCGCGATCGCATTTGGGGTTGATGAGCCGTATTGGTCTGGCGATCGATAGCCCTTACCTCACTCCGGAATTGTTGTGGAAGGCAACAGAATCGATCAGTCGGACGCGGGATGGCTTGCTGCGAGCCGCTGTCCCCAACCCGATCGGAAGCTGTTCTTTCATTAATGATTTGACAAAAGCTGAGTTAGATCAGATCTTGGCAATTCACAAAGAGATCTGTCGGGGTTATTCTCGCAATGGGGATGGTGAAGACATGTTCATGGCATTAGAATCGGTTAGCGCCCCTGTTTCAATGGGTGTGGAAGCATGACACTCATCGACCGATCGATAAAATCGCCCAGACCCGTAACACCTTTAGGCATCCTGGCGACAAAGCTTGAGCATCTTAGCCAGCAGCTAGAAGCCTTAGACATTGATGCAAAGTTAAAGTCTGAATTGCGGCAAGCCTGCGAGTTGGCAAGCGGGTTAGATCCCTATCTGAGCCACTGCACAACGCCAGAGTCTCCGGCTCTAGCATCCCTTGTCCAGCGCACTCAAGCGGAAGATTGGAGCCAGCGCTTCTCTGACAGCGAAACCGTGCAGCAGCTAGAGCAGGAAATGCTCTCAGGGCATATAGAAGGTCAAACTCTAAAATTTCTGGTGCATTTAACTCAAGCAAAGCGAGTGTTAGAAATTGGGATGTTTACTGGCTACTCTGCCCTGGCAATGGCTGAAGCTCTACCGGATGATGGCGAAGTGGTTGCCTGTGAGGTGGATGCTTATGTGGCAAAGTTTGCCCAGCAATGCTTTAGGGAGTCTTCCAGTGGGCACAAGATTTTGGTCAAGGTGGCACCCGCACTGTTGACGCTCAAGCAATTGGCCGCTGCCAATGAGACGTTTAATTTAGTCTTTATCGATGCCGACAAGGCAAGCTATGTTAACTACGTGAATCTCTTGCTAGACACTGACCTGCTGGCACCTAACGGTTTGATCTGTGTCGATAATACGTTGATGCAGGGGCAACCCTACTTATCGGGTGAATCTACGGCTAACGGAGTGGCGATCGCAGCGTTTAACCAAACCATTGTGGATGATCCGCGTGTAGAGCAGGTGTTGCTGCCTTTGAGAGATGGTCTAACATTAATCCGCCGAGTGTAAGTAATACTCCTGCATCGTACTGTTGATCGCTGTAGGAGTATTACCTTGCTAAAATTTTCTGATGATAGTTCAAATTATTTTTCATAATGAGTTTTAAAAAGTTAGATTACAGCCAGACACGGTCGGTAATAAAAACAGTGGTGACTCTGATTCTGCTGCTATTCATTCTACCGTTCAATCTCGCGTTAACTGCGATCGCCTTGTTTAGAGCGATCATATTCAAACCGCGTAGAATAACCGCATCTCACCCTAAAACAATCCTGCTCAGTGGCGGCAAAATGACAAAAGCGCTACAGCTAGCGCGATCGTTTCATGGAGCAGGGCATCGGGTAATTTTGATCGAGTCACACAAATATTGGCTCACAGGGCATCGATTTTCTTGGGCAGTCGATCGCTTTTACACTGTACCTCAGCCTCAAGCAAAAGATTACATTGATGCGCTCCTGGAAATTGTGCAGAAGGAAGGAGTAGATGTTTATGTTCCGGTCTGTAGTCCAGTTGCGAGTTATTACGATGCGCAAGCCAAGCAGGTTCTCTCAAAGTATTGCGAAGTGATGCACTTTGATCCAGAAATAGTTCAGAAACTAGATGATAAACATGAATTTTCTGTTATTTCGGCATCGCTAGGTCTTTCCGTGCCTGATTCCTACCGCATTACTCAACCACAACAAATACTCGACTTTGATTTTTCCAAGCAAAAGCAAAAATACATTCTTAAGAGCATTCCTTACGACTCTGTGCGGCGGTTAAATCTGACTCAGTTGCCCTGTAACACACCGCTGGAAACAGCAGCATTCCTTGAGGAATTACCTATTTCTGAGAGTAACCCTTGGATTATGCAAGCGTTTATTCCGGGGCAAGAATATTGCACTCACAGCACTGTGCGGAATGGGGAACTGCAATTGCATTGTTGTTGTCAGTCGTCAGCCTTCCAGATTAACTATGAAAGGGTGGATAAACCCGAAATCGAAGCGTGGGTGAGGCAATTTGTGGCTGGTTTAAAGCTCACAGGGCAAGTTTCCTTTGATTTCATTCAGGCAGAGGACGGGTGTGTCTATGCGATCGAGTGCAACCCTCGCACCCATTCAGCCATTACGATGTTCTATAACCATGCTGATGTCGCAAGGGCTTATTTAGAAAGCAATTTCCCTGTCATTCAACCCCTAAAATCCAGTCGCCCAACTTACTGGATCTATCATGAAATTTGGCGATTAGTGACGCATCCCATGAAGATAAGGCAGAGGTGGAAAATTATTTCTGGTGGTAAAGATGCAATTTTTGATTGGTCTGATCCGCTTCCGTTTTTGATGGTTCATCATGCCCAAATCCCCTGGCTATTGCTAGAAAAGTTTGCGACAGCTTAAGGGTTGGATTCGGATTGATTTTAATATTGGGAAACTTGTCGAGCTAGCAGGAGATTAATTCATGACGCTGCGTGTTTTACATTTAGTCGGGTCTGCGGTCAGCGAGTTCTACTGTGATTTGTCTCGCCTTTATGCTCAAGATTGCTTAGAGTCCACGGCCAATCCAGCGCTCTATGAATTCCACATTGCCTACATTACACCCGATCGCCAATGGCGGTTTCCACCCGATCTAAGTCGTGAAGCGATCGCTTTAGCTAGCCCCCTCTCTTTTGCTGACGCAGTTCAAACTTTAGCCGCACTCAAGATTGATGTGATGGTACCCCAAATGTTTTGTATTCCTGGCATGACATACTACCGAGCTTTATTTGATTTGCTCGACATTCCCTTCCTCGGCAATACTCCTGATGTCATGGCACTGGCGATCAATAAAGCGAAAACCAAATCAGTTGTGGCAGCAGCAGGGGTCAGTGTGCCTCCAGGAGAACTGCTTTGCCCCGGAAACCCTCCCTTAATTGCTCCTCCATCTGTGATCAAACCTGTGAATGCAGATAATTCTTTAGGAGTAGTTCTAGTGAGAAATCGCTCTGACTACGATGCTGCCTTAAAGACAGCTTTTGCTTATGCCGATGAAGTGCTAGTAGAGACATTTATTGAACTGGGTAGAGAAGTGAGATGCGGTATCATCGTGCAAAATGGGCAGCTTGTCTGTTTGCCCTTGGAAGAATACAGCATGGATAGCGATCGCAGACCCATTCGCAGCTATGCTGATAAGCTAACCCAGAATCAGAACGGTGACTTACATATGGTTGCCAAAGATGGGACTAAGGCATGGATCGTCGATCCGGGTGACCCAGTTACAGCGAGAGTTTGGGATGCCGCCAAAAAATGCCATATCGCTTTAGGTTGCCGCCATTACAGTCTGTTTGATTTCCGCATTGACCCAAACGGGCAACCTTGGTTCTTAGAAGCAGGGCTATACAGCTCTTTTGCTCAGAAAAGTGTAATTTCTACGATGGCAAAAGCATCAGGTATATCTTTAGAGAAGCTTTTCCAGATGGTTTTAAACAATGTCTTCGATGAACAAAACTTTAATAGCTAACCTCGATCGCGGCGTTGCTGAATGGAAGTATGAATCCTTGGAGATGCTATTGCTCTAATCGCCCCCTAAATCCACCATTCTGGAGGATTTCCGAACCTCAAAGTTCCTCAGAATGGGAGGTGAAGTGGATGGCACACTCTACCTTAGCAAAGTGATGTTGCTCCCGAACGGGGTTGGTTAGGATGCTGAGGGGTTTCTAGTGGGCTGAAAACGCTAAGCTAGATTTCGTCAGAGCGGGAACAATGCGATCGCTGACTGCCCTTGCGCCTGATAGGTTTCGCGCCGTTGGACCCGTGCGTAATGCAGCTAACCCACCCATGATAAACAGCTCACAGTCTCGCCAGCGTAAGCATTCATCCACAATCGGCAACCCGTTCACAATATCAGTAGGGTAGGTAGGTAAAACATCTTGCAACAGTGGGTGTTTTGTTGCATCTAACTGACTACCTGTGGCGCACCAAATGCGATCGATCGGTTGGTGTTGAATGCATTCATGCATGGTTGCTTGATCACAACCTACCTGCCAGTGGTCTCTATTCCAGCTAGCTTGAGAAACTTGGCACTGCTCATAGAACACAATCCGCCCATCTCGCTGCAAACGGCGCAGTTGATTCAGCATCGCTGGGGTCATAGAACCTCCATTCCGCGCCTGTCGAATCATTTGCCAGCGAGTGTGCCAATCCGGTTCTGCCCAAAAATCTTTGAGATATTTCGGACCCAGCCAACCTGCATCAGCATCAAACAGTTTCTCGTAAACGGTGCGGCGAGACATGAGTAGCACCTGGGCACCTCGCTGAATTGCGCCGACTGCCAGGTGTCCACTGGTCAATCCACCGCCAATAATCAGAATGCGTTCCCCTCGGAGTTGCAATCCCCGTAAATCAATCTGACTGGAATGCAAAAGTCGATCGGGTGAGTACCCCATTGGAATTTGCCTCACCCACTCTGGAATGTGAGGGATTCCACCCCCATTGGCGATCACCACTCTGCGGGCGATCGCGGTTTGCCCGGTGGATAATTGCAGCAAAAACCGGGGCTGACGATGATGGTTCAAGGGTTTGATCTGTTCAACTTGAGCCGGATACACGCAATTCTCTAACTGCCAGCGACGGATCACATCCTGGCAAAAGTCCTGAAACAAGCGAGTCCCTGGTAAATCGTAGGGTAGGTGCAACTCATCCGCCCGCGATTCAGCAAAGCGGCGCAGTGCGAACGAGTCAGGATCAGGATGATGAACAGCAGCGATCGCAAGTGGGGAATTTCCAACGCTGCAAACTGATGATTCCAGCGATTCATCCAGGTGCCGCTGGGGTCGAAGACGAGAAACCGCTCCTCGCATGGACTTTTTCTTTTGCAAAGGTGGGTTACCAGCGTCAGGGCATGGGGTCCCGCCCCGACGATCGCCAGGTCAATGGAGTCTGGCAGAGCAAACACGGCATCAGGCATAAATCAATTACTAAATTATGAGAATGATTATCATTTCAGTTGTATCATAGGACAATGTTTTGCAGTTAATGAATCATTAGGAGAAAAAATGTCTCTAAACGTCAGTGAAGCCCTAGTTCAACAGGCAGCAGCAGGTGAGGTGGATGAGCCAGCCTTTGTCGAGACCATCCGGCAATCCTTACCCTATGCCTGGAGCATTGTTGAGAAGCTAGCGCACAGCATCCATCAGGAGGGCGAAGAGTGGGCAAACCATGCGACGACTCCTCCCAGCGAACAGGCGCGCGGACAATTGCTGCGAATGGTGGGTGGTGATGCGATTCGGGGGGCAGTAGAGCGGCATTTTGGCGTGAAGCTAGCCTTTCAAAATTGTCACAACCTGGCAGCCTTTCGGCGCGATCGTCTGGATTCTGATGCTTACCGCAACTTCACATCTATTCGGAATCAGATTCTCAACCAAACCCCTGAACTGCAAGACTGTTAGAACTTTTGATGCCATCACTTAACATCACACTGGTGTCTGGTTCACCCGGCGCGGGAAAAACGACCTGGATACGGCAACAGATCAATTCTGCTGCTGAGAATGCCGTCTATCTAAATCTGGGCTCGGGAAACACTGCGATCGACCCAACCTATCTAGCCGCAGAGGTTTCAGGACTCACGGTGCTACCTGCCGAGCAGTTGACTGATTTTTAGCTCATCCGCTGGCTGGATCTGCTGTCTACGTTGAATTGGGATTTCATATTGATCTAAAATCTCTGCTCCTGCCTGACCCGATGGCAAATTGCAAACGAGTAGCAGTGTTGCCGCCGGGAACTCGACACACAGAATGGCACGGCTGGGCAGATCTTGTCGTAACGGGTGTTGAGACGGGTGCGGCGTTATCACAGTCCCATCTCTGGCGTTCTGTTCTGTCGGGACAGGTGCTTGACCCCGTTAGTCTCAATACGTTTTGGTATGAACTGACGCATGGGGCGTATGGCACGGTTCAACGCGCTAAAGGCATTTTTGATGTTGCTGATGGGCGATCGCTTTATTTCGACTTTGTGACTGGACTTGCTGAGACAACCTATCTAGAACTCAATCTGCCGCGATGGCTAATGGTAGACCCGATCGCTTTAGCGGCATTGAGGTCGTTGGGGAAGCACTGGAGCAGGAAGCAATCGCTCAAACGTTAAGAGATTGCTGTTTAGAAGAGCCAGCCATTGCTTACTATCAGCAACAAATTAAAGACTCATTAGAACCCGGAGAGGAAGCAGCATGAAGATTGCGGTAATATCTTGCATTCACGGTAACTATGAAGCGTTGAACGCGGTGCTATCCGATATAGATGATCAAAATGCAGATAATATTTATTGCCTCGGTGACTTAGTGGGGTATGGTCCTTATCCCAACGCTGTGGTAGAAATGATTCGCGCGCTCGATATTCCTACCTGTCAAGGTTGTTGGGATGAAGACATCGTGGAAGGTTTAAATTCTTGTGAATGTAGTTATCCTTCCGTGTTGGCAGAGAAGCGAGGAAAAGTTGCACACGAGTGGACAAATCAAGTCATTCATCCAGAAGTGCGAGAGTATTTGGCGCAGTTGCCTTTGAGTTTACGCGATGACAATTTGTGCTTTGTGCATGGTAGTCCTCATAACCAGCATGAATACTTGATGCCAGAAGTGGATGCGTTTGTGGCAATGGAGCGAGTTCTAGCAACGGGTGCTGATATTTTGTTTTGTGGTCATACCCATGTTCCTTATGTGCGATCGCTTGATGCTGGACAATTGCAAATACGCGTCAAACTCACTGGAAAATCAGAACCTCAAAATACGGGTTTTTTGCACCGCTCAAGCGCATTGTGAATGCCGGATCAGTCGGCGAACCCCGCCACGGTAGACCGAATGCCACCTACGTGATTTATGACAATGACACGGATCAACTTACGCTGCGAGAAGTGGAATACGACTATCAAAAAACTTGTGCTGCCATTATCGAAAAAGGGTTGCCGCCTGTATTTGCTTGGCGACTATCCAAAGGACTAGAGTACGCTGAACGCGCCGATGATCCAACCCATGTGTGTGAACGGTGAAACACCATGACAAATTGGGTAATTTTGAGCGGGATCGAAGGTAATTTAGCTGCTTATGAAGCAGTACTGGCGGATATCAAACGGCAGCGACAACCTGTCGAGGAATTGTATATTCTGGGCGATGTAATTGCTGCAACCCATGAAAGTACAAACGTGATTCAACGGATCAGATCACCCCGTTTCAATGAACCTGTACCCCAGGTCTGTCAAGGTTGGTGGGAAGAACAGTTGCTGATTTTGCACGGGCTGGGACGAACGCGAGAACCGACCGAACTGATTGAGCGCTACGGCATCGAGATGGTAAAAACTTTGTGGGATGCGATTCCACGAGAAATGGTGGAATGGGTGCGATCGCTCGACTTTGGTTTCTTTGAACTCGATTGCTTACTGATTCACGGCAGCAGTGTCGGCGTGAGTGATGAATTGACTCCTGATACGCCACCGATTCAAATGCTCGATCGCCTGATGCGAATGGATGCGAACACACTTTTTTGTGGGCGATCGGGGCTGACCTTTCAGTATGAGATTCAGCAGGGTAGCGTGACATCTAGCGTCATCACTCTGGATCAAGAAAATTCACCGCAAGCGACCCTTGTTCGACCCCGACAAATCATTGGTGTGGGCAACGTTGGACGGATTATTGGACGGGCAACCTACATCCTCTACAGTCCCAACACGAATCACATTGAATTTAAGACCGTTTGGTATGGTTCTGGAAAGGGATTTCAAACCCATTAGCCAGGGTTAAAGGAACGGTATCAATACCTTCCTTGACTTCTTGGAGATAAACCGAGATTATTGAGACTAATTCTCACTAACTTAGAAACTCTCTTGTCTCCTATGAGCCTTGACCTGACGATCGAAGAAATGGATGATATGTTTTTGGAAGCGGAGCAGCAGTGCCCACCTGCAACTTCGATCGATCGCTTGGAGACGATTTACACAATGCCGCCTCCGTTGGGCAGTGGCTATCATCGGGACATGGAGCTACATCCGGGTCTGGAACTCTCGATTTTTAATGCAACTTACCATGACGTAACTGTTCGTGTGCCGGAAAACGAGCATTTGGTGCAGTTTATGGTGCATCTGTCAGGTGTGATTGATAGCGGTGATTTTCTTTATCAGGACGCAAACCAAAGCTATATCGGCGGCAGTGGCATTCAGCGGGCAGTTGCCGCGTTTAATCCTGCTCAATTGCAGGTGGGTGTGGATATCCACATGGAGCCGCATTTGCTGAGTCAGTTTTTGCGGCACCGACTGGGGAACTGCCGATCGAGCTACAGCCGCTGGTGCAGGGAGAGGACTGGCAGCGGGTGTTTTCGCCGAAGATGACGGGGGCAATGCGATCGGTGGTGCAGCAGATGATCGACTGTCCATTCATGGGAATGACCAAGCGGTTATATTTGCAGGGCAAGGTGTTTGAGTTGATGGCGCTGCAACTGGGTGGCACTTTGAAACAGAAGGCTGCATCAGTATCCCTGAAGCCAGATACAATCGCTCGGATTCACTATGCAGCGGAAATTTTGCGATCGCAGTTGGAGCAGCCTCCGGCTCAGGCGGAGTTGGCGCAGCAGGTGGGGGTGGCGTATTGCACGTTGCACAAGGGGTTTCGGGCAGTGTTTGGGGTGACTCCTTTTGCCTATCTAACGCAGCAGCGGATGAAACGGGCGGAACAATTGTTTCGGCAACCTGGCTGCACGGTTGCGGAGGTGGCGAATCAGGTCGGTTATGCGAACCCGGCTCAATTTGCGGTGGCGTTTAAGCGGCAGTTTGGGATGTCTCCGCGTGACTGTATGCGGGGTAGAAAACTGATGCGCTGAATAAAAAACTCTAAAAACAAATTTTGGGGGTGATGGCATACGTTTGGGGTGGATCTGGGGGTTTGCTTGTCTTTACACT
>JAAUOZ010000198.1 GCA_012034655.1 Leptolyngbyaceae cyanobacterium CSU_1_3 | reverse complement strand
GAAGGGAAGCCGGAACAAACCCAGATTTAAAATCCCCTCGCCCGCTCTGGGAGAGGGGTTGGGGTGAGGGGCTTTTGAGTTTTGTCAGTCAACCAGCTTGGCTACCCCTTCATGGGGAGGGAAGAGGTAGCTAAAAGGTGGCTTTATTTCTGCCAAAGTCTACTAGCATTTATTCCCTGATTGGGTGTTAGAACAAGCCAGGGGAGGGGGCGATCGTCACCATACCGGGCTGTATCGATTTCAGAGTCGCCAACAGATCGTTACCAGAGCGAATCAGTGTGTCGCTGCCACTGGCAGTCATGCTCAACACAGCGCTGGACGATAAGCCACTACTGCCACTGATGCGATCGCTGGCATCATATCCGTAGATCGTGGCCGATCCTTCACCTGGCTCTAGAACGAATCGATCGCTGCCTGATCCGGTATAGATGATATCGTTGCCTGTGCCACTCGCGATCGTGTTGTTGCCTTCTCCGGCATAGATGAAGTCGTCGCCTGCTCCTGTGATGATGATGTCATTTCCAGATCCGGCAAATACTAGATCTTTACCATTCCCAGTTGTGACTCTGTTGTTGCCTTCTCCAGCGTACACGGTGTTGTTGCCGTTGCCGAGGTCAAACATATCATTTCCTGAGCCGCCGTAGACGACATCGTTGCCGTTTCCGGCTCTGAAGGCATTGTTGCCGCCGCTTCCATAGAGTGTGTTGTTCCCATTCCCACCGATGATCAAGTCAGCTTTCTCAGTGCCAAAGAGAAGATCGTCACCCTCGCCACCCTGAACCAAGTTTTTGGGCAACCCTACACCTGCTAAACCAACCCGTGGGTCAAGCTTTAGCGGTGTAGCAAGCTCTAGCAAGAGGCTCTCATTGTTGTCGATCGCAGGGGGTCTACCGATTGAGAATGGATAGTTGTTGTCGTTAGCGACTAGAATTGTTTTTTCGTCGATCACCAACACATCTTCGATCGTTTGAAAGGGAAACTTAAAGGTCGTGCTGCCGTCTTTGTTCAAGTCGTTGGGGTCGGCGATGTTGAGCAGGTCAGCGACTTCTTCTTTGGCCACAAAGTTGTTCGCATCTCGCTTTGACAAATCGACCTTGAAAATCTTCTTGAACTGTGCGCCTGCTGCCTGGCCGTTGTCTCGCTCGATCACTAAATATTCATTGGCATTGATGACGGCAAAATCTCCGATCGCATGGCTGGCAGAATCCAATCGATAATAGCCCGCCAACCCCTTGAACTGCTTGGAGGCAACATCAAACTCGTGAATTCGCAATGCATTCTCAGGATCGCCGACCACAAAGCCTTCGAGCAGTGGATAGAGCGTCAACCCATCGGGGCTAACTGCCATACCCTCAAACCCTCTAGAGCCACCGAGATTGGCAACTTTCTGACCCGACAGCACCTCAAAATTGCTGGGCGATCGGACAAAATCTGCCACGACCTGATCGCGCACTTTGTCACCCGTGCCCGGAAAATCGGTAAAGTAAGCATCTACGCCTAGCTGAATGAATTGTCTAAACTCCGCTTCAGGATTGCCATTATAGTTGGCTGCCAAATAGCGCCCCTCGTCGCGGAAGGTGTAGGGATGCACCTGCAACCCAATGGCGTGAGCGTCTTTGATCAACGAAGTCGGCGGCAAAGTAGTTTTGTCAGCATCGTTGACCAGTCCATCGTTGTTCACGTCGTCGGCTTTGCCATCACTATTGGCATCGACTCCCTTGACTGAGACGATCATGCGCTTCCAGGGGCCAATTCCGTCGGCGTAGGTGGCGATTTCGGCTAGTCCTTGGGGCGATCGCAAGTCGGCATAGGTGCGGGGGTCGCCACTCACCACAAAGTCGTAGGGTTTGATTTCAATCAGCGATCCATCCAGGGCGACATCCTCGGCATCAAATAATTGCACCAGTGGCACGTCGATCAGTTGGTTTAGCTTCTTTAAGTTGCCAACCTCAAAGGATTGAATAAAGACCGGGGAATCTTTTTTATCGAGTCCATTTTGCTTGAGAATTGCCACCAGCGGCTCTTCGAGAGCCAACGATTCGGGGCCAGGCGTGACCGTGGAAACGTAGGTAGGCTTGCTGAAATAGGTGGGGTGGCTTGGTTTCGGGGTAGATGCCGATCGTCACGCCCCGTTTCTTGGCTCATGCGCTTGGCCAGGTCAATGACCTCTTGCAACGTTGGCACTTCAAACAAGCCATTAAACGACTGATCGCGGAATGGCAGTCGCTCGATCGCTCTCAGGGTTTTGATTTCAGCCAACGTGAAGTCTTCTGCAAACCAACCCGTCACGGGTGCGCCGTCAATGAGCTTGGTGGTTTTGCGATTGGCAAACTCAGGACGATCGCCGACATCGGTAGTTCCAGAAATCTCGTTTTCGTGCCGGGCGATAAGAATGCCATCTTTAGTCGAAACCACATCAGGCTCAATGAAATCTGCACCCTGTTTGATGGCTAATTCGTAGCTGGCTAGGGTATGTTCGGGACGCAACCCACTAGCGCCACGGTGTCCGAGAACTAGGGGCGTTTGCCCGTTTAGGGTGTTGAGCTTGAAGAAATTGGGCGTAGGAATGGGCGCAGACAATAGCTTGCCTGTGGTGTCAAAATTTAACAAGTAGGGGCCAAATTCTTCGCCAATCCAGATTGTGCCGTTTGCATCGAAAACGAAGGATTCAATGTCTAAATCTGCGCCCGTCAGTAGTCTGTCTGATGTGCCCTCATTGGTAATGGCGAAGGGAGCCTTTTTGTCGGGGTCAGAAAGTTGGATAAAGTCTAAAACTTGAACGCTGCCGTCACCCCTATCTTTTTGTTGAAAATTGGGGTCAACTTTATAGATTCTCAACAAGAAATCAGCGCTGTTTGCCTTGGCTCCGAAGCCATTGTCGGGCATGAACCAATAGGTCTCTTTGTCTGCAAATTGAACGGCGCTAAACCCTTGTACAGGCTGGCCATCAATGGTGGCTTGCGGTTATCGGTGACGATATCTTTGCCCGACTGAGGACCGGGAGCAAACGTATCAGCATTCAGAGAAGCAAACCCTTTGAGCGTAGCGTTAGACATAGGTTTAGAAATGGTAATGCGATTGGTAGGTGTACGCGGATTGTAACTACTCGTGTCAATGCTTAAAGAATTAGGTAAAGCACTGACGATATTCTCCCAGGGCACAAACTTGAAGTTACTGCTGACATTCTCGCCATCAACAATTTTGGCAGGCTCATTGGAACCATCTTGGGTCACAAACAAACCAGACGGAAAGTTCGCACCTAGAGGCAAATTAATCACGTCAGCGCCATCAGATTCTTGAACGCTGTCGATACCGCCACTGTTGGCGATCGCGAAGCTGCCCAAAAATTCGTGATTGCCTTCACGGGTATAGGCCACAAAGGTGTTGTCGCCCTGACTTGATGCCAGCAAATAGCCCGTGCCATCTTTGCCGTAGTAGATGGTTAAGCCTTCGGCATCATCGGTGAGATATTGACCGCCCAAAGCACGAACTCGATCGACGAGTGTACCGACGTTGCTGCCGTTGGGTTCTGCCTGATATTTCCAAATGCCGACATCTTCTTGGGCAATGTAGAGGAAGCCAGTTTCTTGATCAACCACGCTGCCTTCGGTTTGTGAAGAACGTCCGTTGGGGGCATCGGGCAGGGTAAATTCTCGCACTCGCTGCGCCCCAATTTTGCCGTTACCGGCATCGCTCAAAACGTACTGTGCCACATCTCCTGTTTGGCGACGATTGACAAACGCATAGTAGTCATTACTTAAGGGACTGCGATAGAGCGCTAACCCATAGGCACTGAGGCTAGAAGGCGAGTAAGGCGGCGTAAACGGAGCCGATTGAAACAGTGTACCAATACTGCTGTCGGTAATATCTTCGAGGTATTTCCCAGGCGATCGTGGATTAATTTTGAAAATGGCAAGCTTGTCGTTGTTGCGATCGGTGGCCACAGCAATGTCAATCTTTTGTCCGTCGAGGGAGAAACCATATTGCAGATCGATGTTGTTGTAGCGAATTCCACCCGGATTAATTTCCTGGAGCAGATTACCCGCAAGGTCATACACTCGCAATCCTGCATTCTTGACGGCTGTGAGTACTAGACTTTTGGCAGCATCATTCGCGTCTACATAGATTGCTGGGTCATCGGCATCTGCGCGTTGGTCAGTCGGTAGTGTTGGGGTGTCTAACAGCGCTGGCGTTGTCTCAACCGTTGGAACTGCCGCCGAAAGCACATTTCCACTGAGGGTCAGAATTTGTGTAAACTGCGTTGCGCTAAAGTTATTGTCGCTAACTAAGACGATCGTTTGTCGCCCATCTGGTAGCTTCTCACCCAGGGTAATGCCTTCAATATTGTCTGTTCCATTTGGCAAGTTGAGCGAATCGAGATTCAACACCAATCGCTTTTGAACCGATCGCACGCCCGCCAATTGGTCTGCACTTAGCCCACTGAGCGAATCGATTCCGCTAATATCGGTCGCACCTTGGAGGCTAACTTCGTAAATCTTGATCGTGTTGCCCACGCCCGCCGAGAACGATCGCTCCACCGATAACAACGTGCCCCGATCGTCGATCGCCAACAGATCCACTAGGCCGCTGTCGCCAAAACCACCCGCCGGGGTAGGCGTTTTGGCGATCGCATCTGTGTTGTATAAATACTCCTTCTCAGGCTGGCCCGTCGCCAGGTTATATTGCACAATTCGTGATCGACTGCCACCCGTGAGCGACGCGATCGCCCCATCCTGAAGCAACGCGCCTTCTGTCGCTGTGTATAGAAACGTCTGATTGGGCGTAATCGTCAAACTCTCAAACGCCAGGTTATTGCGGATGCCTGCGGTCTGGGTGTCGCCCGCATCGATCTGGCCATTTTGGTTGGTGTCTACCACCACCGGCAGAAATTTTTTGGGAATGGGCAGCGATCGTAACTGTTGCCCAGTAGACAGCGAAAACTCATTCACAAAGGGGCTTGTGACCCGTCCTGCACCTAAATTACTCTCTCCCTCGGAGGAGATAAACACCGTGCCTCGACGGGTCAGAGCGATGCCTTCTGGGTCGAGACTGTTGAGGGCGAAGAGATTGCCCGCCGCGTCGGCGATCGGGGTGACGTTGGTAAAAGTCACCTCTGGCGTGAGGCTGAAGGTGTAGAAGCGGGCGGGAGCGAGTTGAGAACGATCGTCGGAAATGGCGTAATACACCTGGTTCGTTGCGTCGTAGGTCACGCCCGAAAGCCCTCCCAGGGGAGCTATCTGCCCATTCACCTTGCCTGCTGCCCCCTTTGGGACAAAGCCCGTTTTGAAGGTGGCTTCTTGCTTCAGCGTGGCAGTGACGATGGTTTTTCCGGGGGCATCCGCGCCCACTTGCACCTCTGCCCAAATTAATCGGTGATCAGAACTGGGAAACCCTCCCGGTAATCTGGAGTTAAACGTGCCAACTAAGGGAAATTGGGGATCGGTGCTGCGCGGCCAATAGACACGCGCATCGCTGACTGTCAGATTGGCTGAAGGCAATACATAATCAACGCGTAAGTTACCAGGGACGGTCTCTGCAAAGTCAGCCGTGTCAAACGCTGAATTGCCTTTCTGGTTTAGGTTTGCGCCTGCTTGCAATTCTGCTTGCTCGATTCCACCGGGGCTAGTGGGAATGAAGTTTGTATTAATTCCAGGGTTTTGTAAAAGCTGGCGAATTGCGTTGGCAAAACTATCTCCGTCTACAGGATCGGCATTTTGATCGCCCATGATCACAAAACTCGATCCAGCGTTCAATCCGCCCTTGGTTCCTTGATCATCGTAGATGTAATTTCCTTTTTCTGGCGTGATGTAATCTGCCCAAAATCGAATCTCATCATGGTTACGTTTTCCATTGCGATCTTCTGCACCATCGAAGGTTGGCGGTGTGGGATGACTGACCAACACATGAATTGTTTCGCCATTCACTTGAATTGGCACATCCCAATGGCTTTTAGAAGACAGCCGTAGGGCGCTTTGTTCTTCGGGCGAGTACCAGGGTGTGGTGGAGCCGGGCAGGGCGATCGTACTCAGCAACGAATCGGGCATATCTTGCCAGAGAAAGTTCTGGAAGGTACGAACGTTTTGGGTGTCGATCGGATATTTCGACAGCAGCAACATGCCAAACTGCCCCGGAAAGTTGCCAAACCCAAAGGCATCGTTGCCATAACCTGCCACCGTGGGATCGGTGACGATCGTCCCGTTGTTGTCGAGGTCAAGCCCAGAGGCAACGCCCGTATTCGAGGCAGCAATATAAACGTAGGGGTAGTCAACCGGAGTTGCACCATTCTGGCTCACAGCCAGGTAATTTTTTGCAACAGTTCGACTGCTTGCAGGGGGTTTGCTTGGGCATAATCAAACTCGTTGATCAATAAAACATCAGGATTATTGCGTTGAATAATCTCAGCAACCGTCTTTGCTTGAGCATTGTCGGGGGTAGATAAATTGCGAACCAATTCACCTTCACTGTTGCGATTGAGTGAGGCGTTAAATTGGGAAAACCGAATTGCAGTCGCCATGATGACTTCCCTGAGAGACACGTTTGCCGAAATTCGAGGAACTAGTTTTGTGGTCGGTAAATTTGGGAACACTCGCGACTTAGTATCGGGGATATCGATCGAGAATCTAGGTTTCCTAGAAGACATTGGGTATAAGGTTTTGTAAAGTCTTCCGAGATCGTGCCTAGCATTGCTGATCACACTGAAATGCGATCTCAGTGGTGTCTGACGATCAATGCATTCAAACCCTAAATTGGATTACTTTAGACGTGGCAATTTATTCGCCAGCCTTTCAACAATCCGAATCATAAGCATCTTCTACTGGTGATTCGATCGTGTCTCAGTAGCGTTAACAAAAAATTAGCTTTGCGATTACCTAACGTTAATCAGATAGTTTTTGAGCGAGAAGTCTCTTCTCATAAACAAAAAGAGCAATTTTGAACAGACAGAGGATCGCCCTCCTTCCCTCTTTTCGGCAACCTATCCATTAGGCAAATCTTGCTAGAATTCTTAGTCTGGCAAGGATTTTATTAGATTCGTTTTTCAAGAGTTAATCCAGTCATATCAAGGCTTTTAGCGATTTTTGTGTAATGGATAGCTTCAGCAATGCTGGGAACTTTAGCTAGCTTCAGGAATCAGTGTCTTATGGGCTGTATAAGATCATACTTAAACCAAGTGAAATTGCTAGCTGAGGTGAGAAGATGGCAATGCGAAGAGGAGATCGGAAAAGTGAATCTGATGACAACGCGATTAATCACCCGCGATCGCAAAGAGCGGAACCCATCTCCTATCATGAGCAAAAGCAGCTTTTAATAAATGAGCGAGCAAAGCGAGACGAGCTTCAGAAGCTCGTTGCGGAAAAAGAACAACAAGCAGAACAAACTCACCATCTGTACTTAGAAGAGCAGCAAAAATATCAGAAAACGCTGACGCTCTATCAAGAGGTGCAGGGAAAATATCAGACTGCGCTAGTGCAATCTCAAGAAGTACAGTCTCAAGCGCGGTCTTACCTGATTCAATTTGAGGAGGCTCAGACTCAGGCAAGATCCTATTTCACTTTGCATCAAGAGGCTCAAACTCAAGCACAGTCTTATTTAACGATGTATGAGGCAGAGAAGACACGGGGCAATGAGTTAACAATTAAGTTTGAGGAAGTTCAAGGACAGCGCGATCGCTACCTAACGTTGTATAACGAATCGCAGGATCAGCTTAGCTTTGAGCGGCGATCAAAGGCTGGGATTAAGGGATGGGAAACTCGCCGAAAGCGGGAAAATGAACGGTTAAAGCAAGAGATATCGGAAATGACTATTTTGCTGCGGGATTCTCTAGAACACAAGGATGAGGCAGTCAATAGTTTGTATGTTGTGGCAGAACGGATGGATCGTATTCAACGTTTAGTCGATTCGGTTGATGGGGATACTACGACGAGTCCGATAGGAATGGTGCAAAAACTTCAACGGATTTGGCAAGCAGTGAAGGAAATTCTTGCGGAGTGAGATTGATAGTGAGCAATGATTATAAGGCGGTTGATAAAGCTGCGGGACAGGGAACGTTAGGTGATCGCATTCGCGAAATTGCAGATCAATTGAAGCAGGAAACCAGTTTACAGATTAAGGCAACCTCGCGCATTTTGGGGGCGGCGGCGCAGATCTCAGAGAATCACGATCGGCTGATTAATGAAGTGGTTGAATGGTGGAAGAGGATTTGGAGCATCAGACTCAGACGCATAATACTGAGGTGATTGCGGTTGAAAATCTGAAGCAGCAGTTTAAGACTCTCAACCAGGCGAAGGCTCATTTTAATGTGAAGGCAAGTAGTTGGGCGGCTCTAACTGAAAAGCTAAATAAACAGACAGCAGTTTCGCTTTCTAGCCCTAATGAAACTTCTGATTCTCAACGATTAGAAACGATTGAAAATGAGTTGAAAGCATTGCGAACTGATGTAGCCCATATTTTAAATCTGTTGGAGGCAATTTCAAAGAAAACGTCTTGAATCAGGTCTACAATTTCAAAACTTTATATCATGCAGAGAACCTCACAACATTCAAGCTTTAGGGGTTTAAGTGAGGGCAGTTCGAGTTGTGCCAGTCAGGTACAAGCTCTTTAGGCTTAAATTATCAATAACCTAATTAATCGAAGTGAACAGAGATGTTGCTCATCCGCGATCGACCCATCGAATCTGCCGCGTCTCCTCTAGCACGCCCTCGACTTCATCACTCGAAAACCGTTTGACATAGTTGATTTTGATTTCCTCTAGCAAGTCTGTTGCCAGCGATTGAAGCTCTTGCAGCGATCGTTGATCTTGCACTTCTGTCACCAACGATTCACCAAACTTTTTGATCAGCTTACTCAACAGTTCTGCTCCTACTTTGTCTTCTAAAGCCGCCACGATCGCCCCATAGGCCCCTTCGGTAATTTCTGTAATCAGACGTTCATTCATTTGTCGTGGCACATCGCCCACCAGCGGAACCATTTTCAACGTCTGATAGGCAGGAGACTGGCTGAGAATGGCTTCTACATTGTGGCGCAGCAATGCTTCTAAATCGGGCTTAACCTTGGGCAACACACTGTAGACCGTGAGCTTGAGAATATGGCTGGTGAGTTCTTGAATTTCGTCACGCTGATTGATGTCCACATAAGGACGAGCGGCAGTTTGGGCGACCCAACGGGCAAATTCTCCTTGCCTGATCGAGGTTTGGATGCGATCGATCACCTGCACTACGACCACCTCAGCCAGTTCCTCTGAGATGTTAGCAATAAACCCCTGACTGGCCTGCGTGCGAACGCGCTCCCAACTGAGCAGCCCAGCCTGTTCGAGACGCAGCGCCACCGGAATCACCCGCAGCCAACGCCAAAATGGAATCAACAGGAAAACATCGTACCAGCGCCACAGCATGGCATCTAGCCAACTCAAGCTCTGATATCTACGGCTGAGATAGAACGATCGTGCCAAAAATTCTAGCCCAAACAGAATCACAAAGGGGGAATCGATTCGCCAGAAGCGATCGGTGAATTCGCCGTTTTCTCCGATCGTGCGATAGTAGTTGGTGCTGAGCAAGGGGCGAATGTCTCGATCGAAAAATTGTAGTTCGTCCTCGACTCCCCGTTGAGTGAGATAATCTCGGCTCCAAAATGTCTCAAATGCTATACGAGCAGAGGCTCCTTGGCGTTGCCCAAACACTCGTTCTCGCATTCGGTTTTTAATTTTCTCAAATGTACCGCTTTTATTTGCTACTTGAAATGGATTGTTTTGCACCATTTCTGCACTACGATCGCGCAATTCTTGTAACTGTTGCTGAACTTGATTGCTCTGCAATCCTCTGGTTGATAATTCTTGCGTTAATAAATCAACAGATTCGAGGTATTGTTGCGTATCTCGATGGGGTTCAATTCCTTTGATCGGGTCATACCATTGTGTGATCGGAAGGATAGTCACCCTGCGAAGCCAAAAGTCTCGCCACGGAATGTAAGACAAATCGAAGGCGACGAGGGCGAGGTTAGCGGTGGCAGCGATCGCCATCAGTCGCTCAAACCACAAGTTTTTACGGCGAGAAGGCTTACGCAGAGCAGGAAGCGAGGACATAAAATACCCAGATCAAACCCCTACAAGAACGCCGTCTAGAATATCTCCGTAGGTTTCATGCCGCCGATCGTAGAGAAAATTACCCTCCAATTATCCTGCAAAAACTGCGGCTAATTGCCCCTCTTTGCTAGAAAAAATAACCGCCCAATCTCTGCTGCCCTCGCTTCTCGTGCGAGGTTCCCTTGCTCCTAAATTTCCCTTGCTCCTAAATTTCCCTTGCTCCTAAATTTCCCTTGCTCCTTCGAGAAAATATACTGCGTCAGCCTATAGATTTTGGTTTAGAAGGGGTGTGGGGCTGCGCCCCCAGCCAGGGGTTCCGTACCCCTGCCACC
>JAAUOZ010000197.1 GCA_012034655.1 Leptolyngbyaceae cyanobacterium CSU_1_3 | reverse complement strand
AATGCGGCGATTGTCGTAAGTTCTAATCGTAGTGGCGCGAGTTTCAATGTTCTCGACGGTTCCCTCAAAGTTCTTAAACACGATTTGATCGCCAATCTGAAACGGTTCGGTTAAAAGAATCAAAATTCCTGATAGAAAGTTCTGTAAGATGTCTCGAAACGCAAAGCCGATCGCAACCCCACTGATTCCAAGTAACTGCACCAAATCGCCTGCTCTAAAGGTGGGGATGACGATCGACAATGCAACGAACAAGCCAATCAGAATCGTAACGCCTTGCGCTAAACGTCCCAAAACTAATCCCAAGTTGCGGGCACGTCGGCGATTTTCGGTTGCTCGTCGCACCGCTCGCTTCATTGCTCCAGCAATAAAAAAGAAGATAAAAAAGACAATAATCGCGATCGCTAAGTTAGGAAGCAAGGCGAGAAAGCCCCGCGCCATTGACTCAAGCTGGTTCCAGACCGCTGTTAGCTCGACATTCATAGCATTGCTTTTCGGTGCATCCTTCGTGCCGAGTTTAGAAAAAATAGCGAAGAATAACGTCTACCTTTGGAAAAGATATTTCACGACTCAGGGAGGATTTAACACTGCGACACTGACAAGCGGAGTAATAATGAATCCTTGATCCAGTAAGCGACTTTGGATGATTTGAGTTACCGAGGTTACAGAGATAGAATCTGCCCTTGCTAGCGAACTTGATTTAAGCAGAGAGACCGTCAAACAATTGGCACGGTATCAGTTCAGTGAATGAAGCCTTGGTTGACTGACAAAACTCAAAAGCCCCTCACCCCAACCCCTCTCCTAGAGCGGGCGAGGGGCTTTTAAATCTGGGTTTGTTCCGGCTTCCTTTCTCCCCTGGTGGGAGAAGGGATTGAGGGATGAGGGGAAAGATTTGTCAGCCAACCAGGAATGAAGCCTTGAAAATTGTAGATCACTACGTCCCAAGTTCGATCTTGTCGGTCGTGTGCAAAAGCTGGCTATCGGCAAGTTGATAGCGATCGATGTTGCTGCGACATCAATTCGAGGGTGTTGAGGGTGTGATCGTGTTCAGTCACTTCGATTCATACTGCCGGGTATGGGGATTATATCAGACAGAGAAAATTTTTGAAGTCCGTGCTTTCCCAAGCAAAATTAGGGCACTATGAATGCCATTCAGCGAAACTTTGCGGAATCCTATCAACCGATGGCGAAGAAGAGAAAATAAAATCCTGCTAATAATTTTTCTTCTAACATAGAGTTCAGACGATTGAGGAATGGCTGATGAACCGTGGACTTGCTTTGGCGATCGCAATTGTTTTAACCAGTATTCAATCCGCGATTGCTCACCCACCTATCGCTCAAGTTCAACAAACTGACCGCAAAGCAGAAGCCAATCGTTTGCTGAAACAAGGCTTCCAATCTTACCAAGAAGATCAGCATGAATCCGCGATCAAATATTGGGATGCGGCGTTAAAGATTTGCCGAGAAATTGGCGATCGCCCCTCAGAAGCTTTTGTTCTTAACAATCTAGGAATTGCCTACACACTTCTGTCTCGCTACGACGCGCGATCGCAACCTTTAGCGAAGCTCTAGCCATCTTTCGAGACCTTAAAGACCGCAAGGGCGAAGCATCAGCATTAATGAATCGAGGCACAGTCTATACGTCTCTTTCGCGCTACGAGGCTGCGATCGCAGCCTTCAACGAAGCATTACCCATCTATCGCGCCCTTAAAGACCGCAATGGTGAAGCCAATATTCTGATGAATCGCGCCATTGCCTATGCGTCTCTTTCGCGCTACGAAGACGCGATCGCAGCCTATAACGAAGCTTTACCTATCTTCCGAGCGCTCAAAAACCGACGGGGTGAAGCATCTGCCCTCACGAATCAAGGCAATGCCTACCGCAACCTATCACGCTACGAGGAATCTATCGCCGCCTTTACCGAAGCCTTGGTAATCTTGAAAACGATTCAAGATCCAGAGGGCGAAGCTAGCGCCGTGCTAAATCGAGGCATTGCCTATGATCTGATCGCACGGGATGACGAAGCGATCGCAGCCTATAACGAAGCTCTGTCCATCTTCCGGCAAATCAAGAATCGGCAGGGCGAAGCGGATGCCCTCGGTAATCTAGGCATTATCTATGTGGCACTGTCTCGCTACAACGATGCCGTCCGATCGCACAATGAAGCACTCTCGATTTATCGCGAGATCGGCAGCCGCAGTGGAGAAGCATTGACTTTGATGAATCGGGGGCTTGCCTACGCTGCGCTGTCGCGCTATGAAGACGCGATCGCAGCCTATAACGAAGCTTTACCCCTCTATCGAACCCTTAAAAACCGCAATGGTGAGGCGCAGGCGCTTCTAAATCAAGGCAATGCCTATCAATCTCTGGGGCAATACAAGGATGCGATCGCGGCTTTCACCAAAGCATTACCGATTTACCGGGCGGTCAAAGATCGCGGCGGCGAATCCAAGGCACTGCATAATCTAGGCGTTGCTCAGCTTAGAACTCGGCAGTTTCCTCAGGCAGAACAATCGCTTCGTAGTGCGATCGCGCTGTTTGAAACGATTCGCTTAGATCGACTCTCTGAAGCCAATAAAATCTCGTTCTTTGAGACTCAGGCGGTTAGCTACCAAGCTCTGCAACAAATTTTGATTGCACAGCAACAACCCGAAGCTGCTCTGGCAATTTCAGAATGGGGACGGACAAAAGCACTGGTTGAACGCCTAAGCCAACAGCTACAATCAAACTCCGCATCTGCCACCAGCCAAGCGCCTGACTTCCAGACGCTTCAACAAATTGCCCGATCGCAGAATGCCACGTTAGTTGAGTATTCGATGATTGATGAATCTGATCAACTCTATATTTGGGTTGTTCAACCGACTGGATCAGTTCAGTTTCGCCAGGTGAAGTTAACTGCCATTCTGCCCAAACAGTGCTCATCAATTTCGCAACTTATCGGCAATAGCCGTGGTTCGATCGGCGTTCGTAGCCCTCAATCAGATTGGCTGCTAGTGAATGAAACGACGCAGAAAAATCCCTGTGCCCAAGCTGACCCAGACGCGAACTTCAAAACGCTACATCAATTGCTGATTGAACCGATCGCTGCATTGCTGCCAACCGATCCAAATCAGCATGTTGTGTTTATTCCCGATCGCACTTTATTTCTCGTTCCCTTCCCAGCACTCAAATCGGCAAACGGACAGTACTTAATCGAGCGCCACACAATCCGCACTGCTGCTTCAATTCAACTGCTCGACAAAACCCACGCCCTCAAAGCGCTTGCCAAAGGTAAAGGTGCGCTGATTGTGGGAAACCCTTTCATGCCCAATGATCCAACTTCAACTCAGGTTAAACAGCTCTCCAATTTACCGAATGCAGAACGAGAAGCCAATGAGATCGCGTCAATGTTCAGCACAAAAGCTATCACAGGTAAAGCTGGAACAAAGCGTGCCGTGCTTCAGCAAATGTCTAATGCCAGAGTAATTCATCTGGCAACACATGGATCATTTTACGATCGTAACGGCTTCAAAAGCTGGCTTGCCCTGACTCCTTCTGCAACGGATAATGGCATTCTGAGTGCCGAAGAAGTAGCACAACTAAACCTTAGCGCCGATTTAGTTGTCTTGAGTGCTTGTGATACGGGGCGTGGAAAAGTGACGGGTGATGGCGTTGTGGGACTATCACGATCGTTTATTGCGGCTGGAGTGCCTAGTGTCGTTGTCTCGCTCTGGTCGGTTCCCGATGCGCCAACGGCTGACTTGATGAAGGAATTTTATCAGCAGCTACAGCGCAATCCTGACAAAGCCCAAGCACTGCGACAAGCAATGTTAGCAACCCTCAAAACGCATCCGAACCCAAAGAACTGGGCGGCATTCACGCTCATTGGTGAAGCTAAGTAAGTAGATGGGCACAGTTGAATCTATTAACCCAGCAATGTTTGTGCTTGTAAATTTGGAGGTCGTGCTTCGACTTCGCTCAGCCCTCAACGGTTCGTAAGTTGAACTAACTTCACACTGTTAGCCCGAACTTCTAGCTCAGGGCGAGTCAGCAACGAAGCACCTGGCATTCTGTCTACTTAACTTCCTCAAACGCTATGAAACGTCGTCATTTTCTCAAAGCTACAGGTTCTACAATTAGCGCGATTTATCTCGCTCAAGCCAATCGCTATGGTCAAGCTCTTGCTCAATCTAGCTCTCGTAAACTTGCATTTCTAGTGGGCATCAACACTTACTTAGAAACAACCGATCCTTCGGAGCTTCGCGGAGCAAATCGCGGACTTTCCCCACTCACAGGCTGCCAAACCGATGTCGAACTCCAACAACAACTCCTCATTCATCGCTTTGGCTTCAAACCCGCAGATATCAAGATTCTGCTTAATCAAGACGCAACTCGCAACAATATTTTCCAAACCTTTGAAACTCATCTGATTCAGCAAGCAAAACCGAATGATGTCGTTGTCTTTCACTTCTCAGGACACGGCTCTCGATTGTTCGATTCTGAGGCTATTACTTCCGATCGTGCCAATAGTGCTCTCGTTCCGGCTGGCTCAGATCATCGCAATGCTGATCAAAGCGTTAATGACATCATGGGAAAAACTTTATTTCTATTGATGTCAGCTTTGAAAACAGAGAATGTGACAGCAGTTCTCGATTGTTGTTACTCTGGTGGTGGAACCCGTGGGAGCGAGAGAGTTCGAGCCGATGGGAGTAACAATCTATATCAACCGAGCGCGGCTGAACTCGCTTATCAAAAAAGCTGGATGCGAAAACTGGGATTATCTCCGGCACAACTGCGCGATCGCAGAAAAGCAGGCACAGCTAAAGGCGTTGTTTTAGCCGCAGCAACCGCCAACCAACTGGCAAAAGAAAACGATCTAGCGGGTGTTTCGTCAGGTTTGTTTACCTACTTTCTGACTCAATATCTCTGGGAGTCGGCAAGTAGCTTGGCAGATGCAGAAGTGATGATTAAGCAATCGCTCTTTACAGCTACGGGCTTCCAAGAACCCGTCTTCGATCTCAAACCAGAACTAACAACTCAGCCAATCTATTTCACTTCTCCTAGCGATCGCGCCGCTCAAGCCGTTGTTCAATCGATTCGACAAAATCAAGCAATCCTCTGGCTGGGAGGATTAGACAAAACAACATTAGAATCATTCGGAACAGAGTCGAAATTCTCAACACTAGAGGGAACAGAAGCCGCAACAATTATTCAACGAAAAGGCTTAATTGCAACTGCGACGATCGCAGGCAAGCTCCAACCAGGGACATTACTCAAAGAATCGTCGCGAGTCATTCCTAGAAATATCAAGCTGCGAATTGGTTTAGATCCATCTCTTGGCAATCAAGCTCCAAAAGTTCAAAATAACCGTATTGAACTTATCCCCGCTCGTCGAGATAGTTCTTATCCTCAGTTTGTTCACTATATCCTCAGTCGTATCACCACTATATCAGCCCTGTCGGGCAGCATTGCCCTATTTTCGCCAAGTTTAGAAATACTCCCCGACTCGTTTGGGCAGGTGGGAGAATCGCTGTCTAGTGCCGTCGATCGTCTCACGCCCAAGCTCCAGGGACTCCTCGCCGCGCACTTAATTCGCCAAACCCTCAACTCCAGTACATCGAAACTGAATATCGAAGTTTCACTCCATCATCAAAATCAACCGAATCAGATCATTGCTAAAGCCAGTACTCAGCATTCACTGACTCCAACACTGACTCCAAGCCAACCTGTTCCTGTTAAAACCCCTTGTCAATTCCAAGTCATCAATCACGACGCTGCACCGCTCTATCTTTTGATTGCTCTAATTAGTCCGAATGGTCGCTTCTCTATTATTTTTCCTAACGATTATCTCAGTGGAGGTTTAACTGGCGAAGTCTCTGCACAAGCAAATCGATTGATTCCTGATCCAAATCAAGGCGAATCTTTCCACATTGCACCTCCCTCGGCTGGACGCGGAGAAGCTTTAATAATTGCCAGCCGCAACCCATTGACTAAAACTTACAAACAAATGAGAGCATTAGCCGAAGAATCAAATCGAACTCCGATCGCGATCGCAGATCAGCGTGGAATAGATGCGATCGATAATCTCCTTTCTGACCTAAATCGGCAATCCAGTAGTTCATCCTACACAATTAGTACTGATGATGTTGCTACGCTGTCTCTCTCATTTGAGATCATCTAAGGTAAAACAGATATGACCTTCCGACCTTTGCCCTTCGACTTCGCTCAGGGCGCAAGCTGGCCGAGCGAAGTCGAAGGCAGCGAGTCACTTCTTTGCTAGAAATCTCCTAGTGACATCCTCCCGACGCTCACCCGAAGCGGGTAGAGCGCGTGCTTCCCAAGATCGCTCTTGAGGTTTCCTGCTTCATTGGGGTTCCCAGGAAACCTTCCTCCACAGGCACTATCACCTCTCGGCTGGATCGTATCCGATCGTTGCTATGTATTAGAGCCTCCTTTTTTTGATAGTTCGATCAGAGCAGTACGATGCTTCTTGGCGACCTGGTAATTTGGATCAATGTTAAGTGCTGCATCGTAAGCCGCAAGTGCATCCCAAACTTTACCCTGTCCCTCCAGCGCCCTTCCCTGTCCAGTTAGAACATAGACGTTATCAGGACGCAACTTTCCAGCCTGCTCAAAGGCAATCACTGCCTCTTGATAGAAGCCGATCGCGACCAGCGCAACTCCCCGATTGTACCAGGCCTCAAAAGATTCAGGATTTAACTCAGTTGCAGCTACAGCAGCTTTTCGGGCGTTCTCATAGTTATTAATGTTATTAATGTCATACTTTCCTAGCTGCCAATAGACTGCGGATTGATTGGCTAGAACCTCGGCACAGAAGTTACGATCGTCTTGCGTCAAGTACCCTATGTTTCCAGATCGGTTCGCTAGAAGCGCATTGCAGGAAATTAGAACATTCACTTGCAGCGGTTGGGACAGTGCTTGATTGTAATCATCTACCGCAAATGAATAGCGCGATCGAGGTTCTGCTCCTGCTTGCTGCGTGCTGCGAATTCTGCCTAAACTAAAGTGAGCCTGAGCAAATTGTGGATTGAGTTGAATCGCTTTTTCAGCGGATGCTTGAGCGGCAGTGTATTGCTTGAGATACCAGAGAGCGACTCCTCGATAGTGGGAGGCTTCAGCTAAGGACGGTTGTAGGGCGATCGCTCGATCCGCAGAGGCTAGCGCGTCCTGATGTTTTCCTAACCCTAATTGAGCATTGCTGCGCTGACTCCAAGCATTGGCGGGGCTGCTATCTCCCCAAGTTCCGCTGCCCTGAAGCGCTTGATCGCAGGCAACGAGCGCCTCCTGATAGCGTCGCAAACGGTTGAGAGCGCCGCAGCGTTGGGCGAGAGCGAGGGACTGACTAGAATTAAGTTGAACAGCGCGATCATATGAGATGAGCGCATTACTATCTTAGCGATCGCATTCATCCACATCCCAGTCACCGCACTTTCGCGCTCTATGTCCTGCCGCGCATTCCCCTTTGGCTACAACTGGGTGGGGCCTTGCTAGTGGCATTGCTGCTCTGGCTGGCTTCGGCTCTACCGCGAATTGGGCATCAAAGTACCGTGAATTTTGTTCGCTTTAGTGGAGATGGAACAACGGTTTTAAGTGCTTCGAGCGATCGTACCCTCCGCCGTTGGCAAATCAACAATACTCGCTGGCAACCCGAAACGCTGCAACATTGGAACTTACGTCAGCTAACCTCTTCTGAGAATGTGGGAGCGCAAATCGAGAAAGCCGTCCGAATGATTCGGCATCGCCCCGAAGACAACGACGTAGCCGCGATCGGACTAGAAGACGGAACGATTCAGCTTTGGAACCTATCGGACGCAGTGCCGGATAAAACCCTGTACTCAGGCAACGATCGCGTGTTTGATCTCGTATTTACGCCAGATTCCAAAACTCTGTTTAGTGGTCACGGCAGCGGTAATGTTTATGCTCGATCGTTAGCAGCATCAGAACAAGCACTCACTAGAAAGCCTCAAAGCATTGTCGGCAATCCTCCGCTTGCAGAACTGGTTCCTGGAGAAAATCGCGTCCGCTTTTTGTTTACGGTTTCATCGCTGGTACTCAGTCAAGATCAATCCTCTAGCCTGGTAGTTGTCGCGGGACAATTCAACAAGTTAGCGCTTTGGGATTGGCAAAATCAAAAAGTTTACGAAGTCCCCTATACTCGGCTAGACAACGGCTTTGATCAGCCAATGGGCAAACAGCAATACATTAACAGTCTAGCTACCGCAAAGAATGTATTAGCGACGGCTGACAGTGAGGGAATGATTACATTGTGGGATATGAAACAGGTTCGTCAATGTAGCCTCGAACTTAGACCTCGGAATGCTAATCAATCAAAGCCTAAAACTTCTATGGATGAGCATTCAACGCGGTGCAGCAATGCCATTTTGAAACAATGGAGTGCGGGGAAACAGCCGATGCGATCGGTCGCTCTCAGTCGAGACGGTTGCTATCTAGCCAGCGCAGGCGACGATGGTCGCGTGATTCTCACCCCAATACAAAATCAACAGCCTCAATTAGAACAGCAACAAGTCTTAGGTCAGTTTCAGCACGGGGTTCGGAGTGTAGACATCAGTCTGCAAGGCAATGAAATTCTCGTCACCAGTGATGCTGATGGCGATCGCGTCATGTTGTATCGCCTGAAGAAGGATCGTAATCATGCAGACTGTCAATAAGCCCCTGTTAATTGAAGTATCAAGCGACAGCAATGGTCAAAAAAGAGGGGAGACCCTAAAGCAGCGAGTCATCGTCAACAACAAAGGAACCCAGAATGCTGAAGTCGATCTATGGATTGCTGCAACGGATGACAGGTCTGAAGTCATTCTGCGCTGGTGTACGTTTGGCGAATCGAATCCTTTGAAGCTAGAGGCCAACAGTCAGAAAATCGTTGAGCTAACATTCGAGATCCCACTAGAAGCAGCGATCGGGTCATACAACTATGAGATTCTAGTCGATGCTCAAACTCAATATCCTGGCAAACTCGATCGTCGTCCTCAACAACTGCGGATTTTGCCCTCTGACCAAGACGCAGAACTAGACACTGAACCACTCTTTTCACTTCAGCCTGCAACTAGCTCGACTCAACCCTTTCCGCTACTACCCGGAGAGACCCTCGACGTTAAAATTAAAGTAGAAAATCGCTCCAAACGGGTCGATCGCTTCTATGTCACCTGTCCAGAATTTGATCAGTCCTGGGTGTCCATTCGCTATCCAGAAAGTCCTTTGGAGACGACCGGACTAGCACGAGAAACCGATGGACTGGAACTCAACCCCGGTAAATCAGGCGAGATTGCCCTCTCGATTCATCCGACTCAATATACGCCTGCGGGTTACTACTTTCCAACCGTGCGGCTGACTTCCAGCATCAAAGACAGTTTGGTGTTGTTAGATGTCATATATCTGCAATTAATGCCAGATGAGCGAATTGCAGTGCAACTCAATCCCGCTGTGCGTCGCGTCCCTGCTGAATCGGGTCTTTTCACGATCGATCTGGCAAACTTAGGCAACGTCGATCGTAAGCTAGTCTTACGGGCAAGCGATCCAGAACACTGGTTTGCTTATGCGATCGAGCCATTCATCCTGAAGTTGACACCTGGGACTAACCAGACAATCGCACTCAAAGCAACTCCCAAAAGTGGTGGCATCGTCCCTGGCGTGGCAAAGGACTCGAAGTGCCGTTGACGATCGAGCTTGACAACCTCCAAGACCAACTCCGCCCCGAAGTTCATCTTGCTTTACCCCAGGAAGTGCCGTCGGGAACTATTCTCTGGCAACCGCATCCCTGGTGGCGATCGTGGTTACTGATTCTATTAGCCCTGGGAACAGTGAGCGCGATCGCCTATGTTATTTGGCATAACAGGCCGCCTGTACCGACTGCATCGCCGCTGCCAGAAATTGTCAAAGTTGAAAATACGATTGATCCCAAAACAAATAAGAAAAAGCAATACCAGGAAGGCTTTGGGGATGCAATTCGGCTAGATTGGCAAATCAGCCATCTGGAGCGGATTGAAAAAGTAGTTGTGATTCGGTTAGAGAACAATGTGGAAACCGATCGTAAAACCTTTCTGTTCAATGGAAAAATTCAACCCCCACTCGCTCGAAAAGACAAGCTCAACAACTACTGCAAGGAAGATGAAAAAACTAAAGATGATGAAAAAACTAAAGATGAATGAAAAAACTAAATTAGTCAACTGTACTGGGATTATTACCTCTGCTAAAAAAGCAGGTAACTACGTCTTTGAACTGCAAGTCTTTGCTATAAAAGATCCCAATTCAAAACAAGATTTTACTCAACCAGTCGCAACTTTGAAAACGGATGCGATCGAGATCAAGCCTGCTCTACCACCCAAGATTGTAGAATTCTCTGCAACTAGACCAACCTATCAGGAAAACACCACTCCAACCACTCCAACACCACACT
>JAAUOZ010000196.1 GCA_012034655.1 Leptolyngbyaceae cyanobacterium CSU_1_3 | reverse complement strand
TTGGGGAATAGATCCATCAATGTGGCGACTGACAACCCCAAATCCGAGACGCGATCGCCGCTCAACCCATTGCTCGCTTTAGGGCGGATCGCCCAATGATTTTGCCCTTTCCGCCATTCGACACCCTTTAGCGTCACTCGCTTATCCACTTAAAAAACCTTGTTGCCGAAAGGCGCGCTGCACCTTGAAACTTGAATCGATGCGGTTCTACTGCATTTTTCTAGACTCCCCCTCGCAGTAGGTAAAAGATTCAGAGGAGCTAGACGAGCGCTCAGTTCTGGAGGAGGGTTTCCCGCCGTAGGACACTGAGTAAGACACAGCAATTTGAAGCATATTTGTTTCAAAATCTAAACAGGACTTGCGAAGCGCTCAACCTTGGAGGAGGGTTTCCCTCCGTAGAGGATTGAGTAAGAAAGCAAATAGGGTAGGACATACCCGAATTAACGCTTGGAGAAAATCCCACCTCTGGGCTAGAGACTGCAAGGAATCTAGGTTAAGTGGTTTCGTTGAGCCAAGAATCCCCATCTGCCATGCGGTGGGGAGTGTCAAATCTCCTGTATCCGGTTCATTAACTGCTGATCCAGGGTCAACAGTTCTAGCTTCAAGCATCTTGCAGTTGCCGCAATAATCGCATCTGGTGTTTTGAATCGATAATTGCGACGAAGCAAAATTGCTCCATCTTCTATTTTTCTGGTGAGCGTAGCATAGTGCATCTGAGCTAATGTGCGATCGATGCCTTCTATTTCCTGGGTTGTGATGCTCGGAAAGCCCAGTAACTCAATCCGAGTCACAAAACTGTAGGCGCAAGCCTGAATCTCGATCGCGCGATCGGTCACAACCTTGATCACGTCTTCCTGTTGTTTCACTAAGCCAATCACATAATTGGTGTCTAGAAGAAACCTAGCTCCATTCATCACGCATTCTTCTTTGGATTTCTACAGGATCTTCGTTAAAGTTTGGCGAGTCTTTCAAAACTCCGGCATAGTCAGAAAGAAGCCTCCTCGACAGTGTTACGTTTTTCGGAGTTGTGCTTTGCCCCAAATGCACATCCGTTTTCTGCCGCAAAGACTCAATGAATGTAAGAACCTCACTGGCTTGCTCTTCTGGCAACGTCTTCACCAATTCATAAATTCTGTCTGCTACCTTCATTGCTCATCTTCACTCAGCACTCTATATTATGCTGCCATATTCTCCGCTAATGCCTCGCTCAACTCCCCCATCGTCGATTCCATCTCATTTTCAACTGGTTGACTCACAACTTCTCCCCCGGTGAGAGAAGGGTCGGGGGATGAGGGAGAAACTAGTTGCACATCGCGTTAAATTAACTTGGTTGATTGACACCGATCGCTGCCAACAAGGCTGCTCGATCGCTCTGCAAGGCCGCATCCAATTCAGGGAAATAAGCCTGTGAAGGTAATAGTTCTCTCATCAAATTATTGAGGGCGATGTTCTCAACTACAGCCAGATAGTCTTGGGGAATAGATCCATCAATGTGGCGACTGACAACCCCAAATCCGAGACGCGATCGCCGCACTTCTCTAGACGGAGCATTTTGCTTGAGCCATTGGTCAAAACTGGTGGACTTGGCCAGGCTGTCTGCAAGCTGCTGAATGATTTCTGGAGGTGGAGCGGTGCGATTTTCTTTTACCCAGGCTTTTTGCAGCAAATCTAATCTTTGAGCAGAATTGAGCCAGGCAGCGATCGTCATTCCCCCGGTTGAATTCTGGATTTTTGCCAGATCCACTCCCTTACCTTCTGCCAAATCGAGAACTGCCCGACTGAGAGCGTTGCCATAGTCTTGCAAGTCCGATCGGGCAGCAGCAAAATTGCCCGCCCACCAATTATTTAAGCCGCGAACATAGCGCAGGTGATCGTTGAGAATTCCAGGCTGAGAATGCTCTTTCAAAAGTTCGTCATATTTTGTTGCCAATTGTTTGCTCACTTGAGCGTAGATCATCTGAAGTTGGGGCGTTCTCCAAACCGGGCTACTGATGAGAATTGGGTCGCGGAGCAGTTCTAAAGTTAGCGCTTCTACGGCCAAATCTGTTTTGCTTTGAGCCAGCAAACTAAACCCTAAACCATAGAAAACACCTCGTTTTGCTGGCACTAGCTGTGCTGATTTTCCAAAGGCTTGCATTGCGCTTTTTGCGTCTCGATCGAGTATTAACCAGCCTAAATTTGTCTGCCCAAATTCTTGATAAGGCGCGGATTTATTGCCCTGTATAAAATGAGAAATGGCGCGATCGAAAAGAGAGCGATCGCCATTTTTGAAGCCTAAATCTCCCAAGATCCAGCCCAATTGGTAGGGATAATATGGTTCCCACGGGGCTATTTTTTGAGCATCGGTCAGCGACTTTTCAAACGTGTTCAGGCTGTTCTGTTTTTCTGAGGTCGTTTTGGCGGTTTCTAACTGGCTGAGGGCGTTGAAGCCTTGAGCAGAAAGCATCCAGGCGCGATGAATGGGGACGAGAGAAACGACGATCGCAGTTAGAATTCCCAGCCCTACGATCGGCAAAATCATTTGAATTTTGGATTTTGGATTTTGAATTTCTATCTCTGGGCTAAATTCTGATCTAAATTCTGAAATTAAGACGGCTAAAAAAATAATTAGCGTGCCACTAATGGAGACATTATCGAGTTGATAGTCGGTCAAACTTTGAACGCTATAAGCTAATAGCCCTGCAAACAAACTGCCGATCAAAATTCCATTTTCTGACTTTTGCCACCGCAGCCCAAAGTATGCAAGCAGCCCGATCGTCCCCATCCCCGAAAACACGCCCCACAACCCCAGATTTGCCCAAAGCTGAATGGGTGTGCTGTGTAGCTGGTAGACCATTTCTGCCTCGCGCCCAGCCCAAAAAGGGCGATATCGCTGAAAGAGCAGCAGTTCGCCGCCCAGACCAATGCCTGTGAGTGGATGCGTGATGCCCATCTGCCAGCCTGCTGTGGCCGAAATCAGACGGTAGGCGAGTTCTCCGGAGGGGTTGCCATTTGCAAGCAGCGATCGTAGTCGAGAATTGGTCAGCACAGACAGCGCCACCCATGCTATAGTGCCGACTCCAGCGATCCCCAACCAACGCCGCGAGATCTGACTGCGCCCTGCCAGCACCCCAAACCCTACCACCAATGCTGCCCCCAGCCCCAACACGCCGCCTCTAGAACTAGTGCTGTAGAGGTCGAGCAATCCCAACCCAATGCCCGTGCCCCAGAGCCAGCGCCGCCAATCTGCTTGGGTTACGCACAAGCCAATCAATAGCGGAATTGCCAGAGTTAGATAACCCGCGACATAGTTTTGATGCCCGATCGGGGCCCAATTGCGAAGTTGAATCTCTGAAAAGCTGAAGGGCAAACTTACGCCAAACTGTTGTTGAATTTGCTGCAATCGAGTTAGCTCAGGAATCAAAGTTTGGCTGATCCAGAGTATTAAACTCAGGACAATAAATGCCACACTTAAGTAGCCTTGCCAGGTTAATAAATTGAGTCGCTGCTGGTCATTTTTGAGCCAATCATTTAAGGCATACAAAGCTGCCATAAAACAGAGGGCAGTGATGGCATACCACCAGGACTGATGAGGAAACTCTGCCAGCGCAGACGACACTACCAATCCAACCATTAACAAGCCCGCCGCATAATCAAACCCGTTGCCCAATTTTTGAATCTTGCCCTGTGCCCACACCAATCCCAACAGCCACAGCACCGCACACAACAGCCCCACCTGCCAGACAAACACCCATGGCCAAGCCACTATCAGACTATGGCTATCTGGCAAAAGTGTGAATGCACCGTAGAAAAGGGCCACGAGAAGTGCCAGGAGAGGAACGTCAGAAGACATGAGCCAAAGGAATAAACAACGCTGAATCTTCTCCTTTGTACCTCCGATCGCTGCTTCTAAGGAACGTGGATTCAATAATTTCGCCAACTGCCTGGCTTTAATTCCACTGTGCTTTCAACTTCCTTTCCTCCTTCTAATACGCTCCTTTGCCAAACAGCACAATTCTTATGGTTTCCATCAAAATGTCGAGGTCGAGGTTGAGTGACCAATGATCGATGTAGTACAAGTCTAGGCGGGCGGCATCGTTGAAATTTTCAATGTCCGATCGTCCTGAGATCTGCCATAGCCCGGTGATGCCTGGCAGAACCTGGTGGCGGATGTGATGCCATGACTCAAAACGGGCGACATCGCGCAAGGGTAAGGGGCGAGGACCGACCAGACTCATTTGTCCGAGTAAAACGTTCAACAATTGCGGCAGTTCGTCTAAGCTGGTGCGTCTGAGAAAATGCCCCACAGACGTGACTCTTGGATCGTCTTTGATCTTGAACATCACGCCATCACAGGTTTGGTTTTGTTCCTCTAGGGAGATCTGAAGCTGAGGAGCGTCGATCGACATGGTGCGAAATTTCCAAACTCGAAAGACTTTGCCGTGAAGACCCATCCGTTCTTGACGAAAGAAAATCGCACCGGGGGATGTGGCTTTGATGGCGATCGCCACACCTATCAGCAACGGGGCCAGCCCAATCATCCCCACCGCTGCGCCGCCGAAGTCTAGGCTGCGCTTGAGGCGATAGTCCCAGCCATTCAAAAAGGGCGGCTCGACTCGCACCGTGGGCACACCCGCAAAAATCTCTGGAACGCCGCGCCGATGCAACGTTTCCACACTAGAGGGAATCAGACGTAGGGCGATTCTTGCCCGCCTCAGTTGCCAATACAACGCTGAGGCGAGTTCGGTGTGGGGCAAATTTTCTGCCAACACCTCCTGAGCATTGGACTTGAGAATCGATCGTAGTGTGGTGGCACTGCTGGCGGTGGTCGAGAGGGCCGCCCCGACAATTTTGTAGTGGGGCTGACGTTGCAGAATTTTTGCCAATTTTGCCAACCGATGGGCGGGGGCAATTAGAAATACAGACACTTGATTTTGCGCGGGTTCAAGCTGCTTGAGCAACAGCGCTGCAATCAGCCGAAAGCCGATCGTTAGCCCGATGCTGCTCACCCAGGCGGTGATTACCAGCGATCGCGGTGGGTCAAGTTTTGGGTCATAGAAATATTGCACGACCAGCGACAGCAAATATACAAAGCTGACCAACTGCCCCGATCGCAGATAATTTTTCCATTGCGTCGGCGATTGGTAAAGCCCACCTTTGGCAAAGACCACCAGCGTCACGACGGCAAACAGCCAAAACAACCCTGGCAACCCTAGCCAAATGCCCCAATCTAGCTGTGGCGGTAGGGGAGAATAAAATCGGTTCAAAAAGGCGGCCACCTTCCAGGCGATCGCCAGCGCCAATACATCGGCAACCAGCAGGGTCAGAATCTTCTGCCAATCCCAACTCAACAGACGGGGAGCCAGCCGATCGGGGGCCCGCAAGTCAATGGGCTTGTGAATTTTGCGAGTTAGACCATCCATGACGATCGTACGAGGGAGCAACACCCTTAGAGTATTCCGCAAAATCCCTGAGAAGCGATCGCCGAAATGGATGAATGGACGTGCTACACAGATTTTCTCATCCTGCGATCGAGCGACCCTAAGGCAAACTTACGGATACCCCCTTAGGGGAATTTGTGAAACTACATAGAGGATTTATCCAGATTTTAAGCAACCTTGATGCAACCCTAAGCTAGAACCCCTTAGTATCTATTCATTAGATTCTCAGGGAGCAGCATCGTGCTTTAAGAAAAAGATGTTCTGACTTCAAGGAATGCTCCCGCATCTCCGTGTATTTACCGCCAGTAATTTTACGCTCCAGGCTTTTTTCCTCTCCTCTGCAACCAATCTGAGGAGAAGTTTTGAATACAAAAAATCTGTGTCGAACAGAAACAATACAACCGTTGCCATCGTAATTTTTGATGGACTAAAACAATGAATAGCCACCCTTGCGTTTCCGTGGGTCTACCTGTTTATAACGGAGAGGCCTTTCTTGACGTTGCTTTGAAGGCGATTTTGTCTCAGACTTTTACTGATTTTGAGCTAATTATTTCTGATAACGCCTCGACCGATCGCACCGAAGAAATCTGCCGAGCTTACGCCGCCCAAGACTCGCGCATCCGCTACGAGCGCCAACCCCAAAACCTGGGTGCTGCCTGGAACTTTAACCACGTCTTCCAACTTGCCCGTGGTCAATACTTCAGATGGGCTGCCCATGACGATCTGATCGCCCCAACCGCCCTCGAACGGTGTGTCGAACAACTCGATCGCGACCCCTCCACTGTGCTCTGCGCCTCTCAGGTCGGCTGCATCAACTGGCAAGGAGATACCATTCCTCCAAAATGCGACCCCCGCGATCGCAATTTGGATTCAGCGCAACCATCCCTGCGATTTCAAGGGATTCTCCTCCAGTCTTTTTGGTGCTACGAGATTTTCGGGCTGATCCGCGCCAGCGCCTTGAGAAAAATAGGGCCAATGGCCAATCATTATGGGTCCGATCGCGCTACCCTGGCAGCTTTGACATTGCAGGGTCGGTTTGCAGAAATCCCTGAAATTCTCTTTATGAGGCGCTTTCACATGAAGCAATCGACCTCAATGGGGTCGGCGCAAGAACGAGAGCAGTGGCACAAAGGGGTGACTTCTCAGAAAAAAACGCCCCTGCTAGAGCGGCAGTCGATTTCCTGTTTGCGAGCCATTCTGCAAAGTGATTTGAACTGGGGCGATCGCCTGCAATGCTTGGGTGTACTCCGGCATTACTTTGTCCAACCTCACAATTGGCAATATTTCCTGAGAACTTGGCTGCACTACAAGCCTGCACGGGCGGCAGCTTCACCCAAAACCGGCACGATCGCCCTTAAATAGTTGCACCTGTTAAGAGTGAGAAATTTCTAAGGGGTTGAAAAATCACTTAGAAATGAGAATTAAATAAACTGTAGGGTTTTGGATTTGCCCTCACCCCCCGCTCTCCCAATCTGGGCGAGGGGAGCAAGAAAGAATCCGGTTCTCCTGCTCTCAACTTGGGAGCAGGGGTTAGGGGATGAGGGAGAAGATCTCGGCATTCATCAATCCACGATCCTAATCACAGTTCGGACACCTTCTCAGGGTGTCTTTTTTTTACGAATTTTGGCAGATTTCACGATTCTTATTAATCTGGCAGGTTTTGCCTAGAACGATCGCCCCATTCTCTCCTAAACCTTTTTTCCTCTCATCTGAGCCGCCCAAATCTGGATGGAGAGTCGCTGAATCCCTTGCCGTTGAGGATATTAGGTCGAACGATCGTAAATCAATTCAGTCGTCTCAATAGTTTGTGTTTTGTTCCGATTTTTATAAAATAAGTAATATAAAAACTGATTTAAGCCTAAAAATCAATCTGAGACGGTTTCTACACAGATTTAGCCTCTCAAGATCGCTCTGGCATTTTCTAGCAAGCGATTACTACCTTAATTATTGTGTTCACCGCTTTCCATCTGCGAAAACATCATCAATAATGCTTCTACAGACCAAACGAACTTTAGACCTTGCACTCTGAGCTTCTGGCTCTCCCACCTTCAGCAAGCGATATTTAGGAGAACAACGATCGTGAAACTCGCAGTTTACGGAAAAGGCGGAATCGGCAAATCAACCACTAGCTGCAATATCTCAGTCGCCCTGGCTCGACGCGGCAAAAAGGTGCTACAGATCGGCTGCGACCCCAAACACGACAGCACCTTCACCCTCACGGGCTTCTTGATCCCAACAATCATCGACACCCTGCAAGAAAAGGACTATCACTACGAAGACGTGTGGCCCGAAGATGTGATCTACAAAGGCTACGGCGGCGTTGATTGTGTAGAAGCAGGTGGCCCCCCGGCAGGTGCAGGCTGTGGTGGCTATGTGGTGGGCGAAACCGTCAAACTGCTGAAAGAATTGAACGCCTTCGACGAATATGACGTAATTTTGTTTGACGTGCTGGGCGATGTGGTTTGCGGTGGGTTTGCGGCTCCCCTCAACTACGCCGACTACTGCATGATCGTCACCGACAACGGCTTCGATGCCCTGTTTGCCGCCAATCGCATCGCCGCCTCCGTCCGCGAAAAAGCCCGAACCCATCCCCTACGCCTCGCTGGGCTAATCGGCAACCGCACTGCCAAGCGCGATCTGATCGACAAATATATCGATACCGTGCCGATGCCAGTGCTAGAAGTCTTGCCTCTAATCGAAGACATCCGCGTATCTCGCGTCAAAGGCAAAACTCTTTTTGAGATGGCAGAATCTGACCCCTCGCTGAATTACGTCTGCGACTACTATCTGAATATTGCCGACCAAATTTTGGCTAACCCAGAAGGCGTTGTGCCCAACGATTCACCCGATCGCGATCTCTTCGCCCTCCTCTCCGACTTCTACCTCAACCCCACCCCAGCAAGAGCCGAAGAAGAAAAGCTCGATCTGATGATGGTCTAACCCGCCCAGGTCTAAAGAGAGTTTTGAATTTTGTAGTTTTGAGTTTTGAGTTGTTAGACAATAGCGAAGTTCAACCCTCAACTCTCAGAACTAGTCAGGTGACTTGTGAATATTGAGCATCTTCGTCAATCTCTCAAAGAAAAGTGGCTGGGCTACTACCAAGAGAATCGTCTGTGGCTAAATCGATTGGGCGTTTGGGTGAATTGTGAAGGTCAACGGCGACCTTCCTCTAGCTTCATTTTGTCTGCCCTGTCGATTTTAGAACCCGAACTCACGACCCTTCTGCCCCTTGTCGTAGACCTCAACAGCAACCCAGACCGCATCGTGATCGCGCTGGGGCTAAACTTTAACCCCGATGAAGAAATTAAGCACTTCGCCAAGGTGAAAGCAGCCCTAGAAGACGTAAAGCTACTCCCTGCGGGCAGCAGATCCTACCCGATCGCGCCACGCACCCCCCAAAGAGACGAAGACTGCGAAGGCTCAGGACGCACCCAAACTTAGCTGGTCGCTCTTCTACAGAACCCATGACAAAATCCTAAAAAGAAAAAAATGACTCTCGCTGACACCAAACCTCAAGCGCTAAACTTTGAGTGCGAAACGGGCAACTATCACACGTTCTGCCCCATTAGCTGCGTCGCGTGGCTCTACCAAAAATTGAAGACAGCTTCTTCTTAGTCATTGGCACTAAGACCTGTGGCTACTTTTTGCAAAACGCGATGGGCGTGATGATCTTCGCAGAGCCGCGTTACGCCATGGCCGAACTCGAAGAAGGTGACATCTCTGCCCAACTCAACGACTACGAAGAACTGAAGCGACTCTGCACGCAAATTAAGCGCGATCGCAACCCCAGCGTCATTGTTTGGATCGGAACCTGCACCACCGAGATCATCAAAATGGATCTAGAAGGTCTCGCACCCAAACTAGAGGCAGAACTGGGAATTCCGATCGTCACTGCCCGCGCCAATGGCTTAGATTACGCCTTCACCCAGGGCGAAGATACTGTTCTGGCTGCTATGGCCCAGCGTTGCCCCGAAAAAGCGCCCACCACCGAAACTGAGAAAGAAGAACGCAACGCGATTTCTAAACTACTCAATTTTGGACGCAAAAAAGAAGACGTGGCCATCACAGAATCTGAATATGTCGAGCATACGCCTCTAGTGCTGTTTGGTTCTCTCCCCGATCCGGTCGTCACTCAGTTGACGTTAGAACTCAAAAAACAGGGCATCAAAGTTTCCGGTTGGTTGCCGTCTAAGCGCTACACCGAACTGCCCGTGATCGAAGAAGGCTACTATGTCTCTGGCGTAAACCCCTTCCTCTCGCGCACTGCCACTACTTTGATGCGCCGCCGTAAGTGCAAACTGATTGGCTCTCCCTTCCCGATCGGCCCCGATGGCACTCGCGCCTGGATTGAGAAAATCTGCTCTGTGCTCGGCATCACACCTAAAGGATTGGACGATCGCGAAGCGCAAATCTGGGCCAGCCTTGAAGACTATCTGCAAATCATTCGTGGCAAGTCGGTCTTCTTTATGGGCGACAACCTACTCGAAATCTCCCTGGCCCGCTTCCTGATTCGCTGCGGCATGACCTGCCCCGAAATCGGCATTCCTTATATGGACAAGCGCTATCAAGCCGCCGAATTGGAACTGTTGGAGAAAACCTGTCGCGAGATGGGCGTTGCACTGCCCACGATCGTCGAGAAGCCCGACAACTACAATCAGATTCAGCGCATCAAAGATCTGGAAGTCGATCTGGTGATCACGGGTATGGCGCATGCCAATCCCCTTGAGGCACGAGGCATCAACACCAAGTGGTCTGTGGAATTTACCTTTGCTCAGATCCACGGTTTCTCTAATGCCCGTGACATTCTCGAACTGGTGACTCGTCCTCTGCGTCGCAACACGTCTCTCAAAGATCTCGGCTGGGGCAAGCTCGTCAAAGAAGACGCAAAGGTCTAAGGAGGTTTCTAGCAAACAAATTACCCACCGTCTTCGACTTCGCTCAGCCAGGTTGTTCCCTGAGCAAAGTCGAAGGGCGCAGGTCAAAAGGTAAAATCTTTCTTAGAAATTGCCTAATCAGTCT
>JAAUOZ010000195.1 GCA_012034655.1 Leptolyngbyaceae cyanobacterium CSU_1_3 | reverse complement strand
GTTCTGCTCTCGGAGTCCAGTCATGGATATCCTGCAAGGGTCGTCACCAAAGTGATGCGATCAGTCTAGCGGTTGGCAATTACGGCAACAACAGTAGTGTGATTGTATTCCTTGCTCCTTACAGTCGCGCTCCGCTACACCCCCAACCAAGCTTTCAGCTATGGTTGGAGTACTGCGAAGATTCTTGATAGGAAGGAGGGGCGTTGTTGAGAAGGGTAGCAGATTCCAGCGCGGAGATTGTTGCGGGCTTCGGGAGCATTCAACCGTTAGCCCGGACTTTGATTCACAGGTGGGATGAAACCGCAGCAACGGAGGTTTAAACCACCTCCTAGCCGTCATCGTGGATGGCGAAGTTCATCCAAAAAATTTAAGCCCTGCTCGATCGTCTCTAGCGGGGCTTTTGGGTTACTGAGTTGTCACCAGCTTTAGTCACAAAGCTTTGGATAGAGTTGAAGGTGCAGTGGCAACAAATCTGGGTGAGCTTTCTGACATCACTTTAGTCACAAAGCTTAGGGCAGAGCTAAATAGAGGCAGTGCCAACAAATTTGGGTGAGCTTTCTGACTCACCTCTACCAAAGTTTGCCTGGCGACAGACTATACTCTCAACCGCTTCGCCGAAGGGAGAGGCTGCCACTGACTCTACCACTACAAAACCATGAGAACCCGTTCCTGAGAAGACCCAACTCAGCATTTTCATGCCTTATCCCTCCGCCAAGCTGCTAATTAGCAATCCCTCTAGGGACCCCTTCGAGTGCCTCTTCTTCGGTGTCGAAAATCTCGAAAACAGAATCCATCATCGTCACCTCAAACACCAGCTTGGCTTCGGGATGCACGTTGCAAATGCGAAAACTGCCTCTCACTTTATCAGCATCGCGCATTCCGGCAACGAGAGAAGTTAGCCCAGAACTATCAATAAAATTGACTTGCCCCAGGTTGACAACGACATGACGGCTAAGTTTAGCGATGCATTCTTGCAGCTTGAGACGAAACTGCCATGCAGTTGTGATGTCAAGCCGACCCGTAGGAGTGAGAATAATCACGGGCGTGCCGTCTTGGGTCGTGTGGGTTGTTTGCTCCATATAGATTGACTTCTGCTCCATGTAAACCATTGAATCTCCTCGTGCTGTAGATCTGGATTGATTTTTGGGAGAACCAAGCCACGATGTTGCGGGAGCTTTCAAAAAGAATTGCTTTGCCCGTAGACCCATGACTAAGTGGTTCATCATCGACGAATGCTGTCTACGTATCAGCAAGCCCTCAATGGCGAACACAGTTCATTTATGCCCACGGGTCTCGATTTGCTAACGCGATCGTGACTGCGTGACTTATTGAAGGTATACAATATTACCGAAAATTACAAGTCCCTGAAGAAAGATATTTAATGCATCTTTCTCCAGGGACTTATAGTTTGAACTTAGTTTGAACTTTGAAGGGTTAGGGCTAGGGTACGATCGCCTGGAGGCGAGGCGTTGCTAATTATCAGCCCCCTAGGAATTGGGTCGCCAGTTTACCCAGTCTTGGGGCTTTAGAAAGGTGTCATAGAGGGAGGCTTCGGGGGAACCAGGTTCAGGCTGATAGCCATATTCCCAACGCACCATTGGAGGCAGCGACATCAAAATTGATTCGGTGCGGCCGTTGGTTTGCAACCCAAAAATTGTGCCGCGATCGTACACCAGGTTAAATTCGACGTAGCGGCCGCGGCGGTAGAGTTGAAAATTGCGCTGGTGCTCACCGTAGGCGATGTCGTTGCGACGCTCAACGATCGGCACATACGCCGGGAGGAACGCATTGCCACAGTCTTGAACAAAGGCAAACAGGTCTTCCCAGGTGCGTCCTTTCACCGACCCAACCGCTTGACTGTGCTGCGCGGCGGCGGTGTCCATCTGTGAGCCAGGATAGGAAATGGGATAGAGCACACCCTGGGTGTCTTGATAGTCGAAGAAAATTCCCCCGATTCCACGGGTTTCGCCGCGATGCTTGAGATAGAAGTATTCGTCGCACCAAAGTTTGAAGGTGTTGTAATACTCGGAGTGGTGAGCATCACAGGCATTTTTGAGGGTAGCGTGGAAGTGCTGAGCATCCTCTGCAAACGGGTAATAGGGAGTCAGATCGATGCCACCCCCAAACCACCAAACCGGGCCCGCCTCAAAATATCGATAGTTGAGGTGAACCGTAGGCACGTAAGGGTTGCGGGGATGCAGCACCATTGAGGTTCCGGTAGCGTAGAACCCGTGGCCAGCCGCTTCGGGACGCTGCACCAAAATCGATGGGGGCAGGTCTTTGCCCCAGACTTCTGAGAAACCAACGCCGCCCTGCTCGAAAATTCGGCCTTCTTTCATGACGCGCGATCGTCCGCCGCCACCTTCTGCCCGTTCCCAGTTGTCTTGTTGAAACTTACCTTCACCGTCTAGCTGTTCTAGCCCCTGACAAATCTTGTTTTGTAGGGATTTCATCCAATGGCTGACTCGCTCACGAGAATCGGATGGGGGAAACGCTTGGGATGTGGATACTTCAGTGGAAAAAGCCGTCATAGGTTCCCTGGAAGGTTAGGTCAAAGGGTGATCAAGATTGCGGTTGCCGTGAAGTTGAGTCGATGACAATTCTTAAAATGCTTGCTTAAATCACTTGCTTAAGTCACTTGGTGCAGAGGTCATTTTTAGAATTACGACGTATCTACTTCAGTAGACTCATTCAGACTATCGCGAATGGTGACGCTTCCCCAACACCCTAGCAGAAGTGGAAACGGTTGTTTTCTAGTCAATTCAAGCGGTTGAGCCACTGTTAAATTCTATGAACTCTTGACAAAGGGAGAGAGTATCGACTCATGGATTGATAATTTTTAACATTGGCTCAATTTTGAGTCGATCGGTCTGGGAGCCGCGCCTGGGTCGAAGTTTTCGATCGCCCAACGGAAGGGAGTATGCTAAACAGCAGTCTGAAGGGAGATAGCAATTTGTGAGCCGACGGGTCTAGGATAGTTAATTCCCGGTTGGGTCGAGCGCAGGAGAGCGATCGCCATGATCAATATGAGCCATTTTCTTCCGTTCAAATTTCTTCGGCGCAAACGTCGCCGCGTGCAGCACACGTTGGCCAGAACCTATCAAACGATCAGCACAGCTTCGGTAGATGCCCTGTGGCAGAAGATTATCGATTTGGCCGATGTTTCCTGGCATCCACTTTTGGCCAGCACCAATGTTCCTCGTGGGCTGGTTGCCAAGCCAGGGCTGATTTATGAAGCGGTGACTCGGTTGGGGCCTTTGCCGATTCGGATTTTTGTCGAACGGGTCGATCACCGAGAATTGCTGAGTATTCGCATTTTGGCGCTGCCGGGCATTGAGGAACGAGTCACCTATGAGATCAAATCCACCGTCTGCGGTACGTGTATCGCCTACTCTGTCACTTTGCAAGGCTGGCTATCTCCTTTAATTTGGTCGTTGATCAGACCCTATTCAGCGCGAGTGGCTTCTGATTTGGCCCAGGCCGCAGAGGGGGCGATCGCTGGCAACCTACAGCCACCCGATCGCGGTTGCTTCGACTTCTAACCTCTCAGGTCTAATGCCCAGCTTGACTTTGTGTAGCTTGATTTTGTGTAGCTTGACTTTGTGTAATATACCCTTTGCAATACTCAGATCTCCAAAGGACGAATGGGCGATCGCGCAAAGCAAATCACTCCTGGCGGTAAGATCGAGATCGATCTAAAATCCATGACTCGATCGCTGCGGCGGAGAACACAATGCTTACGCTTGATGCCAACTCAGTTTTAGAAGTCCTCAAACCCGTACAAGACCCCGAACTTCGCAAAAGTTTGGTGGAATTGAACATGATTCGCAATGTCAAAATCGAAGCCGGAACCGTCAGCTTTACCCTCGTGCTGACGACTCCCGCCTGCCCGTTGCGTCAGTTCATTGTCGAAGATTGCGAACGAGCCATCAAAACCTTGCCCGGTGTCGAAAAAATTGATGTCGAAGTCACCGCAGAGACCCCGCAGCAAAAATCTTTGCCCGATCGCACTGGCATCGATGGCGTAAAAAATATCGTCGCGATCTCCAGTGGCAAAGGGGGAGTCGGCAAAAGCAGTGTAGCGGTCAACGTCGCTGTGGCCCTGGCTCAAGCGGGGGCAAGCGTTGGGCTGATTGACGCAGATATCTATGGGCCAATGCCCCCATGATGCTGGGCTTAGAAGGGGCAGGCATCACGGTTCGTCAGGGGGCGGAGGGGGAAATCCTCGAACCCGCCTTCAATCATGGGGTCAAGCTCGTCTCAATGGGGTTTTTGATCGACAAAGATCAGCCCGTCATTTGGCGTGGGCCAATGCTGAATGGAGTCATTCGTCAGTTTCTCTATCAGGTTTCTTGGGGCGATTTGGATTATCTGATCGTCGATATGCCCCCCGGCACTGGAGACGCACAGTTGACCCTGGCCCAAGCAGTGCCGATGGCGGGTGCGGTCATTGTCACGACTCCCCAAAGTGTGGCGCTGTCAGATTCTCGGCGAGGACTCAAAATGTTTCAACAGTTGGGCGTTCCGGTGTTGGGCATCGTTGAGAATATGAGTTATTTCATTCCGCCTGATAGCCCCGATCGTCAATACGATATTTTTGGCTCTGCGGGCGGAGAAAAAACTGCCCAAGAATTAGATGTTCCCCTACTAGGGTGTGTGCCTCTAGAAATTCCGTTGCGCGAAGGGGGCGATCGCGGCGTACCGATCGTGGTCGCTGATCCCGACTGTGCCTCCGCCCGTGCCTTAAGGGCAATTGCCGAGCAGATTGCTGCTAAAGTGTCAGTTGCCGCACTGACCTAGAGAATGAGAGGCGAAAAATGTAAGATGGCCAAGAAATGTAAGGCGATTTCTAAACCAGATTTTACCTCCGACCTTTGCCCTTCGGCTCCGCTCAGGGCGCAAGCTGGCTGAATAAGGTCGAAGACAGCGGGTCATTTGTTGACCAGAAATTTCCTAAGATGTTCAACCTGTTCTCTTCGCCTCGGCTGATCCTTTCTCTCTCAACCCTTTCTCTATGTTCCGGAAATCATCCTTCTTACCCGTTCAACTAAAACATTGGTTACAACCCTGGCAAGAAGTAGACTGGTGGCTGTTTGGCGCACCCGTCGCGCTGACGATTCTCGGCGGCATTATGATTCGCAGTGTCGAGTTAAATGCAGGCTGGGCAGATTGGTGGCGGCACTGGCTGACCGGCAGCATTGGGCTGGTGCTGGCATTGCTCATTGCTCGGTGGCGCTATGACCAACTGCTGCAATGGAAATGGTTGATCTATGGCATTACCAATTTTTCGCTGCTGCTGGTGATGTTTATCGGGAGCGAAGAACTGGGGGCGCAGCGCTGGATTAGCGTGTTTGGGTTTAATATTCAACCTTCAGAATTTGCCAAGTTGGGGATCATCATCACGATCGCGGCTCTGTTGCATCAGCGATCGGCGGCCACGATTCCCATGATGGTAAGGGTGTTGTTGGTTGCCAGTGTGCCCTGGATATTGGTCTTTCTAGAACCCAACCTCGGTACATCGCTGGTATTTGGCTCGATCACCCTGGGGATGCTCTATTGGGGCAATGCCAAGCCGGGTTGGCTGCTGTTGCTGGTTTCTCCGGTGATTTCTGCCATTTTGTTTAATGTCATGCTGCCGATTTGGGGCTACGGCATCGTCGCGATCGCCGCCTGGATCTTGCTCATCGCTTGGATCGCCTGGAGAACCCTCCCCTGGGAGACCTACGGCACTCTGGTTCCTGTGGTGATTAATCTGATCGCAGGCGGACTGGGACGAGTACTGTGGGAATATGTGCTGAAAGACTACCAAAAACAGCGCATTCTGATGTTTGAGAACCCCGATCAAGATCCCCTGGGCGGCGGCTATCACCTGATTCAGTCTCGCATTGCGATCGGAGCCGGAGAGCTTTGGGGACGGGGGTTACATCGAGGCACACAGACTCAGTTAAATTTTATTCCTGAGCAGCACACCGATTTTATTTTCACAGCGATCGGCGAAGAATTGGGCTTCGTCGGGGCAGCGGCAGTTTTGCTGACTTTTTTGTTGATTTGTTTTCGCTTGCTGGTCATTGCTCAAAACGCTAAGGATGATTTTGGGTCACTGTTGGCGATCGGGGTGTTCTCAATGATCGTGTTTCAGGTCGTGATCAACATTGGCATGACGATCAATCTTTCCCCCGTGACGGGCATTCCCCTACCCTGGCTGAGCTATGGCAATGCCGCCCTGTTGATGAATTTTTTGGCGATCGGGCTGGTCGAGTCCGTGGCTAACTTCCGCCAACGCTTAAAGTTTTGAGCCAGAATATCAAGCCAAAAAGTTACTGCAAGGTTGTCTCGCCCTCACCCCAGCCCTTTCCCAAGTTGGGAGAGGGTTAGGGGATGAGGGCGAAAATCTCGGCATTCATTAAGCCACATTCCTAAGTGCGATCGATCCTCCGTCAAACCCATCCTTCCATCAGGGTTCCAGACTCTAAAATCGCCCCTCTCACGACCCAAATGATCTGAAAATCATGGAAAGGCATGTTGCCACCGATAACTAGCTAGTAGACTTAACGAAGACCTCATCTAACAAAAACTTATGATTTTGCCAGGTTCTGCGGTTCGTGTTACCAACGTTGATGATACATACTACGGTTTCCAGGGTTTAGTGCAGCGCGTCAGCGACGGCAAGGTTGCAGTTCTGTTTGAGGGCGGCAACTGGGATAAACTCATCACCTTTCGGATGTCTGAGATCGCGATCGTCGAGACCAAGAAAAAAGCAGCTAAGTAAATCAGGGGATAGGGTGTGAGGCGTGGGAAGGTTCTCATTCTCACCAGCCCGCCCATGCCTCTACCGCAGAAAGTCCCTCCCCTCTCCCCATGCGTCTTCCTCTCCCGCAATTTGCTGCCCAAAATCGACCCTCTAACCACATTGCGGAGGTGATCGAAACGGCAACCACTGAATTCCTTGCCCAGTGTTTAGAGCCAGAAAATCTAAGTTTCCCAGTCATGCCGCCCTTTGGAAGCTGGGTCAAATCTGTAGATGAGGAATCGGGAAATTTGATCTACGCGGTGGTCTATCACGCAACCACTAGCCCGATCGATTCTGTACACCGTGCCAGAGCGCTGGGGCTGTCTCTCGAAGATTTGCGAGAACAGCAACCACAGATCTTTGCCATGCTCAAAACAGAATTTCGAGCGGCGATCGTCGGCTACCGCCCCAACCCCGAAAAGCGCAACGGCTCGGCAGCCCTCTATCAACATCTGCCGCCTCGCCCGCCTCAGATTCACCAAGCGGTGTACCAGTGCGATCCCGAAGAGGTGATCCAATTTAGCGAGCAGCTAGACTTTTTGAGAACGCTGCTGCAAGTAAATGGTGCACCCGTAGATGCCTTGACGGCAGCCTCGATTCGTGAGATTTATCAACTGCGAAAAGCCGATCGCCCTTGGCTCGTCCAAGCGGGGCGCACCCTGAGTTTGCTGCTCAAAGATGACTACGATCGCCTGCGAATTATTCTCAGCCAGATTCACCTTTAGATAGATTTCTTAAGGCTCAAAGTTTAATATTGATGAAATTTTGTTTGACTCCGATGGGTCAATTCAGCATCTGCCGCCCTACCTAAAGTTTGCATGAATTTTGTTTTTCATTCGCTGCATGGAGAACCGATCGTCTCCTTTCTGATTTTGCTAGCAGTGATTTTGTTTGTTCCTTCCGTATTTGAGCGGCTGCACTTACCTGGCTTGGTCGGCTTGCTGGCGGCAGGGGTCGCCCTGGGCGCAGACGGTCTACAGGTGCTCAGTTCAGAGTCTGAAACGATGAAACTGCTCTCAGATATTGGGTTGGTTTACCTGATGTTTGTGGCGGGGCTAGAAGTCGATCTAGAACAGTTCTTTAAAACCAGAAATCGATCGATTGGCTTTGGCAGTTTCACGTTTCTGGTTCCCATGATTACGGGCACGATCGTCGGTCGAGGGTTTGAGTTTGACTGGAACGCTTCTATTTTGATTGGCTCCCTGTTCGCGTCGCACACCCTGCTGGCCTACCCAATCATCAGCCGGCTCGGCGTGGTCGGCAATGAAGCAGTCACCGTGACGATCGGGGCAACCATTTTCACAGATATTGGCGCTTTGCTCGTTTTAGCAATCTGCATCGGCATCCATGCAGGCGACTTTACGTGGGTCAAGTTGCTCACCCTGCTGGGGTCGCTGACCCTCTACAGCATTGTGGTGCTGTTTGGGTTTGAGCGAGCCGGGCGAGAATTTTTTCGCCGATCGGGGGCAGAAGAAGGCAGTCAGTTTCTGTTTGTGCTGTTGGCGGTTTTTTGGCGGCCGTGGGTGCTCAACTGATTGGCGTTGAGAAAATTGTCGGAGCCTTTCTATCGGGTTTGGCGGTCAATCGCGTCGTCGGAGATGGCCCCGTCAAAGAAAAAGTCTTTTTCGTGGGCAGTGTGCTGTTTATTCCCATTTTCTTTGTGAATATGGGGCTGCTGATTCGGATTCCGGCCTTTGTGCAAAGCCTAACTTCGCCTCAGCTATTGACGATGACCGTGACGATCGTCCTCGGACTCATTGGCAGCAAGTTGGGGGCCGCCTTGCTCGCAAAGCTGTTCTACGGCTATCAATGGATCGAAACCCTGACGATGTGGTCGCTCTCTTTGCCCCAGGTGGCCGCAACCCTGGCTGCAACGTTAGTCGGATATCGCGCCGGAATGCTCACCGAAGGCGTTCTCAATGGCGTAATTGTGCTTATGCTCGTCACGTCGATTTTGGGGCCGATTCTCACGGCTCGATTTGCCTCCAGACTGACGACCCCTACCGCGATCGCCCCAGAAACCCAAACAGAATGGGCAGGCAGCACCGACGATGCTTTTGTGGTAGTGGTTCCGGTTTACAACCCACGCACTGAGACCTATTTACTAGAAATGTCTGCCCTGCTAGCTCGGCACAAAGGAGGGCAAATCGTTCCCCTCGCGATCGCCCACGCCCACGCTAAGATGGATGCCCCTCCGCTGGATACGGCGATCGCCCGCAGCGAAGCTCTATTGGCTAGCGCCGTCGAGGTCAGCCAACAACTGCGGGTGACAGCAAATCCTCTATTAAGAATTGATGACGATATTGCCTTGGGAATTAGCCGGGCCAGTCGAGAACAAAAGGCCAGCCTGGTTGTGATGGGCTGGGGGCGACGATCGCGCCTGCCGATTCGTCTGTTTAGCACCTTGATTGATAGTGTCCTGTGGGCATCACACTGTCCGGTGGCGGTTTCTCGGCTCCTCGACTCACCGAGCAATTTGCGGCGGATCTTGGTTCCGATCGAAAACCTGACGCAGCAATCGATCGCCGTACTCAAATTTGCTCAGATTCTCGCTTCAGAAAATCAGGGGCGGCTGACCCTATTACATATATGCGATCGCACCACCTCTCCCAGCAAAATAGCCTGGATTCAATCTCAGATATCTCTCTTAGCAGACAAAATCACTCCTACCTGTGATCCGCAAATTCAAATCCTTCCAGACGATGAAGTAGTAAGAGCAATCGTCAACGCCTCAAAGGCCCATGATTTGGTGATTCTTCGCTCTTCTCGTCGCCACACCAGTGCTGGAGGATTGGCAATCAGTGACATCACCACCCAGGCAGCGCAAGAAATTCAGTGTTCTGTGGTCATGCTTGGAGAACCGCATCACCCCCCAATCGCAGTTTTGATTAACCGTTAGGGGCGATCGTAGAAGTAAAATCCAACCAAAAATAAATTTCGGTAGAGACATCGCACTGCCGCATCCTCAACATGAGCACAAAATCGTGAGGGGAGTTGTTATCCTAGCTTTAAGATGTGAGATTTTATACAGGATAATGAAAAATCACCTGACCTTGCGGCACTCTACAAAATAAGTTTCCCTTCGGGTAATCGCTCCCATAATTTACAGGGTTGACCAAAAAATGATAGTCAACGAGGGTGCATACGCGATGACAAGCATTCAAGAATCTGGATCAAGCTCCCCACCAATCCGAATTTTACTGATCGAAGATAACGAAGCAAACCGAAGATTGATGGGCGACTATCTAAGCTACTGCGGATACACTGTCTTTTCTCTCGCTGAAGGAACACAGCTTGCCTCAATTATGGAACAGTTTCAGCCTCAAATCATCCTGCTGGATCTCAAACTGCCGACGATCGATGGCTATGCCTTGCTAGAACAAATTCGCCAACGAGAAGACTGGCGCAGCGTTCCTGTGATTGTGGTTTCCGCCTATGCCTTTCAACGCGATCAGCAACGAGCGCTCAAACTCGGTGCACGACGATATCTGGTGAAACCGATTCGGCTCTCTCAACTAACCGACGTGATTCGAGAAGAGTTAGCGCCGGGTTAAGGAATCTCTGATAAGTAGCAGGGTGGAATTAAGTAGACAGACTTAATTAAATGTAAGATGCCTGCCATTAGCCCTCACCCCCGACCCCTCTCCCAGAGCGGGCGAGGGGAGAAAATGGGTTCCCCTTCTCCCAAATGGGAGAAG
>JAAUOZ010000194.1 GCA_012034655.1 Leptolyngbyaceae cyanobacterium CSU_1_3 | reverse complement strand
ATAGCTGAGACTCTAAACGGCTCAAACCAGATCGTGCCCAGGGGAACTTTGTATCCCCTATGGGACATCTCTTAAGAGATATCTATAATGAGTCAGGGTGTGCCCGATCGTAAAGTCCTAATCCGTTTACTTGATGCCCACAGTTCGATCGCAGAAGAAACAAGAAGGTACTCCATTGCAGGATGAATAGTCTCGTGAGCGTCTCCCCTCCCCCTCAACCAGAAATACCCGAAACCCTTTTGGGTGGGCGCTACCAGCTAATCGAGCAATTGGGCGCAGGCGGGTTCGGTCAAACCTTCATCGCCCAAGACGTGCACCTACCTGGGCATCCCCACTGCGTGCTCAAGCGGCTCCAACCGCAAATCACCGACCCCGAAGGGCTACAAACCGCAAAGCGGTTGTTTGACGCAGAAGCACAAGCCCTCTACCAGCTTGGCAGTCATGACCAGATTCCGCGACTGCTAGCCCACTTTGAGCATGAGCAAGAGTTTTACCTCGCCCAAGAGTTAGTGGTCGGTCAGACTTTGAGCAAAGAATTGATCGCAGGACAACCGTGGACAGAAGCGCAAGTTGTGGTTCTGCTGCAAGACTTACTCGGCATCCTGAGGTTTGTGCATCAGCAAGGTGTGATTCACCGCGACATCAAACCAGCCAATCTGATGCGTCGCCACTCCGACCAGCGCCTTGTGCTGATCGATTTTGGAGCCGTCAAGCAGGTCAGCACCCAGTTGACCTCTACGCGATCGGGAGCCACTCAGACCATTGCGATCGGCACACCTGGGTACATGCCCAACGAGCAGCTAGCGGGCACTCCCCGGTTTAGTAGTGATGTGTATGCGGTTGGCATGGTGGGCATTCATGCTCTGACGGGTCTGTCACCCAAACTTCTACCGGATGACTCAGACACGGGGGAAACTCTATGGCGGCAGGAAGCGCCCCAGGTGAGTGACGGGTTGGCAGCCGTGCTAGACACCATGATTCGCTACGATTTTCGTGCTCGCTATGCTCAGGCAGCCGAAGCGCTGGCGGCGATCGAGCAGTGGGCGATCGCGGCTGGGATGCCTTCGCCAACTTCGACCTCACCCATCCAAGCCTCTACCCTGCGCTGGAAAGCCGACGCTTTGAGTGTTTCAGACAAGCCAGCGCCTGCTCGTTCGCAGCCCAGCCAAATGGGAACGGAATCTGTGCTGAACCCCCACCAGGCTGTCGGGTCGCCGATTCCTCTCACCCTTCTAAACACAGTCTGGCAGTCTACTCTGACACAACTCAAACGACTGGAGCCTCGCAAACAGTTACTACTACCCCTGGCAGGTTTGGCACTCCTTGGGGGATTGATGTCCTTTTCCAAGCTTTTGCCGCCCTATGAGGCGATGGGTCAGTCACCCTCTGTCTCTAAGCTGTCTCGTGCCGCCGTAGCTCTTTCGCCCTCTCCTGGCCCTACAGCCCAGGCAGCGACTCTCTTAACTCAAGCAAACCAGTTACGAGAACGCAAGCAATTTGCACAGGCATTAAATGTTTACGAAAAGGCGATCGCCCTCAATGCTAAATCTCCAGATGCTCACTGGGGGCGCTGCTATAGCTTGAATACGCTAGAGAAGTTTACCGCCGCGATCGCTGCCTGTGATGCAGCCCTGAAGTTAAATCCTAACTATGCAGAAGCACTGTGGAGTAAAGGCTATGCCCTCGATCGCCAAGAGCAGGATCAGGAAGCATTAATTCTCTATGAGCGAGCTACCACTCTCAAGCCCAATCTAGCAGAAGCCTGGAACAATAAAGGCACAGCCCTGTTGCAACTCAACCGCCCGGCTGAGGCATTGGTTGCTTTTGATCAAGCCACCCGTAGAAAGCCCAACTTAGTCGATGCCTGGAATAGTCGAGGGGTTGCCCTCTGGAATCTCCGACGATTTGATGAAGCGATCGCCTCGGTTGACCAGGCCCTTCAAATTCAACCCAATTATCAACCGGCTCTGGGTCTGAGCAAGCAAATGCGCCAACGAGCCGGACGACCCTAGTGCAGTAAAGCGAAGATAATTCCTCAGTTCTGCAAAATTGGTAAAGTCGTTCAATTGGAAGTTTTAAGGCTTCCCATCCAAACCTCACTGAACTGTCGAATTATTTCCGCCGAACTGCACTAGCTGTTGGTCAAATCCGACTAGATGCCATTGCCGATTAATCTTTCCTCGCTCACTACAATGTCGAAGATGAGGGATCAGCAGGGAAAACGATCGCGCCTGCTTCAAAAGATAGAAAGCGATCGCTGGCAAATTAAAGATCGATAGGCTACGCAGGGATGTTGCGATCGCAACATCCCATTTGTGTATTTATATAGAGGCTATTTCCTTTCCTTAAGCTTCAGCTAAAAGTGAAGACCTGAATCATCTGACGAGCCGCTACCAACTTCTGAATTCTTCGATCGTGAATCTAATCAGTTGCTAATCGATCGCTTCCCCTTCCTTAGCCCTGCGATCGCTCAAAGCTCGATCGTAATAATCTCCTCCCCCTGTCTCGTCTTTTGACCCTTCTCACTCGAACTACCACAAGTTAAAAGAATTGTTCGTCTGTTTTTTGAAATAGCGTGTACTATTCACTGAAGAGTGATTGATCAAGGCAAATTTGCCAATATTTAAGCGTGCAAATCTGAGATCGACCCCTTGATCTAACCCTCAAGCCATCATTTTTCTTTCGACACAAATAAGATTAGTTGAGGGAGAAACGTTCGTGACTTAACTTCGTTGGTTCAGCCATCAAAGGAGGGTAGGCTAAAGTTGTTAATCAAAATTTATTTGCTGAATGTACAATAAATTTTTTGAATCAATTCTCTTTGTTTGCGAGTTTGTCTCCAAAGCAGTCATGATCAATTAAATTGTGTACTATACATTAACGTCTGACTGTTTTGTATCGAATTCTGTGGGTAAACTGGGCTTCTAAACTATTTCTAAATGGGCTAACAAATCTGTGGTGAACGGTCTAAAAGGTCTCTTTTCAAGAAAGTCGAAAGGGGTTGGCATAGAGTTAGCCCCCGATCGCATCAATATCGCCCAGTTACGTAAGCAGGGGCAGGGGTTTAAACTGGCCAGCTTCGTAACCGTTCCCGTACCTGACGGGGTATTTCAAGAGGGGCAAATTGTTGATCCACCTGCCATGTCTGAGCTAATTCAGACGGCCCTTGCTGACAACAAAATCAAAGTTAAGCAAGCAGCAACGGCAGTTCCGGGTGGTCGAGATACAGTCACGAGAATTATCCCAGTCCCCGCAGAACTCGACGATCGAGAACTGCGAGCGATGGTGTTGAACCAGGAAGCAGGGCTATATCTGCCCTTCCCGCGCGAAGAAGCAGACGTAGACTATCAAAAGCTAGGACTCTTCATTGACGAAGACGGCATTGAGAAAGTGCAAGTTCTGCTCGTGGCCACCCGCAAAGAAGTCACTGACGTATATATCAACACGTTTCAGCAAGCTGGTTTGCAAGTCGATGTGTTAGAGATTAGCAGTTTTTCGCTGATCCGCACGATTCGCGATCAGTTGCGGCAGTTTGCCCCTCAAGAAGCCGTTGCCCTGGTCGATATTGAATTTGAAAGCACCGAAATCTCCATCACCGTAGACGGCGTACCGCAGTTTTCTCGCACCGTGCCGATCGGCTCATTCCAAATTCAAAGCGCCCTATCTCGCGCCATGAACCTGCCCCCCTCTCGCAGCATTGACCTGCTTCAGGGTATGACGATTCCTACCAATCCGATGGATACAATGGGCAACCCCCGCGCCAGTGGTGGAACCAACCCCGGAACGGCCGCCATGCTCAGAGTGCTCGGAGAATTGGCGGACGAACTGCGCCGATCGATCGACTTTTACCTCAACCAGGGCGAAAACCTGGAGGTTGCCCAACTGCTATTGGCGGGGCCCGGTGCGTCGATCGGTCAGCTAGACGAATTCTTTACTCAGCGATTGAGTCTGCCCTGCAATCAAGTCGATCCAGTGGCAGCCCTCTCCTTGGATACGCCCCAAGATATTCCCCTGACAGCAAGACCAGGGTTAGGCGTAGTGTTGGGTTTAGGACTACGGGAGGCATGGTGAAATGTATAGCCTAGACATCAATTTTCTGAACGATCGCCCCGATCTCAAGCCTGACAAAAATCGACGAGGCGGTCGAGCACAACCCACCTTTGCGGCCAGCGATCGTCGCCCTCTCTACTGGGGACTCGCAGCCGGGGTGTTCTTTCCCGTCATGATGCTGGCATTATGGGGAATCTTGCAAGCTCGGATTGCTGATCTAGAGCGCCAACAAGCCGACCTCGACAGCCAACTGGGCAACCTTGAACTGCAAAAGCAAGAACTCGCTTCTATCAATACGCAGATCAAGCAAACGACTGAAGAAACTCAGGCCTTAGCTTCGGTGTTTAACCAGATCAAACCCTGGTCGGCAATGGCACAAGATATTCGCGATCGCTACCGCCGGGGGTGCAAGTCACCTCGATCAAACAGGTGGCTGCCAAAGATGCCCCTGCCCCTGCCCCTGCCGCCGGAGCGCCTCCTCCACCGCCGGTTTCGGGCGTGGTGCAAATTGCCGGAGTCGCCAATTCATTTAATGATGTCAACGACTTTATCTTGACGTTGCAGCAGTCCAATTTCTTGCAGAGCGACAAAACCAAGCTGGTCGATTCTAAGCTGGGAGACAGACGCACCCTAAGACTGCCTGACCTGCCAGGGCTGAACACCGCCGGGACGGGAGCGACGATCGATCCGCCTCGGCTCCCCCCACAGGTCGAATTTTCTATTGAGACTGCCCTGAATGATGTTCCGGCATCCGAATTGATTCGCGAAATCGAGCGCAAAGGTGCAGTCGGACTTGTGACCCGCATAGAAGCCCTCAAAGCAAAGGGAGTGATTAAACCATGACGGCAAGTGGAGATTTTATTCCGCAAGACTCGGACTTTGATCAGGGTCCCAATTACCCCACAGTCTTTGGAGTCACCATTACGCCAGTTGTCAGTGGAGTTTTGCTGGCAACTGCGGGCGTGGTGGGGGCAGTGGCGCTCTGGGCCTATTTAGTCAACCCTGCGTGGGAGAGGTTTCAAGAGCTAGATGCTGCCGTAAAAGAAAAGAGTGAACAACTCAAGCAGCAGGCCAGTGTTAAGCAGCAGATCATTGATGCAAAGAAGAAATTAACACAGGTCAACCAGCAGCGTGATCAAGTTTATGCCTTATTTGCGAATGAAAGAACGATCGATACGTTACTGCTAGACATCAACCAGCTAATCGAACGCAACAACGCTGGCAGAGTGGCGGCAACTCGCACAAAACTCAATGGCTGCCCGGCGGCGATTCGCGATCAGTATGCCAACATCAGTGCCTACAACAAGTTTGAAGATGCCTATGGCGCACTGATTGCCGATGCAAAACTGAAAAAGTTTACTCCCGACCCCAAGGGTGCGGAGGTGATTCAAGACAGTTCTCTGGGTGCGCCAATCAACGGCAAACTCAAGCGACGGGCAATCAACGTCGAATTTCAGGGCAATTTCAACCAAACTCAGTCGATTTTTAGAACGATCGAGCGGTTGCAATCGCTGTTGTTAGTCAAAAATCTGAGTGTGCAGATCGGCGATCGTAGCCGCACAGGCGGCGGACTGTATGAAGTGTTGCCCGGCGGTAACATTCGCTTTCTGACCAATTGCCAGCCTGATACCCTGATTACAACTGGCTTTCAGATGGAGGCACTGTTGCCTCTCAACGCGGCCGACAAAAAAGCTCTCCAGCCGACCCCGGTTGCCAGCCCTGCGGCCTCGCCCTAACGCCCCAGTTAAACCCTATTCCCTGTCCAGTTATCCAACTTAATCAACGCTTCAACTAGGTCATCTTTGTTGAGGGAGGAGTGAACATCGTGAAAGAATTTCAAAGAATCAGTGGTTTTGCTGCCACAACGATCGCCGTTTTAGCCAGTCTACCTGCCTCAGCAGCCCCGACTCAGGTGACTAATGTGCGGTTGAACCCAACTCAGTCTGGGGTTGATGTGGTGTTGGAGACGCAGCCGGGCGATCGTCCGCCGCAAGTCTTTAATGTCAATCGGGGCAACACCTGGACGGCTTACGTTTTTAATACGCAGATTCGCGCCCCCTTCAAGCAAGCAAACCCCGCACCAGGGATTGCTTCGGTCGTGGTTACGCCAGTGGCCGGCAACGGGGTGCAAGTGACCGTGATTGGTCAGGGTAGCGGAACCCCAACCGGGCAGGTTTCTAGCCGCAATGCTCAAGGAGTCATTCTCAGCGTTAGCAGTACGGGAGGGGCCGTTGCTCAAGTTCCGACTGCGCCCACAACTCCAGCCACTCCTGCTAGACCGACGGCTCCGCCTGCCTCAACGACACCTGTGGCTCCCCTTGCCCCCAACCCTGCCATTCCACCGGGGGGTGCACCTGCTGTGCCCGTCGCCCCCGTGCCGCCTTTACAAAGAAGGGCAGTGCCGCCGCCTGTGGGGGATAGTGTCAGTGTCTCAGATTGATACGACCGCGACGACGATCGATTTGGGTACAGCAGAAAGAATTCCGCGCTTGGTGCTGAGAGATGCCCCCGTGCGAGAGGTCTTGTCGCTGCTGGCCCGTGCCGCAGGGCTAAATTTGGCGTTTAGTGAAAGTTCGACGGGTCTACCAGGGGGGCAGGGTGCGGCAGGGCGTACATCGGGCGGCCCTACCATTTCTCTCGACATTGAGAACGAATCGGTGCAGGATGTCTTTAACTACGTGTTGCGGATTGCTTGTGTTCCGGCGACGACTCAAGGGGGGCAAGGGGGGGGTGCTCAATGTGCCAGCTTAGAAGCAAATCGGGCAGGGCGAACCATCTTTGTTGGGCCACGATTGCCAGATGACGCTCGAAATGTGATTTCCCGCAGCATTCGTCTCAACCAGGTCAATTCTTCGGATGCGGCAGCTTTTCTGACCACCCAAGGGCTGAAACTCAGCGGCCGTTTGAGCAGATTCAGATTCAGACGATCGGAGAAGGGGCCGCTGCGAGAACCGTTGAAATTCGGACTCCAACAATTTTGGCGCTGAGAGCTACCGAGGGAACGGGGCCCCTAGTGTTGAGAGGTTTGTCAGTTGCGACGAACGATCGCCTCAACAGCATCACCCTCACAGGTTCTCCTCGCAAGGTCGAAATCGCCACCGGGCTGCTGACCCAACTCGATGCGCGCAAACGCCAGGTGGCTATCAACGTCAAAATCGTAGACGTGAACCTGCTCAAAACGGATGATTTCAACACGAGTTTCTCCTTTGGGGTGGGCAACAACTTCTTTACGGTCGATCGGGGAACCGCACTCTTCAACTTTGGGCAATTTCGACCCCCCACTGCTTCAGAAGTGGCAGGCTCTCTCTCTGGGCAACCTGTGACTGGTAATATCTTCCCAGCTACTACGGGCACGCTTGAGCCGTTTCTGGATGTCCCCAACACCTCAACTCCTTTCTCGCCGCCCTCAACCACAAACATTGGGACAGGCGCTACGATTCGCAATGCCCGCGCACCCTTTGGGGCGGCCAACAATCCTTATGCACCTGGCGTGACGGATGTTAGTCCTACCGAAGTAGAGTTTGGCTTACCGTCTCTGTTTCAATTTCCCAGCAAGTTTCTGGCTCGTCTTCAGGCCAGCGTAACGAGTGGAAGTGCCAAGGTGCTCTCTGACCCAACGGTGGTGGTGCAGGATGGAGAAACCTCGGTGGTTAAACTCACGCAGGAAATCTTTAGTGGCTTTAGACGCGCAGAGCGCACCAACAATACCCAAAGTACCCTGGTAGATGAGCCGATTATTCGAGAGGCCGGCTTGACGCTCAATCTGCGGGTCGATCGCATTGATGACAACGGCTTCATTACCGTCCGCGTTAACCCGATCGTCTCCGCACCCGGAGCCACCGTGCAAACCACTCAAGGCCCGATCACCCTGGTGCAAGGTAGAAGCGTTGAGTCGGGGGCCATTCGGATTCGGGACGGGCAAACGCTGATTTTGTCAGGAATTATTCAAGAGAGCGATCGGTCTTCTGTCACCAAAGTGCCAATCTTGGGAGACATCCCAATTCTAGGGGCGCTCTTTAGAAGCAATACCCGCAACAAGACCCGCCAGGAGGTGATTGTCATGCTGACCCCTCAAATTGTGGGAGACAGCGACACTTCCAATTTTGGCTATGGTTACACACCCGGAGCCGAGACGCGGCAATATCTACAAGAGCAAAACAAGCGCTAAATCGTGACGCGGTTTTAATGCCTAGAACGATTAGGGATGTGGATTTATTCATTCAATGCCGAAATCTTTGCCCTCATCCCCTAACCCCTTCTCCCAACTTGGGAGAAGGGGAAACCGGACTCTTGCCCTCTCCCAACTTGGGAGAGGCTGGGGTGAGGGCGAGACAACCTTGCAGTTGACGGAATGATTGAATCCACGTTCCTTAGCGGTTGAAATCGATCGTGCAAGAAGCCAGACTTCAGGAATTAGCCTAAAGTCTGGCTTCTTGTTTTAATGTGAATTCGCTAGAGTTTTTCGCTTCGTTATTCAGCGCTTCTGTGCGCCAACTCTAGAGACTTCTGGGCACGATCCCTCTTAAAGCTTCAGCGCTTGCTTGCGAGAAACCCGACCTAGCTCAACTCTGGTTGTGGCTTCTTCTAGCATCAAAGTCCGCACGGTCTGATTGTAGACATTAGCCTGAATCACTTTTCCCTGGTCTACATCCAAGGCTGTCAGCCAGCCGCTCTTAGGATGATATGCACCTGTATCAATATCGAGCCAGCCCTGCCCTTGGGCGATCGTTCCCGGTATCACCCCTGGAAAGGTAAAGGTGATTGTGTGACCCGTGATAATCGTTTTGTTGGCAAAATAAGGGCGAACACTACCGTGAAACTCTTCGCGAATCCAGCAAAATTCTTGTGAACTTTGAGCTTCGATCGGTAAATCAGGATGAACCCCCGCATGAACTAGCCACAAATCACCCAAATCTAAATGAGTCGGCAAGGTTCGCATCCAGTCAAGGTGTTCGAGTAAAATTCCAGAATTGCCATAGCTGGTTACAGTAGCCCGTCCACCACTCTGTAACCAGGCTTGCAGCGCCGGGGCAAACACTTGCCCATCGGGAAATGATTCGAGCAAAAGTTGTTCATGGTTGCCCAAGAGAGACTGGTAGGAACTATTTTTGACAAACTCAACCACCTGATCGCTCTGCGGGCCGCGATCGATCAGATCCCCCAAAAAATAAACCTGATCATCTTCACCAGGGGCGACTGCATCCAACAGCGTCATCAGCCCAGTGTAATGACCATGCACATCACCAATAATAATTCGACGGGAACTTAGGGGGGTCATGCGATCGCCTTGCTCGGAGAGTTTAAACGGAAGCTTAAAGGAAAAATGAAACTGCTTACTCCACACCTGCACCTCTTGCCCAAATTGACTTCTGAGTCACAAAAATCAACTCTCTAGACGGTACATTCAACACCTCTGCAACGCTTTCGCAACACCTTTGTAATGAGTGTGCAACGCTGAAGAGCCAACCAACGGATGACTTGCTAATACCTGCAATTATGCCCCCTCATTTTCCGGAACTCACAGGAGCAGTATTAAAGATCACAGGATTTCTTCAGAAACTTTATCTTCCTAAAGCTCTGAGAAACTGTTGCAACCCAGACAGCAGACCTTGCCGTGGAGACTGGGTTCCCGTTGCAGCAGAGAAAATTTCGTCTAGTTTCTCAGAGTCAGGCTTTTCGGGTACTTCGGCGATCGCTGATATATCCCGTCAGTTTGAAGCCAAACTTGCCAGGGATCAGGGTAACAGCGTAGCAGCGCCGACTGATCATCCAACGGACGTAAGTAATAGCACGGCTCGATCGTATCCAAAAAGCGCTGGCGAAGTTGGCGACCCGCATAGCCGATGCCGATCGTAGACACATCCTCTAGGCGAGAATTGAACAGCACGATGGGCCGCCCCCCAGCCGCATTACAAATTTGCTCAACGGGTGAAACCTCGACCGCACTCGGCGCAACAAAAATATAAAGCTGGTCTGCGGCATCTACTTGATCTTCAACAGACGTAGTTTGCCGTGCGCCCGCCACATCTAAGCTGCGAATCTGAAACGGAACCTCTCCCCAATCGCGCTTCGCCAGAGCCGCCATGCCCGCATCAGAGAAAAACACCTTGAGGCCCGATCCCCAGTCGGCAAATGCAGGAAGAAACTGCTCAGCCACAGGTAGAGGCTTGAGTTCGGGAAACAGAAGCTCGACCTGGAGGCGGGTGTACCCAGCAGCGATCGCCGCTTGAGTTGCGGTCTGCGCCTGGGCGATTGCGTCATCCAGCGTAAGAGGAAGTTCAGCCATAAAGCAAAAGCGATTCAAAAAAAGTTGCGTCTATTCACCAGCAAGCTAGACAATGAATCCATCAGACCGTTAGCAACGTGGATTCAATCATGCCATCAACTGCAAGGTTGTCTCGCCCTCACCCCAGCCCTCTCCCAACTTGGGAGGAGGGAGCAAGAGTCCGGTTCCCCTGCTCCCAAATTGGGA
>JAAUOZ010000193.1 GCA_012034655.1 Leptolyngbyaceae cyanobacterium CSU_1_3 | reverse complement strand
TAGAAGGGGTGTGGGGCTGCGCCAGCCAGGGTTCCACCCCTGCACCCCGTCCAAAATCTTTAATTTTATGCCCTGACAAAGTATAGTTTATTTTCCTTGCGATCTTTTTTGGGGAATGCCGCTCAATTTCATCACGTCGTAGAGGGTAGCGCAATAGGTTGGCAGCCCAAAAGTGGCGGGGGTAACGGGGTTTTGGTGGGTGAAATGGCGATAGTGGAGTGAAAATCGCTCCCATTCACCCATCTGAATGCGAAACAAGAAAATGAAAAAATCAGCCAGCCACAAAGACAGCGGAATCCGAAAGTAAATTTTTTGGCTCAGATAGGCACAGGTCTCTTCTATCGCCTGATTCACCGTCATTTTTTCGTTACCCAAAACTAGCTTGCGCGGGCCCACCTCGATCGGAGGATTCTCGACGAGATGCTTGACCACGCTAGCAATGTCTTGGCCATGCACAAAGTGAAAGCTACCATCGGCATCTAAAAAACGAATGATCTTCGTCCACCTTACGACTTCGCCGATTCCGGATGACAGGTGAGAATAGGGATAGCGATCGCCCCCACCAAACACCAAAGTGGGAAACAGCGCCGTAATCTTGGGCGCGATCGCCAGCTTCGATAGTTCGCTAAAGCAAGCATATTTCGATCGCACATAGTCTGTGCCAAACTCGCCTGCTTCTTTGAGTAATTGATTGTTGCGATCGAGCACGCTGGCCGTCGAGAAATAGATCACCTGCTGACAAACCTCCGGATCGAGTAGCTCCATCAGTCGCAGGGTGCTGAGCACATTCACCTCATGCACCTCATCTCCGCCCCAGGCCGTGGCTGTGAGAATGGCACAGTCGATCGTTTTAAGTAAGTTTGCGTGTTGTTCTATGTCGCGCAGATCGGATCGAATCATCGTGACACCGGGGCGGGCATGAACGTCAAACTTGAGTTTGTCAGGGTTTCTGACCATCAAGAACAATTCATGCTCGGTTTCTTGAATCAGGGTTTCAGCAATGTAGTGACCAATGCAACCACTTGCACCCGTCACGAAGATTCGCTTTGAAGTCATGGGAGAGAGATGAGGGATGAGGGGTTGGGTACGCCACGCGACGCGAGAGGAATGAGGACGAGAGAGTAAGGGGTCAACGATCGGGATGGGTCTACCAGCGTATGAGATAACAGAATAAACCCAGATACCTAAAACCGATACCCCTAAACCTTTTCATCCTTTCTCCCTCCTCCCTACTCTCTAATGAGATGTGACTAGTAGCGTGTCAACCTGTTTGGCAGTTTCAAAGAAGAAGGCTGCGTTGTCTTCGGGTGTCAGGGGCAGAATGCCATGACCCAGGTTGAGGATGTGCCCGCGATTACCCGCTTTGTGGATCGTGTCGAGAATGCGATCGCGGATGAATTCTTTGGAGCCAAACAGCACCCCTGGATCGATGTTGCCCTGCACTTTGGTGTCTTTGCCGAGGCGCGATCGAGCATCTGCCATGTCTACTGACCAGTCGATGCTAATGATGTCTGCGCCCGATTTGCCCATCCGTTCTAGCACACCTGCGCTACCGCTGACTAAGAGAATCAACGGGGTATCGGGGTGGGTTTCTTTAACCTGGCGGAAGACGCGCTGCTGATAGGGCAGGGCAAAGATGTCGTAATCTTGGGGGCTAAGCTGCCCGGCCCACGAGTCAAACATCTGCACCACTTGTGCGCCGCAGTCAATTTGATAGCGAGTATAAACCGCGATCGCATCTGCCAATTTGCCCAATAGCTGATGCAAAATGGTCGGATCAGAGAACGCCATGTTCTTGATCACCGAGTAGGTTTTTGAGCCTTTGCCCTCGACGCTATAGGCGGCTAGAGTCCAGGGTGCGCCGACAAACCCCAACACGGTAGAGCGATTGCCCACTTCGTCGCGGAGTGCTTGCAGAATTGGCTTGATGAAGGGCAACGATTCTTCAGGTTCTAGGGGGCGCAGGTTATCGACCTGGGCTTGGGTACGGATGGGTGCATCGATGATCGGCCCCTTGCCTTCAGCGATGTCCATATCAATGCCTAGCCCTGGTAGGGGGGTAACAATGTCTGAGAACAAAATTACACCGTCGGGCTGAAAGGCTCTCCAGGGTTGTAAGGATACTTCGATCGCCACTTCGGGAATCTCGGATCGTTCTCGAAACGAAGGATATTTGTCGCGCAGATCTCGATAGGCTTTCATGTAGCGGCCGGCTTGCCGCATCATCCAAACTGGGGGACGGTTCAGTACTTCTCCCCGTGCTGCTCTTAATAAATGTGGAACCTGGGTTGTCCCCGCCATTTCGACCTCTTTACAATCAATGTTTTGAATTCATTTGTCAGCTTATCACCGGGGGGATTGGGTTTCTTGGTTGAGTGTCCGAATGTAACGGTTTTGAAATAAAATATGCAGTTTGCTTGTCTTCACGACTTGTGATCATTTGTAGAACCATTTAACTCAAGAAATTCTTCAAGCCCCAACATTGATTTGAATGTTGATGCAGGTGAGGTTGCAATTTTAGTAAATCAGCCTCCTGCAAGTTACCTTGCTGTGCAGTTTCGGTTAAGCGATCGCTCGGATGAATACCAACTTCTTCAGCAAATTGCGCGATCGTCGTCAAATTCACACTGCCATATCACGCTTCAATCTCATCGACGATCGCACCTTGAATCGTTCGCGGTCAAAATCTTTCTGAGCCTATTTTCGGTGTTTTAGAGGGGTTCGATCTGTTTGACGGCGATCAACACAAATGTGATTTTGTTTACTTCTCGTCCCGTCGTTCTTACGGTTATGACTAGAAGCACGTTCAGGGCATTGCATCAGATTTAGCCCCAATTCATTGCAGCTATTGTGCAACGCCTTTTTTCTCTCGTGACATCACAACACTCAAGTTAATCTACACACTCGATCCTCGTCTTCATTCAAGAAAACTTCGGCTTTTCGCTGGGTTCTGTATTTTGAAGTAGCATGAGAAAAAGTTTTCTGTGACACAGCCATGACACCACAGCAAACGCTAGATTTTAGCGCTCCAGACATTACAGATCGGGTGACAGAGGACGATACCCCAGTGGACAACTTTCAGAGTGAGAATCAGCAACGCCTTTTAGTCGAGCCACTCTATAGTTCATGGTCGCCAACTCGCTCTGTAAGCTTTTGGTGTGATGCCCGCCAGATGCCTAAACTGTTTGCTTAAGTGACTGTGGCTGTTGAACCCGCACAGAAAAGCAATATCCATGATGGAGAGATTGCTATCTTTTAACAATTGCTTTGCTCGTTCGATTCGTTGTTGGAGCAAATACTGGTAAGGGGTTGTTCCGATCGCCTGCTTAAACAAATGGCTGAAATGAAACTGACTCATGCTCAGCAAAGCTGCTAAATCGGCCAGTTTAATGTCTTGCTCTAGATGGTCGTGGATATAATCCAACACTTGTGAAAGATGGCGCTGAGACAATCCACCTTCGTAAACAGTCAGATGAGATTTAGTAGCGGTATATTGCCTGATTAAGTGTACTGCTAATATATTTGCCAGTGACTCAATGTAGAGCGTGCGTCCTATGCTCTCTTGTTGAAGCTCAGCTAATAACATTGTGCCGATCGCTATATCGGTATTCCGATTAGCGGCGGGAGGATGTCAATGAAATGCAACCTGAACTGGAGGTTTTATGGCAATTAGTTACTCCTCGTTTTTCACATTGAAACTGCTGACCGCGATCGGCTGTGGACTCAATGCGGGAGTCTTTTTCGCTTTCTCGACTTTTGTGATGCCTGCACTCGCTCGACTTCAACCATCGCAGGGAATTGCGGCAATGCAATCAATGAATATTACGGCAATCACGCCATTGTTTATGATAGCCCTGCTTGGAACAGCTTTAGCTTGTCTCTTTCTGGCTGTCTCTGCGCTCTTCAGGTGGCATCAACCAGGGTCTGCCTATTTGCTAGTGGGAAGTCTGCTCTACCTCATTGGTGCGATCGGAGTCACGATCGCCTGCAATGTACCGCTCAATGACGCGCTAGCGATCGCTCAACCAGAGAGCAGCGAAGGCGCAAAACTATGGGCAAACTACCTAACCAATTGGACAGTTTGGAACCATGTGCGAACTGTGGCAGCGATCGCCGCCACAACCTTACTCACCTTGGCACTAACGATCGATTAAGATGAATGCGATCGCAAGTTAGCAATGCCAGCTATGGATGAAAGCATCACTTTACCCACCCGTGAAGTTGTAAAGCATCTCTACCGCACTGAGTCACGCTGCGTCTTCGCCACCCTCATCCGACGATTGGGCGATTTTGACCTGGCAGAAGAAGCACTGCACGAAGCATTCGCCGCCGCCGTAGAACAGTGGCCAAAGCAAGGTATCCCCGCCAATCCTCGCGCCTGGCTAGTCTCCACAGGGCGGTTCAAAGCCATCGATACGATTCGCCGTCGCACCCGTTTTACCACTTCAATCACCGAACTTGCCCAACAATCGGATCTAGAGGTTGATCCACTCACGGCGATCGAGGACACAGAACTAGAAGACGATCGCCTCCGCCTAATCTTCACCTGTTGCCACCCCGCCCTAGCCACAAGTACTCAAGTTGCCCTGACTTTACGAGAAATTTGTGGTCTTAAAACTGAGGAAATCGCTAGTGCCTTCCTGACTGCACCGACCACGATCGCCCAACGCATTGTGCGCGGCAAAGCAAAAATTAGAGATGCGCGTATCCCCTATGAAGTGCCAGCGATCGCCGCTCTCCCTGAACGATTAGACGCAGTTCTATCCGTCATCTATCTAGTGTTTAACGAAGGATATTCTGCCTCATCGGGGGCATCCTTAACGCGGGCTGATCTTTCAGGAGAAGCCCTGCGCTTGGGTCGGTTATTGTTGGATCTATTGCCCGATCCAGAAGTCATGGGGTTACTTGCACTCATGTTGTTGCAGGAGTCTCGACGGATTGCCCGATCGTCCCCAGAGGGCGATCTCATTTTATTAGAAGATCAAGATCGTTCTCTATGGCATCAAGAACAGATCGCAGAGGGCAAAGCATGGGTTGAGCAGGCGCTCCTCTCACCCCAAATTGGGGTGTATACCATTCAGGCAGCGATCGCCGCCGTCCATGCTGCTGCGCTCAGGGCGGCTGACACCAATTGGGGACAGATTGTGTCCTTATATGATGTGTTGGTGCAAGTCGAACCTTCACCAGTAATTGAGTTAAATCGAGCAGTGGCAATAGCCATGCGGGATGGAGCATTAGCAGGACTGCAACTAATTGACAATATTCTGGCGCAGGGGAATCTGTCTGACTATCATCTAGCCCATGCAGCACGGGCAGATCTATGCCGCCGACTGGGCAAAACAGATGAGGCGAGAGCAGCTTATCAACGGGCACGGGCGATCGTCCGGCAGGAACCAGAGCGACGATTTCTAGAAAAACGGCTGCAAGAACTGGACTGAAAAAAGCTGAAAAAAAGTTTTGTGCTGATGTCGATCTGGAGCTTTACCGTTCGACTATTAGATAGCAGCAGGAAACAGCCGGGAGGAAAATCATGAAATACCTATTACTGATCTACAGTGATGAAACAGCATGGACTGAGCAAGAACGAGAAAACTGCTACGTAGAATCAATTCAACTGACCCACCACCTCCAAGCGCAAGGTCAATATCTTGATGCGTCACCCTTACATTCGGTCGCAACTGCCACCAGTGTGCGCGTTCGGGATGGAAAACGACTGCTCACCGATGGGCCTTTTGCAGAAACTTACGAACAATTGGGCGGTTACTTTCTGATTAATGCCAAGGATCTGGATGCAGCGATCGCGATCGCTGAACGCATTCCTACCATTCGTAAAGGAACGATCGAAATTCGTCCCGTTGTAGAACTATCAGGACTCCCCACCGATTCCTATTAACCTGGCAACAAAAAACACAAATGAGGTGAGTTTCACCACCACTCAACTCACATCAACTCACAAACGGCGCGAGGGTTGAGCGAAGCCGAAACCCGGTTCTATGCACAAACAAAGGATGCCGGATTCCTAGGAGAAACACCATGCAAAACATTCAACTAATCAGCCCATGCCTGTGGTTTGATGATCAAGCAAAAGAGGCAGCAGAGTTTTATACTGCGATCTTTAGCAATTCTAAGATTGTCAACATAACGCATTATGGAGAGGCCGGATATGCGGTTCACGGTAAGCCAGCCGGAACCGTCATGACTGTCGCCTTTGAACTCAATGGACAAGCATTTTCAGCCCTCAACGGCGGGCCAATGTTCAAATTTAATGAGGCCATTTCGTTCCAAGTGAAGTGCCAGAACCAAGAAGAAGTGGACTACTACTGGGAAAAACTTTCTGCGGGCGGCGATGAAACCGCACAGCAGTGTGGCTGGCTCAAGGATCGATACGGTGTTTCATGGCAAATTGTCCCCAACATTCTGCTGGAGATGATCAGTGATGCCGATTCCACAAAGTCTCAACACGCCATGACAGCCATGCTGCAAATGAAAAAGATAGCCATCAGTGAACTCGTGCAAACATCGGCTGAATAGAGTGGGCAGGCTCAAAAATTCGCAGAAAACCAACTCAGAAATCATCAATCTTAGGAGTATTTGTCATGAAGGTAATCGTTCTGATCAAAGCAACTCAAGAGTCTGAAGCAGGCGCTATGCCGAGTGAGCAACTTCTGACTGAAATGGGACAATTCAATGAAGCCTTGGCCAAAGCTGGAATTTTACTTGCAGGTGAAGGACTACATCCGAGTTCTAAAGGTGTGCGGGTCAAGTTTTCAGGCTCAAATCGTAGTGTCACCGATGGGCCATTTACAGAGACCAAAGAATTGATTGCGGGCTTCTGGATTTGGCAAGTGGCCTCAATGGAAGAGGCGATCGCTTGGGTAAGACGCTGCCCCAACCCCATGCCAGAAGAATCTGAAGTTGAAATCCGTCCCATCTTCACAGCAGAGGATTTTGGTGAAGCACTCACTCCCGAACTGAGAGCACAAGAAGACCGCATTCAAGCAATGGCTGAGCAGTTACAGAATTCCTGAAGCTAGACGATCGCACATTAGAACTGCTTTGAAAATCGAGAGCTATAAGCTATAAAGCGCAAGAAAAGTTACGGCAATGGCTCTACATCCAGGTGAGAACTAGCATTACATCGTGCTTGGTCTAAGACATAGAGCAACAAGTGAAAGGAGCCTTTCAAGTTGATCTCCCACAGATCAGATCTTTAGTTGCCAAGTTAATAAGACAATGAACGACTCCGTTTATTGATTGGCTCAAGGCTTTATGTCTTTTTCTTAAGAAAAAGACTCACCCATCAACAAATTGAGGATAATAGTATTTAAGTACTACTAAGATGTAGATACTACCGCAGGCTTTAACACTTGCCATTCTTGTAAGCGGTTCCTTCGGAGTTGCACTTCGTCCTAATCGCATTCTGCAATGGTTTATCACTAAGGAGGGTACAATGCAACTGAATTCTTATCTCAGTTTTAATGGGCAATGTGAGGCTGCATTTAAGTTCTACGAGCAGTGTTTGGGCGGCAAAATCGACGAGAGCATGACCTACGGGAATTCGCCCATGGCAGACCAAACTCCGCCTGAATGGCATCACAAGATCATGCACACTCAGCTTACAGTAGACAACGCGGTATTGATGGGATCTGACAACCCACCTGGAATGTTGTTTGAAGAACCAAAAGGTTTCTCTGTCTCGATCGGCATCAATGACCCGGTAAAAGCAGAACGTATTTTTCACACATTGGCAGAAAACGGAACTGTGCAAATGCCGATTCAGCAAACCTTTTGGGCTGAACGTTTTGGGATGCTGGTCGATCAATTTGGGACACCGTGGATGATCAACTGTGATCAAACTGTTGCATAAACCAAACCTTATTTCCACCTAGAAAGGAGAGAAAGCAATGGAAATCACACAAGCACAAATACAAACACCCACGCAAAGCACAATGCACCTTGAAGCCCAGAAAGAACATCAGTGGCTCCACAAGCTTGTCGGTGAGTGGGACTATGAAACAGAGGCAATCATGGGGAAAGATCAGCCACCTGCAAAAGCAACGGGAACGGAAAGTGTGCGTTTCCTTGGGGCACAGCAAAGCGGATCGATCGACGGACTCTGGGTTCTGGCGGAAGGGCAGGGCGAAATGCCCTGTGGTCGGCTTGGCAACGACAATGATCACCCTCGGCTATGATCCGCAGAAACAGTGCTACGTCGGCACATGGGTTGGCTCAATGATGTCTCACCTGTGGCTATATGAGGGCGAACTGGATGCCTCTGAAACTGTACTGACGCTCAATTCTGATGGGCCCTCAATGACGGGCGACGAAAAGATGGCAAAGTACCGAGATGCGATCGAGTTCAAGAGTGATGATCATCGGATAGTAACCTCCCAGATGCTAGGCGAAGACGGGCAGTGGCATTCCTTCATGACCGTAAACTATCGACGGAGGCAATAATAGCCAGTCCAGAACGATGTAGAGAAGACCCCATAACCCGTTGACGGTGACTTCTCTAGACGCTCGAAGAAACATTGTCCAGCAGTGGCTCTCAGCCCTTGAAAAATTCTGGTTTAAGGGTTGAGAGCTTTACTCTGAAAAGCTCTGAGATTTGTGATCTGACTAGAAACCAAGGCTCGAAGAATCCTCCATTACCGCGAATACTTTGATTCTGTCTTGCCCTAGCGGAGATGGCCCGATCGTAAAATACTCACCACCAGCCACAAGCCCAAAAAACTCGCCGCCGCAAACAGCGCATCACTTAGCCAATAGACCTGGCTCAATTGGGTATTTGCAGAAATAATTGCCGCCCCAATGATCAGCGAACCCACCACCACGCTAAAAGACAGCCGATTGGCAGAAGCATCGATCGTTCGCCGCACAGGTTCTAATTCGCGGAGCGAAAAATTCCACTGCAAGGTCTCTGACGTGATGCGATCGAGCAGCATCTCAACCTGGCGGGGCGACTGCAACGAGAGATTTTTCACATCCAACACCGTTCTCAACAGCGCAGCCAAAGGAGCCTCTCCCACGATTTGACGCTGAAACACCTCCGTCATCATCGGGCGAATCTTGTTGGGGATGTTGAAGTTAGGATCAAGGGTTCGCGCAATGCCTTCGAGGTTGGCGATCGCCTTAGCACACAGCCCCAAGTTGCCAGGAATGCGAATCTTATTACTCCGCGCCACTTGCAGAACTTCGTACACCAGTTTGCTGAAGTTTACCTGGGAGATGTTCATGCTGTAGTATCGGCGCAGCAAGCGATCGAACTCACTTTCTAGTTTGAGGCGGTTGATCGATTGGGTAGGCGGGGCAAGTTGCAGCACTAACTGGGTACAGCGCTGGGCATCAAGATTGACGATCGACAGCACGAGTTCGAGCAAAATTTGTTGAGTGCGAGGATCGAGCCGCCCCATCATGCCGCAGTCGAGCAGGGCAACTCGCCCATCGCTGAGATAGAAAAGATTACCAGGATGCGGATCGGCATGAAAGAAGCCGTCTAGACAGATTTGCTGAAAAAACGCTCGCAGCAGCAACGTCGAAATTTCTTCGCGCTCTCGATCTGCATCTCCCTCATACGCCACCCCTCCAAAGTTGGCAGACAGCAACGGAACCCCATCTAACCACTCCATCACCAACAGCTTACTGGTCGTCACTTCCCAATAAATTTGAGGAACCGTAATTCGGGCAGGGTCAAACCAACGGGTAGTCGCCAGGTTGCTCTTGAGTTGGTCGGTGTAGCTGGCTTCCTGGGTAAAGTCGAGTTCAATCCGCAGGGCCTGGGCAAATTCTTCGGCAAGCGAAACAATGTCGTAGTATTGCCCAAAATCGGTTTGGGCGACGAGCCGCGCCACCAGTCGGATCAGGGCAATGTCCTGCTCGATCACAACCTCTAACCCCGGACGCTGCACCTTGAGGGCCACTTCTCGACCATCTTTGAGGGTGGCACGGTGGGTTTGGGCGATCGAGCCTGCTGCGACGGGTTGGTAATTGATGGCGGCAAAGGTTTCTTCTAGGGGCGATCGAAGTTGTTGCCGAATCACAATTTCGATTTCTGCCCAATCGACCGCAGGCACTTCGGCTTGCAGGGTCGAGAGCGACTCGATATATTCAGAAGGCAAGAGGTCGGGGCGAGTGCTGAGAAGTTGCCCCAGTTTGATGTAGACCGGGCCCAAATCAACCAGAATATTTCTTAGCACAGCGGGAGGCGGTAGTTTGGGTTCATCAACCTTTCCCCCGGTGAGCAGTCGCCGCATATAGTCCCAGCCGTTTCTGAATACAACTTCGACAATTTCACCTTGGCGAGAGCTAGTTTGGACGAGGCGTGAAAACATAGAGCAAGGGGAGGGATGAGGGGTGAAGGATGAGGGGTTGCCTCTGGCACGCTTCGCGAGAGGAATGAGGGATGAGAAGATCGGTATCTACAGCGCTTGGGGAGGGAAGTTCGCTATCTATCAATACTTCGGACATTTTTTTGAACGATTTCAAAAGGCTTACAGGCTCTACGGTTTCAGAATTGAGCTATTTTTTCAAAGTCAGGTGTAGAGCTAACTTTGAAAATAATATC
>JAAUOZ010000018.1 GCA_012034655.1 Leptolyngbyaceae cyanobacterium CSU_1_3 | reverse complement strand
TTGAATGGTGCAACAGATCGAGCAACCTCAAGCCACCCTTTCTCCGATCGTTTCGCGAAACCTATACTGCGTCAGCCTATAGATTTTGGTTTAGAAGGGGTGTGGGGGCTGCGCCCAGCCAGGGGTGGAACCCCTGCACCCCGTCCAAAATCTTTAATTTTATGCCCTGATAAAGTATAGCTAGAGATTTAGAGTTCTGATTGGCTGAGAAAAGTCATCTGATTGAGCAGGAAATTTATCAGTCAACCAGTCTAAAGTCTCTACTCAAAGGTCGAGAAGCCTACAATATTACCTGACTATTACCTGCGCTATTACCTGGCTAATTCTCGCTCGATCGCGCCCGTCAACTCAGATGCATCAGGCGTAACACCGCTACCATAACGAGCGATCACATCTCCAGTTTTGCTGATCAAAAACTTTTCAAAATTCCAATTCACCTCCCCAGGCGGAGTCACTCCACTGGTCAGCATTTTATAGAGTGGATGTTGAGCAGAACCCTTAGCATGAACCTTATCAAACAATTGAAAAGTGACTCCATAATTGCGATCGCAAAACTGCACAATTTCCTCATTGGTTCCGGGTTCTTGCGCCCCAAAATCATTGCACGGAAAGCCCAACACGCGCAGCCCTTGATCTTTGTAGGTTTGGTTGAGTTTCTCTAATCCTTTGTATTGCGACGTATAGCCACAGTAAGAAGCCACATTCACGATCAGCAAAACGTTGCCCGCATAGTCTGCCAGTTTTTTGTCTGTGCCGTCGATCGTCTTCACCGTGATGTCAGAAACGCTGCTCATTAATTTTTAGGTTGGTATCGGCGATTTCATTATCCACAAAATTGCGGATTTGTTGCCAAACTTGATCAAGCAAATCGGGTCGATCGGCATCAAACCACTCAATTCTAGGATCAGCCCGAAACCAGGTACGCTGGCGTTTGGCAAACTGACGCGTGTGCAGAACAATCGATCGTTGCGCTTCAGCAAGGGACACGTCACCCCGCAAATATTGTTTCATCTCACGATAGCCAAGCGTGTCAAGCAGCGGCAGGTCTTCACCATACTTTTCGCACAGCATTCGCACTTCTGCCTCAAAACCGATCTCGATCATTTGGGCGGTGCGCTGTTGAATCCGCCGATCGCCCCCCTCTACGTCGGCACAGTCCAATCCGATCTGCAAAATCGGGTAAGTCGGCGGTGCTTCTCCCTGCTGCTCAGACATTGGCCGACCCGTGACATAAAACACTTCTAGCGCTCTCAACGTTCTCACCTGATCGTGAGCATGAATGCGATCGGCCGCCTTCGGATCAACCTGCTGCAAAAACCCATACATCTGAGCCTGTCCGAGGGATTGCAACTGCGATCGCAACGCAGGCTGAGGCGCAACTCTAGGAATTTTTAGCCCCTGCACGATCGACTTAATATAAAGCCCGGTTCCACCTACTAATAAAGAAGCCTGAGGAGGGGTTTTGTCGATCGGTTCAATCAAGCGGCGCGCTTGCTCCTGATATTCCGCCAGGGTCAGGGTTTCGGTTGGGTTACAGAGATCGATCAGATAATGAGGAACTTGTTTTTGCTCGGCAACCGTCGGTTTTGCAGTTCCGATGCTAAACTCTCGATACACTTGGCGCGAATCGGCGCTGACAATGGCAGAATTGAGCCGTTGTGCCAGAGAAATCGCCAACCCAGACTTCCCCGTTGCCGTAGCCCCACAGACTATAATAAGAAATGGTACATGAGTATTACTCAAAGAAATTGTGCGATCGCTCACAGGTTTTTCAGACAAAATAGGTTGATCCACCCCCATCATAAAATCCGCAGGAAACTGCTCAAAAATCGTTCACAAGCCATTTGTGCTAAAATTTTTATAGAATTCGTCCTTGAAACAGCTAAAGAGTTTCAGATTGCCAACGGAGCGCTTCAAATATGACAACGAATTACGGTGCTGATCAGATTCAAGTCCTCGAAGGTCTTGAGCCTGTCCGGAAGCGACCGGGAATGTACATCGGCAGTACGGGGCCCCGCGGACTTCACCACCTAGTTTACGAGGTTGTAGACAACTCGGTCGATGAGGCGCTAGCAGGTTATTGCAAAAATATCGAAGTTAGCCTCAATGGTGACGGTTCTGTCTCCGTCACAGACGACGGGCGGGGCATCCCCACCGACATTCACCCGCGCACGGGCAAGTCTGCCCTCGAAACGGTGATGACCATTCTTCATGCGGGCGGCAAATTTGGCGGCGGCGGCTACAAGGTCTCCGGCGGTCTACACGGGGTGGGTATTTCGGTGGTCAACGCCCTGTCAGAATGGGTAGAAGTTACGGTGTGGCGCGAAAAGAAAGTTCATACTCAAAGATTTGAACGCGGGATCGCCATCGGCACGCTGCAAGTTCAGCCTATTTCCGAAAACCGCACTGGCACTTCGGTTTCGTTTTTGCCAGACAACACCATCTTCTTAAATGGCATTGAGTTCGACTATTCTACGATCGCCGGTCGCCTGCGAGAATTAGCCTACCTCAACGGCGGCGTAAAAATTACCTTCAGCGATCGGCGCACCGATGCCCTCAAAGACGGCGAACCCCACGTTGAGACCTACTACTACGAGGGCGGCATCCGCGAGTACATCAGCTATATGAACCGCGACAAGCAACCCCTGCATGAAGAAGTGATCTTCGTGAACGGTGAGCGCAACAATGTGCAGGTCGAAGTCTCGCTCCAGTGGTGCGTCGATGCCTATACCGACAATATTCTCGGCTTTGCCAACAACATTCGGACGATCGACGGCGGCACGCACTTAGAAGGTCTCAAAGCCGTCCTGACGCGCACTCTGAACGCGATCGCCCGCAAACGCAACAAAATCAAAGAGGGTGAACCCAACCTGGCCGGCGAGAACATTCGCGAAGGGCTGACGGGTGTTATTTCTGTCAAAGTTCCTGACCCAGAATTTGAAGGACAAACCAAAACAAAGCTAGGCAACACCGAAGTGCGGGGAATTGTCGATTCTCTCGTCGGCGAAGTGCTGACCGAATATCTAGAGTTTCGTCCGAGTGTGGCTGATGCCATTTTGGAGAAAGCCATTCAGGCCTTCAACGCCGCCGAAGCCGCCCGTCGAGCTAGAGAACTGGTGCGCCGCAAATCAGTGTTGGAGTCTTCGACGTTACCTGGAAAATTGGCAGATTGTGCCACCCGCGACCCCAGCGAATCCGAGATCTTCATTGTGGAAGGTGATTCTGCGGGCGGTAGTGCAAAGCAGGGGCGCGATCGTCGCTTTCAGGCCATCTTGCCTCTGCGCGGTAAGATTCTCAACATCGAAAAAACCGACGACGCAAAAATCTACAAGAACACCGAGATTCAAGCGCTGATCACGGCCTTGGGGCTGGGCATCAAAGGCGAAGAATTCGATTCATCGCAACTGCGCTATCACCGCATCGTAATCATGACAGACGCAGACGTAGACGGCGCACACATTCGCACCCTGTTGCTCACCTTCTTCTATCGCTACCAACGCTTGATGGTTGACCAGGGCTATGTTTACATCGCCTGCCCACCGCTCTACAAACTAGAGCGAGGGCGCAATCACTACTACTGCTATAGTGAGCGCGAACTCCAAGCTCGAATTGCTGAATTTCCGCCTAACGCCAACTACACGATTCAGCGCTTTAAGGGTTTGGGCGAAATGATGCCTCAGCAACTCTGGGATACTACTATGAATCCTGAAACTCGGACGTTGAAGCGGGTAGAAATCGAAGACGCTGCCGAAGCCGATCGTGTCTTTACCGTCTTGATGGGCGATCGTGTGGCTCCGCGCCGCGAGTTCATCGAAACCTACGGCCCGAAAATGAACCTGACTGACCTAGACATCTAGGGGCTTGCGGGTGTCCAAAGAGCTAGAAAGCACGAAACCAAAATGCCAGATGTAAAGAGGCGTTGCTGAGTCTAGGGCTGAATCTAGGGATAAACCGTCAGATTCGCCCTCGCCCTCTCCCAAAAAAGAGGGAACCAGACTTCTGGCTCCGTTCTTCCTGGGGAGCAGGGTTGACGAGGGCGATTCGAGTTTTGTCAGTCAATCAGGGTTCAAGCACCGTCCTAACTCCGATACACTGGGAAGTGTAACGTTTACTTCAAGGTTCATGGTTAGCTTATCTGCCCGATCGCTCCCCTCCGCTCAGACAGACTATGATGCGATCGTCATTGGGTCGGGCATCGGCGGCTTGGTGACGGCTACGCAACTCGCAGCCAAAGGGGCAAGCGTCCTGGTGCTAGAACGGTATCTCATTCCGGGGGGCAGCGCAGGATACTTTGATCGGGCAGGATATCGCTTTGATGTGGGCGCATCAATGATTTTTGGTTTTGGTGAGCAAGGCACAACCAATTTGCTGACTCGTGCCCTAGAAGCCGTCAACATCCAGATCGAAACAGTTGCCGACCCAGTGCAGATTCACTATCATCTGCCAAACGGGCTAGAACTGAAGGTTCATAAAGATTATGAGAAGTTTTTGCAAGAATTGGGCGATCGCTTTCCCCACGAGCGCAAGGGCATTCGTCAGTTTTACGACGAATGCTGGAAGGTGTTTAACTGCCTCAACGTCATGGATCTGCTCTCCTTGGAGGAGCTTGGCTACCTGACGCGGGTATTTTTTCAGCACCCTTTAGCCTGTCTGGGTTTGGTCAAATATCTGCCCCAAAACGTGGGCGACATCGCTCGACGGTTCATCCACGATCCCGAACTGCTGAAGTTTATTGACATAGATTGCTACATTTGGTCAGTGGTTCCCGCCGACAAAACGCCCATGATCAACGCTGGCATGGTGTTTAGCGATCGTCACTATGGCGGCATCAACTATCCCAAAGGGGGCGTGGGCCAGATTGCCGAGAAACTGGTAGAAGGGCTAGAAAAAGCAGGCGGACAGATTCAATATAAAGCCAGGGTTACAGAAATTTTAATCGAGAATGGACGAGCCACAGGCGTAAAGCTGGCTTCTGGCGAAGTCTACCGAGCCAAACGGGTTATTTCTAATGCCACCCGCTGGGATACGTTTGAGAAATTGCTACCCGTCGATCGCAAGCCTGCTTCCGAGAAAAAATGGCAGCAAAGATATCAACAGTCGCCCAGCTTTTTGAGCTTGCACCTCGGAGTCAAGGCAGAGGCGCTACCCGCAGAAACCGAGTGTCACCATATTTTGCTCGAAGACTGGCAAACCATGGAAACCGAGCAAGGTACGATTTTTGTCTCGATTCCTACGCTGCTTGATCCCAGCCTTGCGCCCGACGGCCATCACATCATTCACGCCTTCACCCCTAGCTGGATCAGCCATTGGCAAGACCTGTCACCGAGCGATTATGAAGCGAAGAAAGAGGCAGCGGCGAGTCGAGTCATCGATCGCTTAGAGCAAATCTTTCCCAACCTTAACCAATTTCTAGACTTCGAGGAAGTCGGCACGCCGCGAACCCATCGGCGTTTTTGGGACGCGACAACGGAACCTATGGGCCGATTCCCTCGCGCAAGCTACCCGGACTGTTGACCATGCCCTTCAACCGCACGGCGATCGCCCATCTCTATTGTGTCGGCGACAGCACTTTCCCAGGGCAAGGTCTCAATGCCGTTGCCTTTTCAGGATTCGCCTGCGCCCATCGAGTGGCCGTAGATTTGGGACTGTAGCCTTTTTCAAAGGTTTGGCAATCAGGTTTGGCAATCAGGTTTGGCAATCAGGCTTTGAAGTTTTGCTCAGAGTCGAATCCTGGTTGACTGACAAATCTTTCTCCTCATCCCTCAATCCCTTCTCCCACCAGGGGAGAAGGGAAGCCGGAACAAACCCAGATTTAAAAGCCCCTCTCCCAGAGCGGGCGAGGGGTTGGGGTGAGGGGCTTTTGAGTTTGTCAGTCAACCAAGAGTCGAATCTTTTTCTCAAAAGTTCCCATTCACTCGGCTATTAATCAAAGAACAATATTGTGATGGAAATCACAAAGGCTAACAGCAACTTGCATATTTTTGGAATCTATTTCGTATAGCTTACTGTCTAAAGAGAGAGTGGAAGTTGATCCCAGAGAAAAACTTACGCTTTTGGGTACTGAATGGCTTGGCTAAAAGTCTTTTTAATAGAGTTAGCAAAGCAATTTACTCTCAATTTGATTACCGCTTCTAGAACTGAAAACCCTGACCGGAGAAGGCTTTCTCTGGCCATTGCTTTAGTTCGGTTCATCAAAACTTCATTAGAAGTTCTGAAGTTCTAATCTGCTTCTCACGGAAACCTAATTCTCAATGTGTATCTTGTAGTGAAGCACAAAGAACGAACCCCAAATCAATCAGCAAATCAATCAACAAATCGCTATAAACTCAGTCAATTGACGTAGAAAAGGCGAGTTTCAACAGATAACCAAGGTGGCTTTTATGTCTCACTCAGAAATGACTTTTGATATCGGTTTCCAATCTATGCAAACCGATCGTGCTCCTCAACCCCGCTTCGATTTTTTGAACCCAATCCGGCAAAAACTGGACGCGATCGTGATCCGCGATCGCAAGCTAGCGCACCTGATCTGCAAGCTGATCCCCGCTCAATGCCCGTTTGAGCGTGACATCAACCTATTGGGTCGCACCGTGGCTCACATTCCGCCCATGTGCAAGCTCAATCCGCTTTACGAGCAGTTTGTGGGTCTGCGGTTTCGCTCGCTCTGCTATCTAGTGGATGAATGCGGCGAAGCGATGTAGGAGTGCTCGGCGTGGGGAAGGGAGAAAGAATGACAAATGGGTTGGTAGATTCTCACCAGTTACGAGCAGTGACCAGTTGCTAAGCGTTAGCAGGCTGGATCGAGAAAGAGAATGCCCCCAGACGCTTCAACATGATTTCTCTGTATGATAGCTACCGGACTTTGTAGACCAGGGGCAACCCCTTCAAGCCTCGTCGTCTAAGCCAGAGCCGCTAACTTAGATTTAATGGCCGGCAAGCTCAGATCTCGTCCGATGAAAACCAATCGCGTTTGTCTGGGTTCTTCGGGTTGCCAGGGGCGATCGTAGAATTGCTCAAACCGAGACCCAACTCCCTGCAAAACCAGCCGCATCGACTTGTTAGGAACGGCAACAAATCCTTTGATTCGATAGATCTCTTGCTCCTGAACGAGCGTTTCTAGCTGTGCCCTCAGCTTTTCGGGATCAAACGATCGATCCATCACGACATGGGTTGAGTCAATTTCGTCATCGTGGTCGTGCTCTTCTTCAAAGTCGTGGTGGCTGGGACGCGCCGCTAAATTGTCCTCAACTGCCGCATTAAAACCCAGCAGTAGATTGGGGTCTAGCTCTTTTGTTGACCTGCCCCGTTGCGTCCGTTGGCAACCACCTTCACAGCATGGGGCAGTTCTTTTGCACCAGTGCTTTGACCTGAGCCTGGGTCTCTGCGTCTACCAGGTCTGTTTTGTTGAGAATTACCAGATCAGCACAGGCTAATTGGTCTTCAAAGAGTTCTTGCAGGGGGGTTTCGTGATCTAGGTTGGGGTCGGCTTGGCGCTGGGCTGCGATCGCCTGCAAATCTGCCGCCAGCGTGCCCGAAGAAACGGCCTCACAGTCCACAATGGTGATCACCCCATCTACGGTGGCAGCATTGCGAATTTCGTGCCAGCGAAACGCCTTGATCAACGGTTTGGGTAGGGCCAATCCAGAGGTTTCGATCAGAATGCAATCTAGGCTGTCTCTACGTTTGAGCAGTTCGAGCATGGTGGGGAGAAACTCTTCTTGCACGGTGCAACAGAGGCAGCCATTCGTCAGTTCGACGATATTAGACTGCGGCTCAACTTCACCGTCTGGGCAGACCTCGCAGGAGCGCAACAGATCGCCATCGATTCCCAGTTCGCCAAATTCGTTAACGAGCACTGCAATGCGCCGACCCTGGTTGTTTTGCAGCAGGTTGCGAATCAGCGTTGTTTTGCCGCTCCCCAAAAAGCCAGTGATCACCGTGACTGGAATTTTTGCCGCCATGTTGTCTCCTTCTAAACTAGGAATCCTGAAAGCTTGATGATCGGGGAACCACCAAGCCTCCAGGATTCAAAATAACGTACTACGTTTACCAATGGTTATGGCGATCGAGCCGTTGCAGATCAATCATCAATCTAAAGGAAATTAGGGGTTTGCAAGAAAATAAAATACCAGTGAATCGGGTTTCGACTTCGCTCAGCCCTCGACTTTGCTCAACCCTCGACGGCTAAAGGTTCAACAGAGTCGAAACCTGGCGGGTGGTATATGATTAACTCGCAGATCCCTTATTCAGCCGTTACGAGTTCGGTGCTGCCACGATTGCGCTTGCGGGTGAGCAGATTGAATAGCTGAATGCCGATCGCTTTAATCAAGTTTCCTTCCAGTTCCTGGAACATTTTCATGTTCAAACCAAAAGCGTCATTAGCTTCGGACACGATGCGATCGTCCATTGCTTCATCAACGGCAACCTCATCTAAGCGCTGACGATACATTTTTTTGAATGCTTTTTCGTCAGAAATCTGCGGAAACGAGTAAAACGCCAACCCCCCCTCCTCAGAGAGGTTCATGGCATTTTGGGCAATTTTTTTGAGAATTTGCCCACCCGAAAGATCACCCATATACCGGGTGTATAGGTGAGCGATCAGCAGTTCGGGCTGCGTCTTGGAGATATCGTGAATGCGCTGGACGTAGAGCTTTGTAGCTTCGGAGGGGGCGGCTTCCGACTTCCAATTTGCACCAAAATAATAGGCAAGATCTTGCTCTAGGCTGGCTTTGCGGTCTAGCTCTGGGAAATATAGGCTACCGAGAACAGGATGGTTGCGGTGCTTGTGCATCTCTTCTTCCATCGCTGAGTAGACGAAATAGAGGTTGGCGACCAGTTTGCGGTAGGAATTCTTCTCAACGGTTCCTTTTAAGAAGCAAGAGATGAATCCTGTGTTCTCCGCCATCGTATGCGCTTTTTTCGTGCCCTCGCGGAGTTTCGTTGCTAAATTGCTGCTCATTCTAAAACTTCCCAACACTAAACAAGTTTGCTGGCGTATCAAGCTTTCAAGATTAAAAAGCCACATCTTTTGTTACGTTAGTCTGATTTGATGAGCGTTTTTATTACAAATTCTTACGCCCGAAAGAGGACGATCGCCCTCCTGAAAGACTCTCCGACCTCTGGCTGAATTGCCAAAATCGTAGCTGGCGTTGCTAAATGAGGTGGATATTCGGAAGGGGTGCGAAAATAGAAGGGTAAGGATCAGCACCATCACCAGCGCTACAGACGGCAGATTCGCAGATCCCTTTCCCAAAAACCTGCCCATCGACTTTGAGACATATCCTTTTGGGGCGATGTTTCTCGATCGTCTTCTCGGTTAAGTTAGGACACCTAAGTGGTTAATGCTGGATTTACGTAAACCTGACTAAAGTTTGCCAGGAGGTTCAAAGAAACTTGATTCAGAGACGCGATTATTAAATCGCTCCGAACCTAATATTTGGAGGATAAAAGTTATGAAACGCAAAACGATCGCTGCGGTAGCCCTTTTAGTAACCTTCTATCTGGCGACTCCTGCCAAAGCAGAAGATATGAACTCACTCAGAAAACTGCTCGAAACAGGGGAATGTTCGGGTTGCAATCTGGCGGGTGCAAATCTGAGCGGCGTTCACCTCCTGGGTGCAGATCTTCGCAACGCAAATCTGCAAGGCGCAAACTTGGTCGGCACAAACTTAGAGGGCGCAGATCTTACGGGTGCAAACCTTAAAAATGCAAACCTAACGGGTGCTTTCATGACTAATGCAAGTTTAGATTATGCAAACCTGACCAACGCCAACCTTGCCAATGCCAAACTTTATAACGCCAACACCTCTGGCGCAGCCTTGAGTGGCATCAACATCCAAAATGCCGAAGTGTTTGGCAGTGGCCTTAGCATCGGTGGAGACTGAGGCATTTGAGGCGATTTTGGATGGGCGATTGTAGAGACTAGGAACGGGATGGAGCCAAGACTCGATCGCACCCAAATCGCCCCTCTAAAATCGTCAGGCGCTACAAGATTTCTACAGTTCCTTGCTGCCCGTTGAGGCGGACCGTTTGCCCATCGTGAAATAGATTAGTGGCGTTGGGCACATCCATCACCGCCGGAATGCGGTATTCGCGAGCCACGATCGCCCCGTGCGATAGCCGACCCCCCACCTCGGAGATCAGCCCCCCAGCCCTAGCTAGAAGCGGGGCCCAGCCCGAATCTGTATAGGGAACCACCAAAATCGTGTGCCGATCGATCTCAGCCGCTATCGACAGCGATCGCATCACTTTGATCCGCCCCTCTACCTGCCCCGGACTCGCCCCAATACCCTGCACCTGCTGCGAAGAAGGCCAGTTTTGTAACTCAGGCAAAGGTGGATCGTCGCCATAGACGATCGCCGGAACAGATGCAAGCTGACAGTCTTGGAGGAACTGCGATCGGCGTTGGGCCACGATCTCACGCAGGCGATCGTGGCTTGCTGACCCTACAAATGCCTGCCGCACTTCTGCCCACTGCAAAAAGAAAATGTCACCCGTCTCCCAAAAACCCTGCTGCGAACCCATGATTTCTAGCGCCACAAAACAGCCCCGCAACTCTGCCAACAGCCGACTGTAAACCTCTGTCACCCGACCCTTGAGGCGAAAGCGAGACTGCACGGCAGAATCTTGGCGCGATGGGACGATCGCCCTCGGCGGATGGAGACAAAATTGAGCAAACAATTCTCGCACAGGCTGCGGATTTTCTCGCCAGGTTGCCACTGCGATATCCGTCCCCACTTCACTTAGGTAGCCATAGCGTTGCAAAATCTGATCAAATCGCTGCAAGATTCTTTGCCCATCCGCATCTTCAGCCAGTTGCTCAAAGATATTTTCCGATCGCACCTCTACCTCAGTTGCCAACGCTTGCAACTCTCGCAACGCTGCCACCTCTGGGGTGTCGCCCTGATCTATCCGCTCGTCTGGCACTCGCAGGATTGCCTTTCGCAGGGCCGCACTCAACGGAGCCAGAATGCTGTAGTAGGTCGCGATCGTGAGCAGGTCTAAAATCAAATCAATGCGGCTCAGCAGGTCTGTAGCCGACCGATCAACCGGGGAATGGGTGGCAGCCTGGGCGAGAAACGGTGTAAATTTGTGGCGATCGTCGCGGCGAAAATCCTGTTCTAGGCGCAGTTCTCGTCCGAGTAGCTTCAGCAATCCGGGTAGGTTTTGCAGGGTCGATTGTAGGGGAGGTTTGCTAAATTTTGCGCCTCTAGTCAGAAACTCCAAACTTTCGGCGGGCAGACCCATGCGGCGAAACAAGTTGCCCAACAGTGACGCATTAAAATAGGCGTGGGAATAGTGCAGCGTGGCGGTTTCGGTGAAATCTAATCCTTGGGTGCGATCGCCCAGGACGATGGTAAACAGGTCGCCCCACACGCCACAGGTGAGCGGACGATTGATCGACCAGGTCAGTGGACGAATCGCCCCCGGAATCACTTCTGCCGCAATTTTGCGCGTCCAGATCGGCAAGAGCGTGGTGATGGGTCGGGCTTGCAGCAGCCAAAGATGTTGGCCGTCAAACGTCCACTCGATGTCTTGGGGAAGTCCATGAAACTGGGTTTCTAAGTGCCGCGCCAGAAATGCCACCTGCTGGATCAGTCGGGGCGGCGTTGCGCCAGTTCCTTCTATCTCTAGCGTCACGTCGTCGGGCAGATTCCAGCTTTCTGCTGAGGAAATAGGAACCCGAACGCGATAGCTCTCTGGAGTCACCTGCCCCGAAACTACCTGGGCAGCATCTCCAGGTAGGGCTTCGATCGCCACCATTTCCCCCTGTCTGAGAATCGGATCTCGGCTAAACGCCACCCCCGAAAACACTCCGCGAATCTGTTTCTGAATCAGCACAACCATTGCAGCATCGGGAAGATGACGATCGCGCCGATATTGCACCGCCGACGGCTGATCGTAGGAGGCCAAACATTGAACGATCGCGGGCAACAAGTCCTGCGATCGCGTCACATTCAAAATCGTTGTATATTGCCCTGCTGCCGATGCAGATTCCGAGTCTTCTCCGATCGCGGACGACCTGACAACCCAAGGTTCTTGCGAGGAAGGGTGCAGCCGCTCAATCAAGGGCTGCGGGTCGTCGCCCGGAAACAATACCCAGCCCTCCGGAACCGGATACCCCAATTGCTTGAGGTGGGCAAGGGTGGCAGCTTTTGCCCCTGCCTTGTGCGCCTGCAAAGATTGGTCGAGGGAGACGAAGGCGCGATCGCCTCGAAAAAACTTAAACATCGATTGAGACTCCTGCTGTGCCGCTTCAGACTTGAGATTTAGGTCATCAGGAATTTGCTGATAAATCCATCCTAGAAGGCAGCCTAAGGCGATCGTGGTGACAATCAAAGCCGACGCTTGAGGATGGAGCAGCGCCGTCATCAGGGGAAATAGAATCAATATAGCGATGCGTGCCTGCCGCTTTTCTCGCAAAATGGTGAACCCAATGCCGCCCACGATGAACACTAGCAGAGCCGCGATCGCATCGTGTACCACATAGCCCCAGACAACATTGGTTGTGCCTGCTCCTTTGGCGATCGTATAGCGCCCAAATACCAGGGCGATCAGGGCAATTATCTCCCATTCAGGGTGGGCAGGGAAAAAAGCTCGCGCCAGCAAGACGGCTAAAACTCCCTTCAATGCTTCCGACAAGACCGCCAAAATGCCAGCGACCCGCCCCCCATGATAGAAGGCTGCTGAAACGCTGACATTGCCTGTTCCTAGTTTTCTCAGCCGCTTGGCAGTGAGGGCAAAGGTGAGCCAACTAATCAGGGGCAACCCACCCAGGAGAGGACAAAGAATAAATATCAGCAGAGAACCCCAAACTTGAGTCAGCGTCATAGTGTGATCTCAGACAATTTTGGACTTGAGAGTTGCGATTTTAGAGTCTCAGTCGATCGAAAACTGAACTTTATGTAGGGCAGGCAAGATGGAGGGGCAACATGAGTAGCTTCTGATCTGCTTTTTATGCGCTTCAAACATTCTCTAAGGGTTGACGGCAGTAGGCTAGAATCAGCTTGCTAATTTTTCCTGAAACATCTAATACGATGTCGTCACCGCTTCCCCGTCCTCTATTGTCTCGAAATTCAGGGCTAAAGTTACCTTTGCTAGTGGTGTTCACGATTCCTTTTGTGGTGCAGGTGGTCGTGGCGGTTGGGTTGGTCGGCTATTTATCTTTTCGCAACGGGCAGCAAACCGTCGAAAACCTGATCGGTCAGTTGCAGCTAGAAATTGGCAACCGCGTCAATCTTTACCTGACTGGCTTCATTACTAAGGCAGAACTGTTGAATCAAGTCACTGTGGATGCTGTCAACCGAGGCGACATCTCCCTGGATCTAAATGTCACTCGCCCAAGTCGCGATCGTTTTCTGTGGCAGCAGATGCAAAAACTTGACTCAATTAGTTGGGTTTCCCTGAGTGCTCAGCAGCGCGGTGAGTTTTTGGGTGTCACTCGCAAAGACAACACTTGGCAAATCAAAGTTGTCAACTCAAAAACCAACTATCAGAGCACTTACTATGCGATCGATCCCATCGGTCGGCGAACTCAACGCCTCAACGCCGAACCCAGACGCTATGATGCCCGACTCCACCCCTGGTATAAAGCCGCCCAAAAAGCCCGACAACCGATTTGGAGTCCAATTTATCCAGGAGCTACCCTGGGTACAAGCTCTATGACCATCGCTCAACCCATATACGATCGCCAGGCAAACCTGAGAGGCGTAGTTGCTTCTAGTTTTGCGCTCCAGTCCATTGAGAAATATCTGGCAAACTTAAACATCAGCCCCAAGGGTAAAGTCTTTTTGGTCGAGCGTTCTGGGTTAATTGTGGCTTCTTCAACCCCCGAAAGTCCGTTTCTTCTAGATGCCCAGGGCAACCTTCGCCAGCGTCTGGCCAGCGAAAGCGACGTGCCGTTGATTCGATCGACCGCCCAGACTTTGCAGCGATCGTTCCCCAGTTTCAGCACCCTGCAAAATCAGCAAAAAATAGAATTCACACAAAATAGCGAACGTCAATTTGTGCAAATTCGGCCGTTGCGAAACGAACATGGGATCGATTGGCTGATGGTTATGGTGATTCCTGAGGGCGATTTTATGGCCCAAATTCACCACAACACACGCCATACGATCGGGCTGTGTAGTATCGCCTTGCTCATTGCTACCCTGACCGGAGCCTGCACGGCTCGCTGGGTGACACTCCCCATTTCGCGCCTCGATCGAGCCGCCAAAGACATCGCGGCTGGGCGATTCGATGACCAAATTCACCTCGATCGCTCAGACGAACTGGGTTCCCTGTCTACCTCCTTCAACCAGATGGCGATCCAGGTGCAGGCCTCTTTTAAGGCATTGCAAGCCAGCGAACAACGCCTGGCAAGTTTTTTGGAAACCGTCCCCTGCGGGGGATTGCCGTAGTCGATTCGAGCTACAAAGTCACCTACATCAATCAGACAGCGCTTCAGCTACTCGGTCAAGAGGGCATCGAAGAAACGGAGTCTGAGCGGTGGGCGATTCTCTGTCGTGTGTTTCAATCTAGTACACAGTTACCCTATCCCATCGGTCAATTACCTGTGTTGCGCGCCCTCAAGGGCGAAAGCGTCACCGTCGAAGATGTAGAAATTCATCGAGATGGGGGGGTGATTCCGTTGGAGGTTAGAGCCATGCCGATCGTCGATGCTGAGGGAGAAATTTGTGCGGCGATCGTCTGCTTCCAAAATATTATCGATCGCAAACAGGCTGAAGCCCTTCTCGCCGCCTACAATCGCACCCTTAAAGCCCAAGTGGCCAAACGCACCGCCGAACTGGCCCAAACCAATCAGCAACTCGCCCACGCCAAAGAAGCCGCCGAAACTGCCAACCGCGCCAAAACCAGTTTCTTAGCCAACATGAGCCACGAACTGCGAACGCCGTTGAATGCCATTCTAGGCTTTGCTCAACTCATGCGAGACGAACCAGAAGTAACACTCGCTCAACGAAAAAACTTACAGATTATTAATCGCAGTGGCGAACACCTTTTGGAACTGATCAACAACGTACTTGATCTCTCAAAAATTGAGGCAGGGCAAATTGAATTAATCGAAACCCACGTTGATCTGACTACACTTTTAGAAACCGTTGAAGGAATGCTAACGGCCAACGGGCATGAAAGCTAAAAAGATTTTACAAGTTCAAAATTGCGATCGCTCCCGCATTCCTTCTGGCATCACCGCTGACGCAAGAAAACTTCGCCAAGTGCTACTCAACCTGGTTGGCAATGCCATCAAGTTTACCGAAACTGGCAGCGTTACGCTCCGAGTGCAATGGCAAGAAAGCACGGGCAAAGACCCCGCTCTTTATTTTGAAATCGAAGACACTGGCGTAGGCATCGATTTAGCCGATCTCGACACTATTTTTGAAGCCTTTGGTCAAACCCGCGTGGGCAAAACTGCCAGTGAGGGCACAGGCTTGGGGTTAACGATCAGCCGCAAGTTTATCGAAGCAATGGGCGGCAGGCTCTTGGTTCGCAGTACTTTGGGCCAAGGTACATGCTTTACCGTAGAATTACCGATTCGCCAGGCGATCGCCCCTTTATCTCCCTGCCCTCCTAACAACCTCCAAGTCATCGGGCTGGCTCCGGGTCAACCGCTCTACCGCATCCTTGTAGTAGACGACCAACCCGACAATCGCAGCCTGTTGATTCACCAACTACAACCGCTCAATCTGCCGATTCAAGAAGCAACAAACGGGCAAGAGGCGATCGCCCTTTGGCAGCAGCAGCATTCTCACATCGTGATCATGGATCTCTGGATGCCAGGGACAGACGGGCTTCAAGCTACGCAGCAGATTCGACAACTGCAAACCTTCGAGAAATCGACACCTAAAATTATCATGCTGTCGGCGAGCATTTTAGACCGCGATCGCGTTCGTGCTTTTGAGGCAGGGTGCGATGCCTTTCTGAGTAAGCCCCTGCGCGCGCCTGATCTGTTTGCCGCGATCGCGCAATGTCTGGGAGTGCGCTATCTCTACGCAGACAAACAAAGGCAGCATCCGCAGAAAGCATCAGAGCCAAAAAACCAAATACACAAGAAAGCCTTTGAGATAGGGGCGATCGACCCAATTCTCGCTGCACACCTCTACCAAGCTGCAAACTGTTGCGATGATCAGCAAATCCTCCAACTTTTAGACCAGATGCCAACCGCCTTAGAGGAGGCTCACACCTTGAGAAAGCTAGCGGGGCAGTTTCAGTTTGGCCAGATTTTAGAATTGCTAGAGACTCGATCGATCCAAAGTTGATCTTCCTTTTCCACAGTTTGGACAGTGTTTAGAAGAGGCTGAAATCCTTAATTTCTCGTTAGAGCGCATTTCTAAATTAATGATTAAGCTTGCTTCTCGAGCGATCGCTCTTCCACCACAATCCACCACTTCCCCAACGCCACCGAAGTCAAAATCTTTGAAAACGTCGATCGATACCACGAATCTCCATCCAAAGACCCGTCATCATAGAAGTACACTTTCCATCCATCCAACTCGAAACCCAAACTCAGGAAAATTCACGATGAGAGCGATCGAAACCACCGCAACCCTTACCGAAGATGGACAACTCACCCTCGACGAACCCCTTAACCTTGCTCGAAACAGTCGAGTCCGCATCATTGTACTTGTCTCTGAATCCGAAGACGACCCCGACGACACCGCGATCGCAGAAATTCGAGAAGGACTCTATCAAGGTTGGCAAGATGTCCTAGCTGGAAGAACTAAACCCATCTCTCAACTCTGGGAAGGCATGGATGTCGATTGATCCACCCATCGAAGTTAGAATTAGCGATCGCTTTGAAAATGAAGTCCGTCAACTTGGCAAACGCTACCGCCGCATCCGGATTGACATTCAACCCATCATCAATCAACTCGAATCTGGTGAACTGCCTGGAAATCAAATTCCCGGTATGACCTACACCCTCTTCAAAGTCAGAGTCAAAAACAGCGACGCTCAAAAAGGCAAAAGCGGCGGCTACAGCATCATCTACTATCTCAAAACAGAAGCGCAGATCCTTCTCGTTACCCTCTATTCAAAATCGGACAAATCCGATATTACCGACGATGAAGTCCAGGAAATCATCACTCGTGCTGAGGCTCAATTCAACCTATCAGAAAAGAGTTCAGCACAGCGCGAAACTTTCACCCTAGAAAATACCTCAGAATCAAATGACAAATAGTTCCAAATACAACTTCCCAAACGCTCAAAAAGTTCAAATCTTTGAGCAAGTCGATACCTATATCGAAACTCAAAACAACACTACCGAGCAAACCTTCGAGATTCTTCTCACTGACTTCCAAACCTTCCTCACCGATCTCCAAACCTACTATCCCACCGTCACCACTCCCGAAACTGCCGCTCAGATTATCGCCGTCCAAGCAAAGCAACTGCCCCCCGCTCGTTGGCAAAACTTCCTCAACCTCAAACGACTCTGGAATGGAAGCAAAAAAGCAGGTGTAAAGGTCGGCGAACACTTCGCAGAAAGTAACGTTTGGGCAAAAGGCGCAATTGCATTCCTCGAAGGCGTAAGCGAAGATGTGAAATAGGGACATTGCACCAGACCAAGAGCCAAAACCATGCAAGTTATCATCAACCTGCCCGATAACCTATCTCTCACAGAAGCAGACCTTCGCCAAGAAGTCGCAGTTGCCCTCTTCCAGCAAAAAATCCTACTCATTGAGCAAGCGGCTCAAGTCATTGAAATAGAGGTTGATGACTTCTATCAAATTCTCGTCGATCGAGGCATCCTAACCGCTCCCAGCGATCCTGACGACGACCCAGACGAACTCATTCTTGCCAGCCTTCGCCTTTCCCTTCAGCAAGCCCAAGCAGGCAAGGTTCTCCCCATCTCCCAACTGTGGGATGGCATTGATGACTGAAGAGACTCCCCAAATCGAGATCACTAGACTTCCTGCACAAATCATGGATGCCCTCCGACTGCTATTAGCTTCGCAAGAGCCTTCGGCAACGGGGCTACAAGAACGAAGTGTGCTAAAGAAGCGATTTTAATCGCCAGGTATCTTCTCATTCCTGCCGCAGGCATCCCGATCGAAGTTCTCAAACGTCTCTACGAAGTCTACGATCGCAATCGTAAGCAACTCCCAGGGAGATAAACCGACCAAACCCTCCACCCAGAAGTCTAATCGATTCAACTGACAGCATCTTTTAAGCCTATCTAGAAGCACAGAAAGCCGATCGATAACCTCCCCCAAACAGCGATCGTTCATCCACCACTCCAATCCACCACTTCCCCAACGTCACTGAGGTTAAAATCTTTGAGAACGTCGGGCAATATCACGAAACTCAGCCTCATCTCAACAATCCGCCATCCTAAAAGACATACCTGCAATCCCTTCTTACAAGGAAACCCCACCATGCTCTCACCCCAACTCATCGCCACCCTCGACAAACTCCCCCCCGATCTCCAAGCCGAAATCCTCCACTACGCCGAATACCTCGCCACCAAGTACAACCAAACCCAAACCCTAGAACCTAAACCTCAGCAATATCGCCAAGCCGGAACCATGAAAGGGATGTTCAAAATGGCAGACGACTTCGACGCACCCCTAGAAGACCTCAAAGACTATATGTAACCATGAGCCATCTTCTCGATACCCATGCCCTCATCTGGTTTCTCGAAAACGATCCTCGACTTCCATCGACCACCCGCACTCAAATCGAAACCACACCGACTATCTTCATCAGCATTGCCTCCCTCTGGGAAATCGCCATCAAAGCCAACATTGGCAAACTCACGCTCACCTTCCCCTTCAACACGATCGAACCCAACCTCACTACCGCAGGCATCACTCAACTTCCCATCACCTTCAAAGACCTAGAGATCTATCTCTCCCTGCCCCTTCATCACCGCGACCCATTCGATCGCATTCTCATCGCCCAAACCATAAACTATTCACTCACCCTCATTAGTCAAGATCACCAGATGGATGCCTACTCCATTCAACGATTCTGGAACTAACCCACGACCAAAACCCACTTCACCCAACCAGCAGAAAACCAATAACAGACAGTTCTAAATACAACTTCCCAAACGCTCAAAAAGTTCAAATCTTCGAGCAAGTCGATACCTACATCGAAACTCAAAACAACGCGACCGAACAAACCTTTGAGATTCTCCTCACTGACTTCCAAACCTTCCTCACCGATCTCCAAACCTACTATCCCACCGTCACCACTCCCGAAACTGCCGCTCAGATTATCACCGTCCAAGCAAAGCAACTGCCCCCCGCTCGTTGGCAAAACTTCCTCAACCTCAAACAACTTTGGAATGGAAGCAAAAAAGCAGGAGTAAAGGTAGGCGAACACTTTGCAGAAAATAACGTTTGGGCAAAAGGCGCGCGCTGCTTTGCAGAGACCGCAAGGGTAGAAGGGGAGCCAGATCAAAGTCCCTCGCCCAGATTGGGAGAGGGATTTAAGGTGAGGGGCACTCATTCAAGTTTGGCAGACCACTAGAGGGGAATCGTAAAACAAAAACGGCTCCCCTCCCCGGCTATGCTTTCAGCCCAAATCTGCCCGCCATGCTGTAAGACAATGCTGCGACAAATTGCTAATCCCAATCCTGTCCCTCGTTTCTGCGGAGAATCAGCACAACGCACCTGATGAAATCGCTCAAAGATAGCTTCTAGCTGATCAGCCGGAATTCCACACCCTTGATCTTTCACCGTCACTAGCAGCAGGTTAGGGGTGAGAGAAGCGGGTTCAGCAATCTTTTCTATGCCGATCCAGACTGTCTCGCCACTGGGCGAAAACTTGATTGCATTATTGACTAAATTTGTGAGCACCTGAATAATGCGATCGCTATTGACATTAATCTCAATGTCTTGGCTCTCAGCGTCTTGCGAAGCGGTACAGAGTGTCACTCCCGCTTGCTGGGCTAATACTTGCAGCGTATCAATGACGATCGTAATTAAGTGCATGGGGTTGCACTGCTGCCTTGCCGACACGATCGTGTCTGACTCTAGCCGCTCTAGCTCCAAAATATCATTTACCAAGCGGACTAGTCGATCGGCATTTTTAGCAGCAATTTTAATAAAGCGCTGACCGCGCTCAGATTCAATCTTGATGCGATTATTGGCTAATAAGTTCAACGCACCGTGGATAGATGTTAAAGGAGTTCGCAATTCATGACTGACTATAGAAATAACCTCATCCTTCGCTTGGGCGGTGATCGCTCTCGCAGTAATATCGGTCGAAATGCCACACACCGCATAAATGTTTCCACTCGTATCTGACAAGGGAAACTTAACAGAAAGGTAAGTATGTATCCCATCCTCCAGGGGTGCAATCTCTTCAGCCTCCAAAGGTTGACCGCTTTCAATCACAAGCTGGTTGTTGGCAATAAACTCCGCAGCAATGTCAGGCGGAAAAACATCTTTAATTGATTTACCAACAACCTGCTGATTGGCAACCTTGAACGTTGTTTCATACCGCTTGTTGATCAGCAAAAAAATTTTCCTCTCTATCAGTAAGATAGATAATCGAGGGAGAATTGTCGATGATGGCTCTCAGTAACTGTTGGCTGTCTCTTAATGCTGTTTCTGTTTTCTGGCGTTCGGCAATTTCTTGTCGAAGCTGGGCATTGGTCTGTCTTAATGTAGCGGTTTGCAGCGCCACTCGAATTTCTAGTTCTTCTCTAGCCTGGGCTAATTTTGATGCAAGGCGCTTGCGTTCAATTAGGTCACGTTTAGGAGTTGCGATCGCAGCTTCTGCCTGCTTATCAGCCGTAATATTCAGACAGCTAATCACTCGCCCAACTATTTTCTGGTCAATATAGTGTGGTTTTGAATAGCGCTCGAAGACTCGTCCATCTTTGAATTTTACTAAGCTGTGGGTTTCTAAGTCGGGCTGATCATATTCTGCGCTCACCTGCGCTAAAAAACGGTGGTCATCTTTTATATGATTTTGAATGAAGCCTAGTAATCGATCGTGGCTCTGCGAATAATAATTGACTCAGGTATGCCCATTGTTGAGCAAACTTATGATTGCAATGAACGATCGCCCGCTCTAGATCAACGACTAGAATTCCATTAGATGCTTCTTCTAATGCTGCTTCTAAGAGAGAAAATGCCGTTTTTGATTGGATTGTCTGAGCAGATTGAGCATCTTTGCAAGCTCCCTTCTGTCTCCGATAGGCAGCTTGCACCCGCAGCTTTTTTAGCTCTTCAATCAGTTGCTTTCTACTCTTGTCTTCGTCTTTAATGTTGCTCATCATGTCAACACGCACTGCTCAATATCAGTGAGAGATCTCCCATCCAGAATTTTGAAATTCCCTACTCCGAAGCATCCCAGCCGAGTGTATTTGCAATTTGATCGGCTAAGTCTTCAGGATTAAAAGGCTTTGCCAAGATCGCTGACACCTTCATTTCTGCTAAGCGGCGCTGATCAGAGCCTCGAACTTTCGCAGTCAAAAAGATCACCGGAATCTGACAGGTAATCGGATTTTCCTGTAGCTTTTGCAAAGCGATCGTACCATCCATATCTGGCAGCATGACATCCAACAAAATTGCATCTGGCTGGTCGGCGGCGGCTCTAGCAATTCCTTCTTGCCCAGAGCACGCCGTAGTCACAGCCCAGTTTTTCATAACTTCGAGACTCGCTTGGGCAATCTCTCGAATATCGGCTTCATCGTCGATTATTAAAATATGTTTCATCTATCGAAGAATTACGCTTCAAAGCTCTTCTATGATGACAGGATTATGATATCAAGAAACAAATTTATACTCAATATCACCCAAATAAGTGAGTTCGTGATTAAGAACTTCAATTACTCATTAAGTAGCAGGGTGAAATGAAAGCCAATCTAGATGTTGGGTTTCGATTGCGCTCAACCCTCCTTATACCTTATAGGAGAGATTTTGAGCATTGAGCGCATGTTGGGTTTCGATTGTGCTCAATGCTTCTTAGGGGAGATTTTGAGCATTAAGCGGAGTCGAAATGCATCTATAAATAATTCTGCTTTCCTACTTAGCCCAAGCGGTGGTGCTGATTGAGTTAATGGTCAAGTCTCTAACGATCGTCGCAGTTGTTGCATCAAACCTGCGACGCTACAGGGCATCAGAACGTAGTCAAAGGCTCCCATCTCTGTAGCACTTTCTGCCTCGCTGAATTGAGTGGGCAGCAGAATGACACGGGCACTGCGCGTAATTTTTTGGCGCTTTAACTGCTGCAACACCTCTATCCCACTCAAACCAGGAAGCTCCCCACCCAGCAAAATAACCTTGGGGCGAAGTAGGGGAGCCGATCCAGCGATCGTTCTCACGGCTTCTTGCCCATCTTGGAGCCAGTGAGTATGGTATCCTCGCGTCTGCAAAGCTTTCAGCACCCCTTTGGCAAATGCCTGATCTGAGTGAACCAAGACAACATCAACAATAGGCAACGGCTGAGGCTGAAGCGGTTTCCAGCCAACCGGAAAAATGCGATCGCCCCCCAATTCTCTAGCCTGAGCGAGGGCAGCGATCGCAGATTCTCGGAGCACCAAAAGCTCAGTGCCATCCTCTAACGCCTGAGCCACCCCCGCACTAAACGTCATCTGAATTGGGCTACCCTCAGCCGTCGTCCAGCTTGTCTGACGCAATGCTTCTAAAATCTGGGCCAGCCACTCTACGCCGTCGCTGCGAGTCATGCCATACATGCCCACCACAAACTCGGCCCCACCCCAGCGAGACATAATATCCTCTGGGCGCAGTTCTTGGCGCAAGAATTGCCCAAACTGGCGCAAAATTTTGTCTCCCGTCCCATAGCCGTGTTGTTGATTGACTGACTTCAGATGGTCTAGCTCTAGAACGGCTAAACAGAGCGGCGGCTGAGCCTGCTTGGATAGCTGCAAGAGTTTCTCTAAATCTTGGGTCGATCGCTGGCGATTGGTTAGCCCCGTCAGGGAATCGATTTCGGCTTGGCTTTGCAGGAGGCGAGTGCGTTCGAGTCGGTTGAGAATGCGCGTAACAAGCTCTGGGGGAACGATCGGCTTGCTGGCATAATCGTCTGCCCCTGCCGCAAAGATTTGATGGATTGTGTCAGCATCGTTACGGCTGGTGAGAAACATTACGGGTAAACCGTGCCAACGAGGGTCGTTTCGCAAGGTTTGGCAAAGTTCAATGCCATTGATCTCTGGCATCTGCACATCAAGAATCAGTAAGTCGGGCCGAACGGCTTCCAAGTGTTCCCAAAACCGAAGCGGATCGTTTAAGGTTGTCACTTGCATTCCCCAATGCTCTAGCAATGTAGAAAGAGCTTTCAGGATGAAGGTATCATCATCAATGGCCAAAATTCTCGCTGCATGTTTTTGGGTTTGCTGAAGTGTTTTAACTACGGCTTCGAGAACCTGGGCGGGCGTTGTAGTTTTCTGCAAAAAGCCCCGCCCCTTGAGGCGGGCTACTGCGACTCGATCGGTAAACTCATTGCTGCTCGTAAAGACCAGCACGGGCAAATTGGGTGCTTGTTGAGATAGTTCTGCTAGAAAGTTGAGTCCGTTTTGTTGAGGGTCGGCAAACGATAAATCTAGCAACACCAGATCGGGAGGAATGTCTTGCATCGCGGCTCTGGCCGCATCAAGGTTGTCTGCGATCGCGGCTCGCAGCCCTACGGAGATCGCTTCTGCCACAAGTAGCTCCCCTAGGGACTGATCATCATCCACAATGAGCAGGTGAGGAGAGGGGGCATGGGTGGGATTGATTTTCAGGGTGGGGTGATCGGGTGTTTTAGGGATTGCATTCTCTACGACCTGTCTGAGGGCAGTAATCACTTGCCGTAGCTGAGATTCTGAAACATCATCGAATTCTAGCTGCGCTTCGATCTGTCGGGCGAGATCAGATCCCTGCTTGATTCCAAAGGTTCCCAAAGAGCCGATGAGTTTGTGGGCTTCTTGCTGGGCAGTGAGTCGGGTGTTTGGGTCGAGGAAATTTTGAGTTAATGAGTCTGCAACTTGCTCTAGCAGATCCAGTTTAGCCAGAATATTCGACTTGCCAGGCTCCCCAAATTTTGGCAATGCGATCGCGGCTTTGCTGCTGCTTTTGACTCACGATCGCGGCGGGTGATTGAGACTTGAGATAAGCCTGGTTTAGACGGTAGCCCAACCCATACACGGTTTCAATTAGTTCTGCTGCGCCCGCTTTTTTCAGCTTTTGCCGCAGCCCTTTGATATGGGCTTTGATGGTATCCTCGCTCGGTAGCTCTCTCTCAAACGACCACAATTGTTCTAGCAGCACAGCGCGACTGTAGACCCGCTGATTGTTCCGCATTAGCAGTTCTAGAATTGCATACTCTTTGGGCGTGAGATGAACTGGATAGCTACCATAGGTGACTTTGCAAACACTAGGATTTAATTGCAGCTCGCCCCATTCTAAATTAGGCGACACGGCGGGCTGCCCTCGACGCAGCAGTGCGCGGACTCTAGCTGCCAATTCTGAAAGGGTGACAGGCTTGACGAGATAATCATCGGCTCCTGCATCAAGCCCCATTACTTTATCTTCACTTGTGCCCCGTGCGGTCAACATCAGAATGGGAGATTGAATGTCGCGCGATCGTAGCTTATGGCAAAGACGAACGCCATCGAGTTTGGGCAGCATCACGTCTAATATAATCAGATCGTAGGTCAGAGATTGGGCTAATTCCCACCCTTCTTGACCGTCTATGGCAATATCCACTACATAATTTTGCTCTAGTAATGCAGTTTTGAAGAGGTCAGCCAGATCTTGATGATCTTCAACTAATAGAATTCTCACGAGAAATTAGGTTAGTGATTGAGTTAATAATTGAGGGAAAAAGATTCAGGAATATAGAAACTTACGCTGTTAAGCTGCTTCGTTATTTGGGGATGAGAGTTAACATGATTTGGGTATGAGAGTTAACATCCTACATTCTGTCACAACTAATCCTGCCTTAATAAAATCGTAATAAATAGCACTCAATAGGCTCACCGATAAAATTCCTGAGGCCGCGATCTGCACAGAACCGTCACCAGCCATTTTGAGTTGTGAGACCTTAAAGCGCCCCAAATCTTCAACAGTTTGGAGCCTAGGAAGAAACCGCTTTGCCTCTGATGACTGATTATTAGGAGGGCTATTGGCACAGTCGATCGTGCTTCAACATAAGCAACTTCTACCGATTTCCCTTCCCGGAATATTCACTTTTACACTTTAGTTTTGAGCAAGTGTAGTCCATTGAACTTGAACCTATCAGCAATCTTACGCACAGCACAACCTAGGCAGAGATATTGATTGACGTTTGGGATCAAAAGAGAATGGGTACACTGCTTCATGCCTGGAGGCGAGTCGTACCAAGTCGCCTTCATGATCATTGCTTAGGGATATGGATTTATGAATGCCGAGATTTTCGCCCTTACCCCCTCACCCTGCTCCCAAGTTGGAGCAGGGGAACCGGACGCTTGCTCCCTCTCCCAAGTTGGGTGAGGGTTGGGGTGAGGGCGAGACCACTTTGCAGTGGACGGCATGATTTAATCCACGTTTCTTAGAATCTCTTATTTCTTCAGATCGATCGCGTGCCAGAGGTAGTGTTGTTTCTCGTGAAAGTAGAATTGCAATCAGGAGTTACTCTCTTCCCGGCGTAAGAATCTGTAGATAGATCGCTGACTATATAAAGGTTTCACTGATGTTAGGCCGCTTAATTTTTTAGCGGGAAGGAAGTATGTTATGGAAAAGATTTTGGTCATCGAAGACGAACCGCAGATTCGAGCCAACATTCAAGAGATCTTAGCGCTTTCAGAATTTGAAACGATCGCCGCCCCCGAAGGGTTAACGGGTGTGCAGATGGCGAAGGACTATATTCCGGATCTAATCATCTGCGACATTATGATGCCTGAGCTAACAGGCTATGAAGTCTTAACTGCTATCCGTCAAGACGAAGTAACTTCTACGATTCCCCTGATTTTCTTGACTGCCCAAACCCATCGATCGGAGATGCGTCGAGGCATGGAATATGGCGCGGCTGATTATCTAATGAAGCCCTTTTCGCCCTCAGAGCTTTTGAGAGCCGTCACGACTCAACTTGTCAAACGAGAAGCGTCTCGGCGGGTGGCAGAAACCAAACTCGATCGCCTTCGTACCAACATTAGTATGGCATTGCCCCATGAGTTGTATACGCCTTTGAATGGTATTTTAGGCATGTCAGAGTTACTTGCTGACCAAGATCATACTTTCTCTGCCAATGAAGTATGCGAAATGGCTCAGATCATTCAAACCTCTGCGCGCCGCTTGTGTCGGCTTACTCAAAATTTTCTGCTCTATGCAGAATTAGAAGTTATTGCATCCAACCCAGAGAAAGTACAACAATTACGGAAAGAGCAAAAGAGCAGTTTCGCAAAGTCAGCGATCTCATCGATTGCCCAACTCAAAGCCCAACAGGCGGGCAGAGACAAAGATCTACAATTAGATTTGCAAAATTTGCCCCTGCCAATATCAGAAGAACGGCTCAGCAAAGTTGTTGAAGAACTCATCGATAATGCATTTAAATTCTCGCAGCCTGGCACTCTGGTCAAGGTATGCAGTTGGTTTGATGGCAGCACATTTACGCTTCACATTATCGATCATGGAAGAGGCATGACTGCCGATCAAGTTGCTAACTTGGGAGCCTATATGCAATTTGAGCGAAAGTACTATGAACAGCAGGGTTCAGGATTAGGATTAGTCATTGCCAAACGCTTGGTTGAGTTACACGGAGGCGTGTTGACGATCTCAAGCATCCCAGAAGAACAGACCATTGTACAGATTATTTTTCATCGGCAAATTCATCGATAAATTAGAGGTACAATCCCCGTGTCTCTGCGTACCCAATCTGAGATCGCGCTCCAAATTGAACGACTCAATAGCCTCTATCACTTAGCGCTTGCCCTCAACCAAGCAGAAACAATTCTGGACATCTATGCAGTGGCCCTAGATGGCATTGGTCAGGCGTTGCAAACCAGCAGGGCGGCTGTGCTCGTGCCCGATGCAGAGGGCATTCCTCGATATCGAGCCGCAATTGGAATTAGCGATCGCTATCAGCAAACCATAGAAAACTACCTTGAATCGCTCAATCAATCCCTTGATAATAAGACGGTTCTAATTCCAGATGTTGAAGAGAGGCATAACGTTAAATTGCTGGATGAACTTCGAGAGCAAGAAGGCATCAAGGCGACCGCATCCTTTCCGCTACACTACCAGGGAGAGAATCTAGGAAAAATAATCGTATATTACGATGCCTCTCATATATTTACGTCGGAGGAAATCAAGCTAGCAAAAACGATCGCCACCTATATCGCAACGGTAATTACTCGTAAACAGAGTGAAATTGCATTACAACAAAGCTATCAGCAACTCGCCGATACTAACATTCAACTCGCCCACGCAACTCGGCTAAAAGATGAGTTTTTGGCTAACATGAGCCACGAACTGCGAACACCGCTCAATGCAATTTTAGGACTATCTGAAGGGCTGCTAGAAGAATCCTATGGTGGTGTGCTCAGCGATCGCCAAAAGAAAGCTATTACCACGATCGAACGCAGTGGAAAACACCTGCTTGATTTGATCAACGATATTCTAGATCTCGCAAAAATCGAATCTGGCAAAATAGAGCTTCAAATCACTTCTGTTTCAGTACAACATCTATGTAATGCTAGTCTGACGTTTGTAAAACAAATGGCAGACAAGAAAAAAGTTCGATTAATCACTCAGATCTCTACTGAAACAAATACGATTTTGGTAGACGAACGACGCATGTGCCAAGCGCTGATCAATCTTCTGAGCAATGCAGTCAAATTCACGCCAGAAGGCGGGCAAGTGACGCTAGCCGTTCAGCCCGATTTAGCCCGTCAGCACCTTTGTTTGAGTGTAAGTGATACGGGAATTGGCATTGCTTCAGAAAATATTAGTAAACTGTTCCAATCTTTTGTGCAGATCGACAGTCGTCTCAATCGCCAATATACTGGCACAGGGTTGGGATTGGCATTGGTGCGTCGTATTGTTGAGTTGCATGATGGGGTGGTTACGGTGGAGAGCGAAGTAGGTCAAGGTAGTCACTTTACAATCCATGTACCCTACAGGCAATGTAACTTGGGACAATGTAATTTAAGATCATATAATTTGGGACAATGTGATCTAGAGGCGAACCCGCTTTACCCCTCAAAATCTGCTGCGCCGATCGCCCCTTCTAGTTCAATTTCTTCCATTGTTAGCACAAAGCACACCACCCAAGGAACTGCTCCGCTCATTCTGCTGGCAGAAGACAATGAAATTACCCAAGAAATAATCTCAGAATATCTATCAGCGCGAGGCTATCAATTGGTGATAGCTACCAATGGTTTAGAAGCCATTCAACAGGTGAGAACTTCCTCTCCCCAGTTGATTTTGATGGATTTACAGATGCCCCAAATGGATGGACTAACGGCCATTCAACAAATTCGGGCTGACTGGACTTTAGCTCAAGTTCCGATCGTGGCACTGACCGCGTTAGCAATGGCAGGCGATCGAGAAAAATGTCTAGCAATGGGTGCAACCTATTACATGACTAAGCCTGTGAGGTTAAAGCAGCTTTTGGCGCTGATTCAGAAATCTTTATGAAGGCGATCGTGATGAAAACAGCTTCTATTCTTGTCGTTGATGATGAAAGCATTAACTTTGATGTCATTGAAATTTTGCTCTTTAAGGATGGGCATCAGTTGAGCTATGTCTCTAACGGACATGCCGCCCTAGCAGAGCTAGAAAAAAAACAGCCAGATGTGATTTTGCTAGACGTAATGATGCCAGATTTAGACGGGATGGAAGTCTGCCGTCGCATCAAAGCAAATCCTGAATTGCAGCATATTCCGGTGATTATGGTGACTGCTTTAAATTCTAAAGAAGACTTAGAGCGCTGCCTAGAAGCGGGTGCAGACGACTTTGTAGGCAAACCTGTCAATGGGTCAGAACTGCGAGCAAGAGTTCGATCGATGCTGCGAATCAAACAGCAATATGACGCACTAGAACACATGCTGCAATTACGAGAAGCATCGCTACAGTTGCGGGAGGATATGTCGAATATGATTGTTCACGATTTACGAAATCCGCTCACCAATATTGTGCTTTCTTCTCAAATTTTAAAGCTACACAGCCTGACCGATAAACAACAGCAAAAAGTTGAACAAATCGAGTATGCGGGGCGACGGCTACAATCCCTGATCGATAGTCTTCTGATTATGGCAAAACTAGAATCTGGGAAAATGCTGCTGAACCGAACCGAAGTTGATCTGGGCGAAATGGGTCGGGAAGTGAGTGCAGACTTTCAGGAGATTGCGGCTCAGCAACAAATTGAGCTAGTAAGTCAGCTACCAGAAACCCCAAAAACATTTTGCGTCGATGATGTATTGATGCGTCGTGTTTTAGATAATTTGCTTTCCAACGCGCTAAAGTTTTCTCCTGCCAATACTCAAGTGAGTTTAGAAATCTCTTATCCCTCTGAAACAGGGGTTCAAATTCAAGTGAAGGATATGGGTCGCGGAGTCAGCGAAGAATTACGGCATCGCATCTTTGAAAAATATGAAGTTGGAGAGACCTGCCAGGGCGTTCCTCAAGTGGGATTAGGTCTGACGTTCTGTAAGATGGTGATCGCTGCCCATGGAGGGGTGATTTCTGTAGAAGGGCGACAGCCTAGAGGAGCAATTTTTACGATCGAGATGGAGTAGGGCAAGTCTCAGGAGGATGTTGTTCGCTCAGTTCCATCAAGGCATTCTCCCGCCCGTGACTGAAAGACTGAAAATCTGGGCTAACCAAGAAAAATCCACTAAAGAGACTGAAATCTTTGTTAGAAATCGCCTCAGGTTGCCCCAATATTCTTACCGGGGAATGTGCCATCATTGCGAATTAGTTTGCGCGATCGCACCTAAAAACTTGTGGACAGCAGATAGACGCAGAGCCACTGCTCGATCGCCCCCGGTTGGTAGTTTGTTGCGCGTAAAAAAGCTCGGTAAAGTATGAAGGCGGAATGATTGATCAGACCCATTGAGCGGAGTCGAAATGCTCAAAATCTCCGCTGGAGAAGAGTTGAGCGGAGTCGAAACCCGGCATCTAGTTTGCTTTAATTTCGCCCCACTCCTTAGGGGTCTATCAAGAATTTTTTGAGGGGCTGAAGACCCCTTGAAAATAACCGCTTCCCCGTGCCCCAGCCGTCAATTCAAGCTTGACAGACGACTAGTTTTCGAGAAGCTTACTTAAAGAGATTGAGGAAAAGCCCAACTGGCCCCAACAATTGCGATCCAATATCCAACAGATCTCGACCCACACTTTTATGAACGATCAGCACATCGCCATCTTGAACTTGTTGATCATCCGTCAAATTTCGTAGATCTAAATCGCGTCGATCGACCTTGCCGTTTTCGTTCATCCGCACAAACGTCACTTTACTGAGTCGCGCTTTCTCGGTTGGGCCACCCGCGATCGCGACGGCACTTGAAAGCGTACCATCGGGCGGAACCTCAACTTCTCCGGGCTTCTTCACCTCGCCGACAACCCGCACCCGCACCGTTTTGGGAGAAAACACCGCCCGTGCCATGATCCGACGATCGATCGGGTTGTCGCCCTCTGCTTTGGGTACATAGATTGTGTCGCCATCCATGAGAATCGGGTCGGCTGGCGCATTTTCCGATCGGAGGGTATCCCAGAGATTCACTGTCACCGGGGTCGCATTGCCATCGGGACTGTATCGCTTGAGCAAGACGCGACGAATATCTGCCCTCCGATTGACACCGCCCGCCTGCAAAAGGGCTTCTGTTAACGTTGGCGTAAGCACCTGATTGCTACTACCGATCGCATTCACAGGAGCCAAACTTTGCAACTGAATCGGCCCCGGACGTTGCACCTCGCCAGCCACATTGATGCGAATCGGACGCAATTTATTGATGGCGATCGTCACCACCGGATTTTTGAGCAAAGGCTTCAAGCGATCGGTGATTTCTTGGGTCAAAACATCGGGCGTTTTGTTGAGGGCAGTCATTCGACCAATCAACGGTAGTGTGACTGTTCCATCGGGTAAGACAACCTGAGTTCCAGTAAATTCTTCGTAATCGTAAACCTTAATATCCAGCATGTCTCCTGGCCCCAGAAAATACGTTAACGTTCCGGTTGAGGTAGACGTTGCAGAGAGAGGCGCTGACGGAGGAAACGGCGCAGATTGACGCACAGATTGAGCCAAAGCTGAAGCATGAATTACGGTTGTAGCAAGCACGATCGCCACGGGCAAGGGAAGCGATCGCAGGAATTGGACACTCATAAAAATCTGGGGGGATAGAAGATGTGAATGGATGAGATGCAATCAGGTTACTTTTTCGTAGCTAGCTTGATGCCGTCAATTTTTGGCGTGGGACGGTAGCCATAATAGCGATCGATTTCGTAATAACTGCCTGCTTCATTGTTGGCAACGATACCGTTCATCACTGTGCCTAAGACCTGTTGATTCGACTGTTCTAGTAGCGATTTTGCAACTGTTGCTGCCCCCGAATTCACGACCCCCGGACGCACCACTAGCAGCAATCCGTCGGCTAACTTTCCAAGGGTCAGACCATCCGCCGCCAGCGCGATCGGCGGAGTGTCAATAATGATGAAATCGTAGTCTTTTCTGACTGCCTCGATGATTGAGACAATTCGCTGGGAATTTAACAACGCCATCGGATTAGGCGGAATTGTACCCGCCGTCAGAATATCCAGGTTGATCAACCCTTCTGCAACGCTGGTCTGATACTCCGCTTGACCTACTAGCACATCGCTCAGCCCCCTAAAGTTGGGCAACTGCCAAATGCTGTGCTGGCTTGGGCAACGCATGTCGGCATCAATGAGCAACACTCGCCGACCCATCTGAGCCGAAGAAACCGCCAGGTTTGCTGCAACAAAAGATTTTCCTTCGGTTGGCAGAGCGCTGGTTACTAAAATTACTTTCAGGGCTTTATCGGTGAGGGTAAAGCCCAGTGTGCTTTGCAGCATCTCAAAGGCAGCACTCACAGGTGAGTAAGGATTGTCTCGTACCGGAATGACCGTATTGTCTCCCAGCTTGCGTGAAAACCGGGGGATAGTTCCCAACACTGGATAATTGAGCAAGCGTTTGGCTTCTTCGGTCGTTTTGACGGAGCGATCGATCGCCTCCAACAAGAGTGCAACTGCCAGTCCGGCAAGGATGCCTAAAAATCCGCCTAGTGCCAGATTGAGCGCAATTCGGGGTGAAATCTGACGATCGGGCACACTGGCTTCAGACACCACACGCGCATTGCCCACGTTTTGATTTTCGATCACCTGCACCTCTTGCAGGCGCTTCAGTAATTCTTCGTAGGTCGATCGAGCGACCTGTAATCGACGCTCTAGCCCTCGCTGGGTTTGCTCAAGTTGTGGTAGAGCATTGGCACGACTTTGATTGCTCACATAAGCATTCTTGAGCACTGTAACCCGATTTGCTAACCCCAAGCGCTCAGTTTCCAATTTCACCAACTCGCCCGTCATGCCTTGCTTCAATTGCCCCATCTGCAAGTTTTGCTCAGCCACCACTTGAGAACTGCCAAAGTTTGGTGACCCGCTTGTCGAGTTGGCTTCTCAGAGCCTCTTCTTTGCGTTTGAGATTGGCGATCGAGGGGTGCTCGTCTTGATAGCGTGTCTGCTGCACTGCTAATTGATCTTGCACTTGCCGAAACTCGGTTAAGACTTGCTGTACTTGTGCCGACTGACCCAATGTAGTCAGAGCGATCGCCTGCTGAGATGTAAGACCCAGTTGCCTCTGCATTGCCCCAGCCCGTGAATTGGCATCTGCAAGTTCTGCCTGCGCTTTGACGATCTGATCTGAGAGATCGCTCATCCCCGCAACCGTTGATTTGGCTTCCTCGTCTAGGGCTACCACTCGATTGGCTTCCTTAAACTGACGCAGCGCCAGTTCTGCTTCCGACACCCTCGCTTCGATTCCGGGCAGTTCTTTGCTGATAAATTCTCTAGCAGCAACAGCTTCGGCTCGATTCGTCCGAACGTTATTTTCCAGGTAATTGCGTGTCAGTAAATTGATTATGTCTGCGGCTTCTTTTGGATTTGTGCTGCGATAGGAAACCTCTAATACATCGGTTCCGCGAATACTTTTAACTTTGAGTTTTTTGAGAAATTCCTCAACTTTAAGCGGTTTGCCATCGGCGTTTTTGAGTTTAAGCTTAGCAATCGTTTTCTTGACGAGCGGAGTCGATCGTAGAATTTCAGATTCTGTGTCTAAGGGATTGCTCAACTGTGTTAAACCACTTAACTCTCCTGCTTTTTCTGTGATTCCAGAAAGTGAAGAAATTCGATTGGTTTTGTTAAATAATAGCGTTCCTTCTGCTTCGTAAATGGGTTTTTGCAGATGGGTCAAAAATGCGCTCGTTCCAAAGACAGTGCCGATCGCAAGGAAACTAGGCAACCAACGCCGTTTGAAAACCAACCAATAGCGCTGAAAATCGAGAGAGTCTTGGTCTTCGTGATTGGGTGACATAACAAAACTGAGAAGTGACAGGGTGAGGGCAGGGGGCTTATACCCATGACTGTGAATCAATTGCAGCTTAGGAGCATCCGTGTATCTTCTGAAGTGTTTCTAGCTGCCTCCGTAGGATTTCGGGTTATGAAGAAAAGTTTCTAAAGTTACGGTGATCTTCCTCCGTAATTGGGCATCTTGAGAAAAGTCTGTGATGTCCGTAGATTTGCCAGGGGTGCGATACCGTAGGAAATCGATTCGTTGAAGCTAAGTTGAAGCTAATAAGTAGGAAGGCAGAACTATTTGTAAGGTGCATTTCGACTCCGCTCAATGCTCAAAATCTCCCCTGGAGCAGGGTTGAGCGCAGTCGAAACTCGGCAGTTAGTTGGCTTCAATTCCACCCTGCTACTTAAATTGCAGCGATCGAAACATGAGACTAGGTTTTGACTGGCTCCTCTTCCTGCCCTTGCTCTTCATAGCGCCCATGTATTTAACATGTCTATAAGCACTTTTTTCTCGCAATCCTTCGTAAAATCACTGATCTCGCGCCGTTACCTTGCGATCGCTCTTTTTGCAGGCGATCTGATCGGGTTAGTCGCTTCTTTCTATTTATCGCGGGGGCTTTGCTCAGGTCAACGGTTTGAACGATCGCTAGAGCAACTTAACCCTGTTATCTGTGTGGTTGCTTTGTCTATCTTGGCGGGGTTATATTTCGTCGATGCCTACCGTCCAGAGGTGAAAAAAGGTGTATCGATATCGCTGCAAATTTTGGCCAGCAATTCGACAATCGCGGTCTTGAGTGCTGCCTACGTTTATCTGTCTGAAACTGGGGCTACCGATTTGTTAGTAGATCGTCGCCTCTTACTGCTTTTAGCATTCTTTACGCTCTGGTTTACGCTCTGGGGAATTGTGTTGCGCTGGGCTGCGATCGTCTGGTTTCAGTCGCAGTCTCAGCCAAGCCGATGGTTGGTGCTAGGAGACAAAGACCATGCTCACCAATTTGTTCGGGATTTTTCAAAGTTAAACCCCCACGACCGATTTGTGATTCTTGCTGAAGAATCTCTACCGATCGAGCAATATTCTCTCCAGTGTGGCGGAGGTTTATCTAGTCTATCTACCTGGAGGTCTCAATCTTGGTCGGGTGCGATCGTTGCAACCCAATCTAAATTGGCTGAACCCCACGCCAGACAACTAATCAGATTGCGATTGCAAGGCATGGCTGTGTATGGGTTGCTAGATTTTTATGAAGCATTCTATCGCAAGCTGCCCTCTTATTTGCTCAGAGATTCTTATTTTATTTCAACCAGCAGTTACAAACTTGTTTCAGATCAGATTCAACAAAATATTAAAAGAATCATTGATATTTTTGCTGCAACTATATTGATGATTTTATTGTCGCCCGTGATGTTGCTCACAGTATTAGCGATTCGGCTCGACAGTCCCGGTTCTGTGTTGTATAGCCAGACGCGATCGGGGCTAAACTGCACGCCCTTTCGGGTTTACAAGTTTCGATCGATGTATCAAGATGCCGAAAAAAGAGGTGTGCAGTGGGCCCAAGAACGAGACCCTCGCATCACCCGCGTGGGTCGTTGGCTACGGCTGCTGCGAATTGATGAATTGCCCCAAATTTGGAATGTGCTACGCGGTGAAATGAGTCTGATTGGCCCTCGTCCAGAACGGCCAGAATTTGATACACAACTGGCGCAAGTGATTCCCCATTACAACGTTCGTTACCTGGTCAAACCAGGCATTACGGGGTGGGCCCAGGTGATGTATCCCTACGGTGCGTCTGTTGAAGATGCATCTGAGAAGTTGTCTTACGACCTCTATTACATCAAAAATTACTCCCTTTGGTTGGAGTTAGCGATCGTTCTTAAAACCATTCGAGTTGTTTTATTAGGAAAAGGTAGATGAACCCGAAAATTTTGGTGACAGGTGGTGCAGGCTATATCGGTTCCCATGTGGTGCGTCAACTAGGAGAAGCAGGATATGACGTGGTAGTTTATGACAACTGCTCAACAGGTCATGCATCGGCGGTTTTATATGGTGAACTGATTGTGGGAGATTTGGCAGATGTCGATCGCCTCTATCGCGTATTTGCTACCCACAAATTGACTGCGGTGCTACACTTTGCTGCCAGTCTGATCGCCCCCGAATCGGTGAGCAATCCCCTCGACTATTACGCCAACAATACGCGCAACACGTTGAATTTGATTCGCTGCTGTGATGCCTTTGGAGTAGACAAAATTATCTTCTCTAGCACCGCCGCTGTCTATGGAGAACCAGCCCACAACCCCGTCACCGAACAGACTCCCACGCTGCCAATTAATCCCTATGGTCGCTCTAAACTCATGAGCGAATGGCTCATTCAAGATACCAGTCGAGCGTCTAATTTGCGCCATGTGATCCTGCGTTATTTCAATGTGGCAGGAGCCGACCCCGGAGGCCGAATTGGGCAAATGAATTTGGAAGCAACGCATCTGATTCGGGCGGCGTGTGATGCTGCCCTGAGCCGCAAGCCTGGTGTAAGAATCTTTGGTACAGACTTCTCCACTCCCGACGGGACGGGCATCCGCGACTATATTCATGTTGAAGATCTGGCATCGGCTCACCTAGCCGCCTTGCGCTATTTAGAGGCAGGAAACGACAGCCAAGTGTTGAATTGTGGCTATGGACAGGGGTATAGTGTTCGCCATGTCATCGATCGGGTGAAGGCAATTTCTGGAGTCGATTTTTCGGTGGTTGAAACCGATCGTCGCCCCGGAGACCCAGCCTGTGTGACGGCCTGCGCCGATCGCATTCGTCAAGTGCTCAACTGGCAACCTCAGTATAATGATCTGGATACGATCGTTCGCACGAGCCTATTTTGGGAAATCCGCCGCGACAACCAAACGCTCAAGCATCCCCTGATTCAACAGTTGGCGCAACGGCTTAGACACGCCCCGGTGGTCGCTCAGGTTAAACCGATTCCTGTCAAGGGTCAGCATGTCCAGTCGCCCGCGATCGCGCGTTTGTAATTCACGGTTGAAATGGCTGAAATGGCTGCTAGTGGGGTTGATTGGTGTCAGCGCAATTTTGCCCATTCGCTTGGCGATCGGGCTGCACCAAGCACCACTTCCCCAGGCAATTTTTGTGTTGGGTGGCGATAGCGATCGGATGAGATTTGCGGCTCAGTTTTGGCATGTTCATCCTAATCTGGCGATCTGGGTTTCTGATCTCGCTGCCTACGAAACTGAGAATCGTCGGATTTTTCAGCAGTTAAATGTTCCAGATGTTCGAGTCAAATTTGATGGTCGAGCTACTGACACAGTGACGAATTTTACGTCTCTGGTGAATGTGTTCTCTGTGCAGAAACTACAACACCTTTACTTGATCACTTCAGATGCTCACATGCGCCGAGCACGGGCGATCGCGACGATCGTCTTAGGCAGCCGTGGAATTGTCATCACGCCTGTTTCAGTGCCAAGTCGATATAAACCAGAGGCAATGGGGCGAGTCGTGCGAGATTGTCTGCGATCGCTGCTTTGGCTGGTGACAGGTCGCAGTGGGGCAATGCTCAATCCTCGTTTGACTCGGTCGCACGATCGGCTATGACGAGTCCCTTTCGCCTTTACAGCAACATGAATTCGATGCCGCTCAAAGTGTCCTCATCCTCCCAGCCTCTTGCTCCTTGAGGGGAGAAGGAGGCTGGGAGGCAAACTTCAGGCTTTGAGAGCGACTTGCCCTGGGGAGAGGGGTTTGGGGTGAGGGAAAAGTCCCGTCGCCGATCTAACGTTTGTTTAGCGCGTTCCTTGCCCCAGGTCAGCACGCCCTCGGCAACCCGCTATGAGGATTTTGGCCCCATGCCGATCGTGCCTGCGTAGATTGCCTGGTCGCCCAGTTCATCTTCGATTCGCAGCAGACGGTTATATTTGGCAACTCGTTCGCTGCGGCAGAGAGAACCCGTTTTGATCTGCCCTGCACGGGTGGCAACGGCGAGATCTGCGATCGTGGTGTCTTCTGTTTCGCCAGAACGATGACTAATGATCGATCGGAAGCTGTTTCGCGTTGCCAGATCGATCGCTTGTAGCGTTTCTGTGAGTGAGCCGATTTGATTTAATTTAATCAAAATTGCGTTGCTTGCTTTCTGTTCGATGCCTTTTTGCAGGCGAGTGATATTGGTGACAAACAGGTCATCGCCTACCAGTTGACAGCGATCGCCGATTTTCTCAGTCAACATCTGCCAGTGTTGCCAGTCGTCTTCGTGCAAACCATCTTCAATGGAGACGATCGGATATTGGCTCGCCAAACTTGCCATGTAGTCAATGAATGCGGGCGCATCGTGGGCGGTTCCATCGTAGGTGTATTGGCCGTCTTTATAGAACTCACTCGCGGCCACGTCTAGGGCAAGGGCCACCTCTGAGCCAGGTTTGTAGCCTGCTTTCTCGATCGCAATCATCAACAGATCTAGAGCCGCCTGATTAGACTCTAAATTGGGAGCAAAGCCACCTTCGTCGCCCACGCCCGTCAACAAGCCCTTGTCGTGCAAAACTTTGCTCAACGATGCAAACACCTCTGCTCCCCCAGCGCAGGGCTTCCTTAAAGGTAGGCGCACCCACGGGCACAATCATGAATTCTTGAAAATCCACATTGTTGTCGGCATGAGCGCCGCCGTTGATCACGTTCATCAGGGGGACGGGGAGCAAGTTTGCTAGGGGGCCACCCAGATAGCGATAGAGCGGCAACCCTACCGATTCTGCTCCGGCTTTTGCGGTGGCCAGCGACACAGCTAAAATTGCATTTGCACCCAGGTTGGCTTTATTGGGGGAGCCATCCAGCGCAATCATGACCCGATCGACCATTTCTTGATTGATCGCATCCAGACCAATGAGTTCGGGGGCGAGTTTTTCCTCAACATTCTGCACCGCCTGGAGAACGCCCTTGCCTCCATAGCGGCTTTTGTCGTCGTCTCGAAGTTCGTGAGCCTCAAAGCTACCCGTCGAAGCGCCACTGGGAACTTGAGCCATTCCAAAAGCTCCGTTAGCGAGATACACCTCAGCTTCGATCGTCGGCCGACCTCGCGAATCAAGAATCTCACGGGCCCGAATGGCATCGATCGCAGTTTCAGATGTGTCAATCATGCGTAAATCTCCTAAAGGGATGAGGAATAAAAAGGGAGGAATGAGGAAGGAGGGATGAGTTGGCTTTGAGCACAAAATTTGAACACAATTTACGGTATCAGAAGAGCGGACATATCGAGTGTTCATTCCTGGCTATCTTTGGGATCTCTGACATTTTGAAAATTTGGCAAAATGAAAGCAAATCCACCCAAACTTACGCAATCGAAGACAATCCTCATCCCCTAACCCTTCTCCCCTTATAGGAGAAGGGAAGAGACAAAGTAACGTTGGGTTCACAGTCTCCCTCCTGCTCTAGGCGAAGAGTTGGGGGTGAGGGCAAAACTCCAATCGGCGAACTGGCGCAAATTTAATCAGGTCGAGGTTTCGTCAGGTGCAATTCTCAAAGCCCCAAAATTGCTAGAAGCTCCAAAAAGTGCCGTTTGTCCAACCGAACCCGACTTCATTAGAAGAGTAGCCAAACAAAATTTCCTGTGACACCTGCGCCGAACAGTTCCACACATCATATTTTTCGACCAGGGTGTTCTGCTTTTCAAATTCTTGAACCAACAGGGCTACAAATTTGCGTCCGATTCGCTGACCTTCGGCTAGATATCCATAGCGACATAAACCTTGGACTGCAATTAGTTGTAAAGGGGCCCACCCAAACGGGGCATCCCATTGGTTGCCAGTGATATAGGTGCTGGTGAGCAACCCGCCCGCAGCTTCAAAGCGATCGAGGTTGTCTACGACCCGTTTAGCCTGTTTGGCTGAAGCAGCCCCCACCCAGAGCGGGTAGAAGGTCGTGGCAAACTCATAGTGACGGCGAGTTTTAGTACAAAAGTTGTAGTCAAAATACAGCCCCGATGGCTCATCCCATAGAAAGCGATCGATTTGTTGCTGACGCTGCTGGGCCCGATCTCGCCACAGTTGTGCCTGTTCTCTGTGGTTGAGAATTTCATAGATTTGCGCTGTGTCGCAATCCATCTGGTAGAGCAGAGAATTTAGACAGACTGGAAGGTAGTGAACAATATCTACATTAAAGGCTCCAAACCGATTAGAAATATCAAACCCTGACTCCCGCATTGAGCAATCGCCCGTGTAAAATAGCTGAGTCAGTTGATCTTGGGCACGATCGTAGAAGAGCGCTACCTCATAATCTGGAATGATGAACTGGCGATAGTAAGCCCGGACTCGATCGTAATGCGTCTTGCCCTGGGAATCTTTTTCATCAAAAACCACCTCTGGCAACGGTTCTTTGGCCACTGCGTAGTAGCGTGAAAGCCCTGTTGCTGGGTGCGATCGGGGTGGCTGTTGCCAAAGGCTGTAGTAACGTTCGATCGCTGGCAATTGGGCCCTTAGCCAGTGACGATCTTGAGTATGCTCAAACAGCGCCAACACCATGCGCGTCAGCACGGGTGGCTGCGATCGTCCTAGCATATAGGTTCGGTTAGCATTGAGCACTGTCCCATAGTGTTCAACTTCATAGGACAGCAGTTCCACCATATTTTTTGCCAGGCCAAATTCGCGATCGCGCAGCAGCCCTAGCTGAATGAAATAACTGTCCCATCCATACATTTCGTTAAACCGTCCCCCCGGCACAACGTAAGAATCAGGCAAATACAGCAAACCATGTCTGTGAATCTGCATTCCCCGATCGGGAGGCTGCATAGTTTAATTTGGTTCCAGTCCTCCGCAGGCAGGGCAGCTTCTAACGTCTGGGCGATCGCCCTTCGATCGGACTGCTGTGACACATAAACGCGCCAAGGCTCCCCAGGAAGATGCTCAAGTTTAGGATCTTGGGCTGCTTGCAGAAGATGGGTGTGCGATCGGGTCAAGGTTTTCCAAGTCTGCTGAATATACGATCGTACGGACTGAATTTGAACACTAGACGGAAAGGCAGGAATCACTACTGTCATTGCATCCAAGTTTGAAGGGACAATGAACTGAAGAGAGGTGAAGGAACCCCAGAAAACCCTATGGCTCAATCAGAAACCGACTTTCTCAATCTGTCATCTCACCATAGACAGGGGCGATCGGGCGCTGTTGCAACTTCCCACCTTCAAAATCGCCCCAATTGCAAAAAGTTTTGCAGAATACCCTCGCCTACTCATGTATTAAAATTTACGCAAGCCTGTTTGGGGTCTCATCAAGAGCTTAAAGTGTCCCAGGATACTCATCTTGTGGTAATCTCTGATAAGTTTTTAAGAAATTGATGAAACTTACTCTATAAATGTCATGTCAACTGAAAAAGTTACTGGTTTTGTTGAAAGAATAATGTGAAGCACTGCTTAAGCTACACCCCCAAACCGTATATAGATTGTATTAAGTGGCTTCAATTACATCTCGCACAGCGTTGGGTCAGCTATGATTAGCATTAACATTGCCATTAAAGAATAAGGCTTGCGTATTTATACTCGGTTGATTTGTGGAGGCTTGCGATGGCTGATTCTTCTTCTCAGCTTCGTCTCTGAGACAGTTTTACAAGACGGAAACTTGATTTAACTCGTTAAGCTGCGAGATTTGGCAACAGGAGCATAAGTAAGGTGAGTACTTGGACAACCTACCGCAACCGTGAGATTACTCAAGAAGAGCAGCGGCTCTACGATCATTTTTTGAGCCGAGTTCAGATCGAGCCTCCGGGGCAGTTGATCGAGCGCTTTCGTAACCTCTTTATTGAAGGATCTGCCTACCCTGAGCCTGAAATTTTGAGTGACCTAGACACGATCGTCGCTGCCAAAGATTCGGGGCAAGACTTCAAGTTTGTCCTCAACCGTTGCTGCCATATTCTGGTAAACCGTTGGCAAGCCCGCCCTCAGTCTCACATTGCGATCGCTGCCCTGATCGATGTTTTAGCCTCTGCCCCGACTCGCCCCGTCACCGAATATTCTCGCTCACGCACCGTCAAACATTTGCGCGACCTGGTGAGACAGTTCCTCGAAACTGAGCAATACCTCACCCTCCAACGTCTAGCACGGGTACTCGCGCAGTCGATCGAGGTCAGCAGTTCCGACCAATCTCCCCTGGGTAGCCTGATTCGGCGCTACCCCTATCTCTACGAACATTGCTTGGTCAGCGAAGGTAGCCCCGACGAGCATCAAGAGTCCGTTCGGCAACTTCAGACCCAGGTGCAGAAGCAGTACGAAGTTGACCTTTCTCAATACGTAACCTATCAGGTGAGGCGATCGCAGCTTCCCGAAGCCAGTAGTCGCATCATTCAGCCTGTCAAAAATCCTACATTGCTCGACGATCGAGAACTGCATTTTGCCCTTCAACAGTTTGTCGGCAAAGTCGAAGGAGGCTACACGCACCAAGATATAGCGCGGCGCTTCCTGTCTCATAGTCACCAAACCCAATCTTTCCAGGAATTTAAAGACGACCTTTACGAGTACATTACAGCGTCCGTCGATCCTGAGTATGGCCGCAGACAGTTCAACAATCAGCTTTACAACCAACTCCAAAACACCTTACCTGCCAGTAATGCCCACCGACTCAACGACTTTTTGATCGTTAGAACCTGTAGCCAACTGCTCAATTTTTTGGTTGTAGACAATCCCCAGCATCCCCATCACTTTATTTTCGTAGATTTACTGTCTAATATTGGCCCAACTCTCACCACAAGTCTGCTGCTAAAAATTGTTTTACTCTGTCGCAAGGTTAAGCCTTACCTAGAAAAACGCTTTTCAATTTTGTTTAACCATTACGAGTCTTACACCCGTGATTGTGTACATTGGCTGATTGCCGCCATGGAAAATCTCCATGTAGCCCTCAGCACCAATTTCAGCACCACAATTAACCTGTGTTTTGTGAATCAGCTAGGTTAAACATCGGGTGTTGCAGAATCTAGGCATAATCTAGGCATAAACCGTCAGATTTGACCTCACCCTAGCCTTCTCCCCCAAGAGAACCAGACTTTTGGCTCTCCTCTGTCTGGGGAGAAAGGTTGACAAAGCTCTCGCCCCGCTTCGTGAGCAGAGCAGTTTATCTGTTCATTCAGCAACGCCAAAAATCACAGGTTTGAGGTCTGTGCGTTGCACTCTCACAGTGGTCTAGTTTTATGCTAATCTGCCACTGGTAGGGTTTTCACGCTGGAAGTTTAGTGCGTAATTTTGTATCTTACACACGATTTGTGCACTTTGCGTATCCGTACTTCTTCCAGGCTGACCATCCAAACATTTCGTGCGATGTAAGCATCACGATCGCCTTCTTCCAGCGCCCAGCAACCCCGACCATTTTCAACATACCTGCAATCTATTTATTACTTGATCGAGGAGAATCAGGAATGACTCAGGTGGTTTTAGGCGAAAATGAGGGCATTGAGTCGGCATTACGTCGGTTTAAGCGACAGGTTTCTAGAGCGGGAATTTTGGCCGATGTGCGATCGCGTCGTCATTTTGAGACCCCGATCGAAAAGCGCAAACGCAAAGCAGTAGTCGCCCGTCAAAACCGTCGCCACCGTTAAAGTTTTGGGTTGCTAGGATTGAGAAAGCGTGACGCGATCGTACCTCCTGCGATCGCTGCGTCCTTCTGCTCACAGCCTTCCTCTTAACAACCACCGATGTCCGACTTCACCGCAGATCTGGGCAATTCAGACGCATCCCTTCAACCTGTCCTCTCCCAAGAACTGGATGAAGCCATTCTTGGGTTTGATGAGATCCAGACTGAGCTAAACTACAAGCGAGCTACACACACGCTGCGCGATCTGGTCGAAAAGCTTGACCTGACTGCTCAAGAGCGCGCCGGGCTGGAGCCAGAGATCAACGGGCTAGAAACCATGCTAGATAAGCTCGATCGTCTGGTTGTGCATATTGCAGCGTTTGGGCTGGTGGGGCGAGGCAAGTCTTCGGTGCTGAATGCGCTATTGGGTCAGAAAGCCTTTGAAACGGGGGCAATTCATGGGGTGACACAAACTCAGCAATCGGCTCAGTGGAGTGCGACTCGTGAAACCTTAGCAGGAAGTGAGCGATCGATTCAGCGCCTCAGCCTACCCGGAATGGCGGAGTCTCAGATCGAACTCATTGATACGCCTGGAATTGATGAGGTAGACGGTGAAACGCGAGAGGTTTTGGCGCGGACGGTGGCTCAACATGCTGACCTGCTGCTGTTTGTGGTCTCTGGCGACATGACCCAGGTTGAATATCAAGCGCTTTCGGAGTTGCGAGAATTGGGCAAGCCAATGCTGCTGGTGTTTAACAAAATTGACCAATACCCCGATGCCGATCGTCTCAGCATTTACGAAAAAATTCGGGACGATCGGGTCAAAGAATTGCTCTCGCCCGATGAGATCGTGATGGCGGCGGCTTCCCCTTTAGTGGCAAGAGCCGTTAGGCGGGCCGACGGTCGCATGTCGGTACAACTCACCCCCGGAGACCCCCAAGTCACCGATCTCAAGCTCAAAATTTTGGAGGTTTTGCATCGAGAAGGCAAATCGCTCGTTGCGTTAAACACGATGCTCTATGCCGACGATGTAAACGAGCAAATCGTGCAGCGTAAGATGACCATTCGCGAACAAAAATGCCGATCGAATCATTTGGAAGGGCGTGATTACCAAGGCCGTCGCGATCGCCCTCAACCCCATCACGGTGTTGGATGTGGTCAGCAGTGCGGCGATCGATGTGGCAATGATTTTGGGGCTGTCTAAACTGTATGGAATCACCATGACCCAGCAGGGAGCGATCGGGCTATTGCAAAAGATGGCCCTGGCCATGGGTGGCATTACAGCGAGTGAACTTTTGGCAAACCTGGGACTCGGTTCGTTAAAGAGTTTACTAGGGTTGGCGGCTCCTGCGACAGGGGGGCTTTCTCTGGGGCCTTATGTGTCAGTGGCGTTGACGCAGGCTGGCGTGGCGGGGGTTTCGTCTTATGCGATCGGGCAGGTGACAAAGGCATATCTGGCAAACGGTGCTTCGTGGGGGCCGGATGGGCCAAAGGCCGTCGTCACACGCATTCTGGCTTCCCTGGATGAAGCATCAATTCTAAGCCGCATCAAAGACGAGTTACGCGCCAAACTGAATCCATGAGCTTGGTTCCCTAGTATTTGGGGATCAAGAGCTAAGGGCTTGCGGGCCAAGAATATCAATTGAACGTCAGTTCGACTCCTAGACTTTTGCCCTCACCCCAAACCCCTCTTCCCAGGGCGAGTCGCTCTCAAAGCCTGTTCGCTAGTCTCCGTCTCCTTGGGGAGCAAGAGACTGGGAGGATGAGGGCACTGTTATACTGCGTCAGCCTATAGATTTTGGTTTAGAAGGGGTGTGGGGGCTGCGCCCCCAGCCAGGTTCCGACCCCTGCACCCCGTC
>JAAUOZ010000192.1 GCA_012034655.1 Leptolyngbyaceae cyanobacterium CSU_1_3 | reverse complement strand
CAAATTTGTAGGGCAGCAGCCCCTTGTTGAACCAACATTTCTAAGCCATCGATCGCCACCCCGCCCCGCTCGCGAATCTGCTGCAAAAAAACAGTCGGGTTGGGCGTGTAGATCAAATCGTAGGCAACGGTGTGGGGTGAAATCTGCTCAGTTTCGGCGGCAGTCAGGGGAGAGCGATCGGCATAGGGAGCCATGCCGATCGGGGTCGAGTTGACCAAAAGATCGGCTCTGGCAATCCACGGGGCAATGTCATCCCACGGGTGAACGGACACAGCTTTCGCCCAGGGTGAAGACTGCCAACTCTGCCAAAATTCATCCAGCCGGTGGGGGTTGCGGCCGATCACATGGATTTCGGCAAACCCTAACTGAGCGCACCCAGCGACGACGGCTCGTGCGGCTCCTCCATTGCCCAAAATGACCGCGACTGCTCCGTGCCAATTTTGCGGCATCGATCGCAACGGGGCCAAAAAGCCTTCTGCATCGGTGTTAGTGCCACTCCAGCCTTGCTCGGTGCGCCAAACGGTGTTAACGGCTCCGATCGCCTGCGCCACGTCTGAGATTTCACTCAACAGCGGCAAAATGGCTTGCTTGTGGGGAATCGTGACGCTGAAACCTCGTACCCCGATCGCCGCCAGCCCATCCAGTGCACAGGGAAGATCGGTGGGTGCAACCAAAAAGGGCACATAGACAAAATTACTGCCCAGCGCAGCCAGGGCTGCATTGTGCATAACGGGAGAAAGAGAATGCTCGATCGGGTCTCCCATTACGCCCAGCAGGTTTGTTTGACCTGTGATTGACCTCATTCTTTTGGGGCTGACTCGGTGAGGGGTGGCTCGGCGAGGCTCAAATCTGGGATAACAGGCGTGGCAATGTCGTCCGGGGTTTTACTGGAGGTGTCGCCAGGGGGAAGGGTCTCGCTGGTGGCAGTGGCTAGTCCAGAGCCAGCCGGGTTTAGGTTGGCTTCGGTTGGGTCGGTGGGTTGTTCGGGTTTGATGCGACGAATCGGCAAATTGGCAATTAGGGCGGTGGCGCGCTGATTATTTTCTAGGGAAAACTCCATTCCGTCATCGTCTAGCTCGACATAGCGCGAGACAACTTCTAGAATTTCTTTTCGCATCGCCTCAACGAGGTTGGGGGGAAGGTCAGCACGATCGTGTGCCAGAACAAACTTGAGGCGACGCTTTACGTCTTGACGACTGTGGTCACTAACCCTTGGAAAAAGTCGTTCTAGAAGTTCAATGATCATTTGAGGACTGCGGGCATGAGGAGGAAAAATGAGTAAGAAAACAGCAGAAACCCGAAGGACAGATTGATTCCGGTGCTTCTGATACTTGTAAGCGATTTACGTGATTTTGGTGGACAAAATTTTACGCAGGCGCGAAAAGAATCCATCGTTTTGCACCGACAAATCGAGGAAGGGGACTTTTTCACCTTCGAGGCGACGCACAATATTGTCGAAGGCAGAGCCAGCCATGGAAGGCGTTTCAGACAGGACGAGGGGTTCGCCCCGGTTGGTGGAAACGATCACGCGCTCGTCATCAGGAACCACCCCGATCAGAGGGACGGCAAGAATTTCTTGCACATCTTCGACCGACATCATATCGTTGGCTTGCACCATTGCTGGCTTGAGACGGTTGACAATCAGATGGATGCGCTTGACGTTGTTGGCTTCGAGTAGCCCGATGATGCGATCGGCATCTCGGACGGCGGCAATTTCTGGAGTGGTGACGATCAGAGCTTCTTGGGCCGCTGCGATCGCATTCTGAAATCCGTTCTCGATTCCTGCGGGGCAATCGATCAAAATATATTCATACACCCTGGCCAGCGCGTTGATCAATTGCTTCATCTGATCGGGGTTGACGGCATCTTTGGTGCGATTTTGGGCCGCTGGGAGCAACACTAAATTTGGGTGTCGTTTGTCTTTGACGAGGGCCTGTTCTAGGCGACACTGCCCTGCCAGCACTTCAACCGCAGTAAACACCACGCGATTTTCTAACCCCAACAACAGGTCAAGATTTCTCAACCCAAAATCGGCATCGACAACCGCAACCTTGCGCCGCCGTTTTGCCAGGGCCATCCCCAAATTTGCTGTGCAGGTGGTTTTTCCCACTCCACCCTTACCGGATGTGATGACGATGATTCGAGCCATTGAACTGATTTAGACTAGGTAATGACGACCGTTGACTGAACCTGACCGGTGCGATGAGTCTTCCAGAATAGCTGGAAAAGCCCCGTTTCGATCGCTTATGTTGAACCTTCAGCCAACAGTATCAGAAAAATCAATCAATTAATTTAATACTGCTCACCAGAGGACTGCTGAGTCGCATGACAGGTTGCGTCATGGGGGCGATCGCCCCAGTCACCCAGTTCAACGATCGACAGAACTCCTCCACCCCTCACCCCTTACCCTCGTCTTTCGCCCTCGTAAAGTCCGTTGCCTTGGCAATGCGAATGTTTCCCTGGGGCGCGACATACGCCACCTCCGGAAAGTATTGCGCTGGCGGGTTCTCTGGCGCTCTGGCGACAAAATCTGCAATCCGAATCTGAGTTGGCTCTAGTTGCAGCGCCATGATCAGACACCGGGCATTGCCCTTGCACCCCGCATGAGCCACACCCCGCAGCCGACCCCACACCAAAATATCGCCTTCGGCAATCACCGAGCTACCGGGGTTGAGATCGCCCAAAATCACCACTGTGCCGTTGTGTCGAATCTCTGTGCCCGATCGCAGCGTCATCTGAATGTACATCGGTTCTTCCATCGCTTGCCCTGCTTCTCCTCCAGACTGGCTGAGATGGGCAACGGCAGACTGCTGTTCGACAGAATATCCCGCAGTGGCGGCGGCCACAGCCGTTTGGCGGCGGCTCGTGTAGACTCGCTTGAGTTGAAGCTGCACCCCTGAAAGGGCATCGGCGATCGCCTGGAGTTGCCGCGAGTCTAACAACCGATCTTTCACCGACAGATGCACCGCAGTGTTGGGTTGCCAAAATCGTTCTTTTGCGTCGAGTTGCTGTTTAAATTGTTGCCAAATTTCTGACCAGGTTAGCCCAATCGGCGATTCGGCGGTCTCTGACTCTGGCGGCAGGGTCAGCAAAATATGACCCCCTTCGCCTTTAAAGCGCACCTGAGAGGTTTGATGGGTCTCGATGATCGGCGGCGCGACTGGAGAATCAGGCAGCGAGGAAGGAAGAGAAGCGTCAGAAGTCATGCAGAGAATCTAGGCTGCAACGGATTAAATATATTCGGACTCATGCCCCATCACAAGGGCAAGTTTGAAATAACTCCACCCTGATGCCTCTGCTATTCTGACCTGTTGCTGAAAAAGTAGGGCGAACTGAGTATTAAAATTTACAAGCTACAGAATACCTGTGTCTACCTGTGTCTACCTGTGTCTACCCTGGTTGACTGACACCACTCAGAAGACCCTCACCCCAACCCCTCACCTGACTTTCTTTCCTAAGAAGTGGCGGCGGCAGCTTCTAGTTGAGCTTGAGGAGACTCATCTACCACACCTTGGACGACCAAAACTGAGCAAGGGGCATGGTGCATCACATGATTGCTGACACTGCCCAAAAATAGCTCTGCCAAACCAGCGTGGCCTCGTCTCCCCACTATGATCAAATCTGCTTCCCAAGTAGTAGCTAGATGGCAAATTGTCGGGCCAGGGCTGCCTGTATTTTGAGTAAATTCCGCGGCAACCCCTGCCTGACTTGCAGCTTGTTGATCCGATCGTAGTCTCTCTAACCCCTCCCGTTCAAAGGCAGCATATTCTTGCGCCGACTGACGCAGCAGTTCTTCGTGCTGCACCGGGTAAATTGCATCGGGAATTGGATAAATAGGAGTCGGATACCCATCTTCTAAGGGTGATAGAACGTGCAATAGCATTAACCGAGCCTGGGTAGATTTGGCGAGCACGATCGCTTGATCAAAAACATTTTTGCTGAGATCAGAGCTATCTAAAGCGACTAAAATTCTTTGAAACATAAAAATTTCCTCCTAACAATCTGGTTGCAGAAGCGAGTCAACTCAGATCGAGAATTTACTAAAATTCTAGAGCATCAAAATCCGTCAGGGGTAATTTTTTGATGCTTCTTAATAGGTGATGCCAAGTTTCTGTGGAGTGATTTGCAAATAAAGGAATCAAAGCCTGGGTCTAAAAGGCTGGTTTTTGGATAGGTTCACAGCAAGCGGGGTGAATATAGAGTTTTTGGGGTTGAAGGCTGAAATGGAGGCTGAAATGGAGGCTGGGATCGGGAAGGCTGGGATCAATGCGATCGCGCTGAATCGTCCTCATCAAACGTCTCAAACAGCTTGACCAACACGACATTAGAAAATAGAAAACCTTCGGGATCGGTGAGTTTCATCTGCCCTTCGAGAGGTAGGTCAGAATTGATGATCATCGACTGACGATCGCTGCTTAAAATGTCAACCCATCCCGCCCTTTGGTAAGGCTGTAAGCACTTCCAAACCTGCTCAATCTTTTGCCGACCAAACTCTTGCCTTAAGCTAGATAAACTTAGCCCTTCAGCAAGTCTTAAGCCAACCATCAACCTGTCTAACAAAACTTCGGAAGTGCTGATTTCACTGGTCTTTTTGGCTTCTTTCTCTTCGTTGCCTGTTTCTAGCCACCCATTGACCCACTGATAATATTCACGAGTTTTGCGCGGGCGAGAAAAGCGATCGCCCTGCACATAGCTGGTTGCCCCCATGCCAAACCCGTAAAACGATCGATTCTCCCAATACACGCGATTGTGACGACATTGATAGCCAGGTTGCGCGTAGTTCGAGATTTCATAATGTTCATAGCCTGCACTGCTCAAAACTTGCTGAGCCATGCGATACATTTCGGCTGTGGTCTCGTCGGTGGGCAGGGGCTTTGCACCGGGGTGAAGTTGCTTCCCAAAGGGGGTCGTTGGCTCGATCGTGAGATCATAGGTAGAAAGGTGACGGGGCTGAAGGGCGATCGCGGTTTCGAGGGAATGTTGCCATTGAGAGATCGTCTGATGGGGCAAGCCCGAAATCAGATCGAGGCTAAAGTTCTGTAAACCTGCTTGATGAATTAATTCAACAGACTCAAAGATATTTTCGACGGTATGCGTGCGCCCGCAACTGCTCAATAACTCTGGCTGAAAGGACTGTACCCCTAGACTGACGCGATCGACCCCCGCCGATCGATAACTCCGAATCTGGTTGAGATCAAACGTGCCGGGGTCAACTTCCATCGAAATCTCGGCATCTTGAAGAATGCCAAACTGCCGATCTAACACGTCTAGCACTCGGCTCAGTTGCTCAGCCGACAAAAGCGAAGGCGTTCCACCGCCAAAAAAAACGGTCTTGAGCGGCTCCCCAAAGCTGTGAGTGAGGCAAATTTCTTGACAAAGGACATCAATATAGTGGGCGATCGTTCCTGAATTGCTGCCATTGAGATGATCTCCCACCACAGAAATCGGAAAATCACAGTAAAAGCATCGTCGCCGACAAAATGGAATGTGAATGTAAGCAGAACTTGGGATCGCAAACTCCATACTGTTTTCGGTGATGTTTAAGTGATTTTATTGGAGACAATTTTGCTGCTGCGATCGCTAAAACTCTGACTAACCTTTCTAGATGAATCCTTGCTTTTTGTATCACTAACGATTATGGCTTTGTAGGGTTAACCGCCCACCGGGAGAGCGATTCGCAGAAAAATTCTATAAACCCGCAAGATATAATAATTTCAAGTAGACTCGTGTCAGATCTTGAATGCTTCAGATACTTTCCCGAATCTATCCAGAATCTATTTTTCAAGCTCGTTTCAAACGTTAGTTTTTACTTAACATTTGCCCGAAACATCTTTACTTAACATTTGTCTAAAACATTTGTCTAAAACAAGCGATTCAAAATTGACCCATTCCTCCAAATTTCAAGAGTTATGCTTGATGCAATCATTATTTTTTCATTCATCCTAGCAGGAGCAGGGATCGGCTACCACGGGATCGAAGCGCTCCCCCCTGACATTCTCAGACAGGCAAACGACCCCGATTCTCTGCGCCTGGTGTTGGCTGCCTTTGGGGCAATGATCGGGGTGGCGGTGGGCTTGGTGGCTCAGTCGGGCTATCGGCGGGTGGCTCGTCAAGTTCGTGAGATGCCTGCCCATGTCTTGCTGAGTCGATCGGTCGGTCTGGTCGTGGGGCTGCTGGTGGCAAACCTATTGCTGGCTCCGATTTTTCTGCTGCCGATTCCCCAAGAATTCTCGTTTATCAAGCCCCTGGCCGCTGTGGTAGGGAGCATCATGTTTGCAGTGTCTGGGGTGTCTCTGGCTGATATCCACGGACGATCGCTGCTCCGACTGATCAACCCCAACAGTGTCGAAACGCTGCTGTTCTCAGAAGGTAGCCTCAGACCGTCTACGACCAAAGTGCTCGACACTAGCTGCATTATTGACGGTCGAATTTTGTCCTTGCTCGACACCGGATTTTTAGAAGGGCAACTGCTGGTTCCTCAGTTTATTCTTCAGGAGTTACAGCAGGTTGCCGATGCTTCTAGCGATCAAAAGCGTGTTCGAGGTCGGCGCGGGTTAGATATTCTCAATCGCATCCGCGAAGCCTACCCAGGGCGAGTGGTGATTCATTCTGCTGACTATGAAGATATTGCCACCGTGGATGCCAAGCTAGTGCGATTGGTGCAAGACATTAATGGCACTTTGCTGACGACTGACTATAACCTGAATAAAGTTGCCAGTGTCCAGAGTGTGCCTGTGCTAAATGTGAATGATCTGACGCAGGCAGTTCGCCCTTCTTATTTACCCGGCGACAGCCTTGATCTCAAGATTTTACGAGAGGGCAAAGAGCCTACCCAGGGGGTCGGTTATTTAGACGACGGCACAATGGTCGTGGTTGAAGATGGCCGCAGCTTTGTGGGAGGAGAACTGCAAGTAATTGTCACCAGTGCCCTGCAAACCTCTGCTGGACGGATGATTTTTGCACGACTCAAAGCCTCAGCGATCGCCTAAATTATCGATATGAAACGCGATCGTCAAAAATCCTGCGATCTCTGCACAAAATCCGCTCTAGTGCTCTACCGCGTTCGGCGTGATGAGTCATCAGAGTGGATTTTTGTTTGTCGCAGTTGTTGGGATCACGTCAGCCGAGGCAACCCCTTCTATGTCTATGGCGGAACCTGGAAAGCCAAAAAGCGGTAAGAGACTTGCAGATGAGTCAATTTCCGACGATCGAGCTTCGACTTCGCTCAGCCTTCAACCCGCCATTGGGTGCAGAGAGTCGAAGCCCAAGAACCACGCAGCCAGGGATTCTATGTTCCCGCAAGTCCCTAAATTCAACTATTTTAGTTATTTCAATCTATGCGAAAAACTCTGATCTCGATCGCATTCCTCAGCATTTTTGCCTCGGCCCTGCCCGCGATCGCGGTCTTGCCCGATCCTGAAACCTATCAATTCATCACAAAAAATATAATCTGCTGCTACGACAGGGGCGAGATGGTTGCGCCTATTATGCCGACCCAACCCTGGTGCAAGGTGACAAAGATAAAAGAAAGCTGACTGTCCTATTTGCAGAAGGCCCCAACAGCGGCACGTTTTGCCGAGGTATGTTTCGGTTTGTCTGGCTAGATGTCAACTGCCAAACCAATCTAGCAACCTACACAAATGCGATCGGTTCGCCTGCAAACTGGCACATCAGCCGCGAAATCGATGCCGAAACGACTCAAAAAATCTGTGCCCTCTCTCCGCAAAACTTTGGCACATCCGCGCCTTCTCGGTAGGGATACCTTTTGTCACCTGGGAATGACTGATTGATTATCCGAGGATCAGGAGCCATAGAGGTAGTGTCACCAGTAGCCCGATCGATCCTACGGCTAGGGCGGTCACGGTCAAATTTGTGTCTAGCTCATAGGTTTCTGCTAGAACCAACGTTGAAAAGGCGGGGGGCATGGCCATTTGCAGGACGATCGCCTGTTGAATCGATCCGGTAATTCCCACCATCGGTAGACTCAACCCCAATAGGAACGGCACGAGCATCATTTTGATTGCTAAACTGCTCATCTTCAAGTTGAGCCAGTCAAAGGAGGCCAATTGGCTGAGGCGCATTCCCATCAAGACCAGAGAAAGGGCGATCGCGCTCCAGGCAAGCTGGTGTAACCCGGTTTCAAGGGGCGGCGGCAAGGGTAGGTGACGGGTGGCTAACCCCAGCCCAAAACCCCACAGCGCCGGATTTTTGAGCATCGTCAGGAGGAGGTGCGATCGCCGCTTTTGCCCTAGCCCAAATCGGCTGGCTATAATCACGCCTAGCCCCCAAGTGCCCAGAGTCGAACCCAGCAAATCGTAGAAAAGTGCCCAGGCAAAAAACTTTTCTCCGACGAGAGCTAGGGCGATCGGAAAACCCAAATAGCCCGTGTTGCCAACCATTGAAGCCAGAAGAAAACTTCCTTGAGTCGGTTTACTCCAGGTCTTGTGTCGCCTAATTTCTAGCCAGGCCAGCCCTGCCCCGGTCAAAATTGCTACCCACGCAACTCCAGGCGCAATCCAAATCTGTGCAGACAACTCTGCCCCTCGCAAAAAACCCACAATGCTGATAGGAACGCCCACCCAAAAGAGTACTCGTCCGAGATGCTTGGGGGCAGATGGCGGGAGACACCGCCCTAGTAACCATCCGAGCAGTGCCCACCCCACCAACGGCAGGTAGAGACGAAAAAGCTGAATCGCAAGTTGCGGCATAACGGGTGGCATACACTGTAATACTTTTCTACATTCTGTAATACTGAAGAGTGGACAGACACGAAGGAGATAATCCTTGGATAATGCGGATCTCCCTGGAAAACCTTCCAAAAATCAGATTCCCTCGTTTGATGATATTCCCGAAGCTCAACGGGAGACGATCGAACCTCAACCCAAGCCTCCCGCCAAACGGACTCGTTCGATAGCAGGGCTGGTAGCGATGGGGGTGGCGATCGGCGCAGGGGTCGTTTACAGACTTTGGCAACCTGTTCCTTTGGGGACGAGCAATTCTAGCCCGGCTGCATCTCCGGCGGCCAGTTCTGCTAGCCCTAAGCCAGAAACCCTGCTCAAGCATTATCCCTATGCAGAAGCGCCTTCAGCCGAGTTGGAACCCATCAGTGCCGATGGAGGCATCCGCCTGAGGAGGTCGGCGGCGGCGGCATACAATCAGATGTCTGAGGCTGCTCTTGCTGAAGGTGTGGTTCTTATGCCGCTGTCTGGGTTTCGATCGCACACCGACCAACAGCAGGTCTTTTTTGAGGTCAAAGCCGAACGATCGCAAACCTTGCAACAGCGGGCTGGGGTAAGTGCGCCGCCAGGATATAGCGAACATCATACGGGGTATGCGATCGATATTGGTGACGGCAATACGCCAGCGACTAATCTCAGCTCCAGTTTTGATCAAACAGCCGCCTTTCAGTGGCTCGAAGCCAATGCGGTGCGCTTTAACTTTGAGATATCGTTTCCCAAAAATAACCCCCAGGGTGTGACCTATGAGCCGTGGCACTGGCGATTTGTGGGCGATCGTCAAAGTTTAGAAACGTTTTACAAAGCAAGAGGAAAATGAACCAAACTGCGCTGAATTTGATCGCGATTTCAATTTTTGCGATGACGGTCACGACCATTTTGGGGCCGTTAGTTCACTTGCCCCCGGCGCTGCCTGCGATCGCTACCTTTACTGTTCTTGGTATTGCCACGTTAGATTCTTTCTCGTGGCAGGGGCGAGGTGGCACGATCGTACTCGATTGGTTGGCGAGTTTTTCTCCGGCCCATCGGGCGCGGGTTGTTCGCCATGAGGCAGGTCATTTTCTGGTTGCCAACGGTTGGGCATTCCGGTTACTAGCTATACCCTGAGTGCGTGGGAAGCCTTTCGGGCGGGGCAAAGCGGGCAAGGGGGCGTGCAGTTTGATACGCAGGAATTGGAGGAGCAGTTGCAGCAGGGGAAGCTGTCGGCACAGTGGGTCGATCGCTACTGTACGGTGTGGATGGCAGGCGGCGTAGCAGAGACGCTGGCTTACAACACAGTAGAAGGCGGCGCAGACGATTTGCAAAAGCTTCGTAGTACCCTGGCCCAATTGCGGCTTCCTGATGCTCAAATCCAGCAAAAGAACGCTGGGCAGCACTTCAGGCAAAAACCTGCTGCAACAAAACCAAGAACCTATACGATGCGCTAGTAGCCGCAATGGAAGAACGGCGATCGATAGAAGATTGTCGTCAGTTAATCAGCATAAAAATAGAGGAGTAGGGCTTTTGTAAAACCTAGGCGGCGGCAGATGCTACAGACTCCCCACAAAGCAATCATGCTGGAAGCGTTTCTAGCCTTGCCAGAAACCAAACCCGCCAGCGAATACATTGACGGTGAGATCATTCAAAAACCCATGCCCCAGGGTCAACACTAGGACGGCAAAATGATTGATCAGACGCACTTTGACTGCGCTCAAGGCTCAAAATCTCCCCTAAATGAGGGTTGAGCGAGGTCGAAACCCGGCATCTATACTGCGTCAGCCTATAGATTTTGGTTTAGAAGGGGTGTGGGGGCTGCGCCCCAGCCAGGGGTTCCACCCCTGCACCCCGTCCAAAATCTTTAATTTTATGCCCTGACAAAGTAAAGTATAGTTTGCTTTCATTCCACCT
>JAAUOZ010000191.1 GCA_012034655.1 Leptolyngbyaceae cyanobacterium CSU_1_3 | reverse complement strand
TCTTTAAAGTTTTAATTTCACCTACCTACTTAGTGGGCAACTGGCTTTTTCAGAAGGCCCGAGTTTACCAAAACTCAAAAGACCCCTGCTTGATCCGTCATCGATCGAGTAGGGGTCTTTTTGATCTGATATATTGCTGGATTGCTTTAGCTTGAAACGATCGCTGTCTCCACTACGCTCACCGGGGTCGTCTCTCTAACGCGATCGCTCGTGTCTGCTACAGAGGCGACGACTTGAATGGGGTTGCGGGCCTCAATGAGGGCGATCGCTCGATTCACACTTTCGGGCAAAATGACGACTAAACTGCCGGGGGTGGCAGAATCGAGCGCCTTTTGGATCGCGGTGGTTTCGTCGTGGATGACTTCACAGGGAGCGCTGGAATTGGTTTGCTCAACTCCTTGGTGAATGCGTAGAGCCGCATCGCCACGATCGCGTCCACGAGTGTCGTCATCTTCTTTGATCACAATGCGATCGAAGATCTCAGCAGAAAGCCGACCCAGGGTGACGAAATCTTCATCGCGCCGATCTCCAGGGCCGCCGACTACGCCAATGCGTTCTCCGGTTGTCCAGTTTCGCACAAAGCCACCGAGCGCTTCATAGCTGTGGGGGTTGTGCGCGTAGTCAATGAGAGCATGAAATGTGCCCAGATTAAACAGATTCATCCGGCCTGGGGTCTGCTTCGTCGATGCCTGAAATGTCACCAACGCCGCCCGAATGTCTTCGATTCTGACTCCTTGGGCAAATGCCGCCAAACTCGCGGCCAGGGCGTTAGCAATCATGAAGGGGGCCCGCCCGCCCAGCGTTAGGGGCACATTCACAGCCTGTTCAATTCGCAGCGTCCAGTCTCCTTTGAGAATCGACAGATAGCCATTTTCATAGACGGCTGCCAGCCCCCCGCGCTGGGTGTGAGATCGAATCAGTTCGTTGGTCGGATGCATCGAGAAGTAGGCAATCTGCGCCGATACTTGGCTGGCCATGGCCGAGACGAGCGGATCGTCGGCATTCAGCACCGCGTAGCCGTTGGGCATAGCGGCCTCCGCCACCACACTTTTGACTCGTGCCATCTGGTCGATCGAGTCAATATCGCCCAGCCCCAGGTGATCGGCGGCCACGTTGAGCACGACCCCCACATCACAGGAGGTGAACGCCAGACCCGATCGCAAAATTCCGCCTCGCGCACTTTCTAGAACCGCCACCTCAACGGTTGGGTCTTGGAGAATCAGTTGGGCACTCTGCGGCCCGGTGTTGTCTCCCGGTTCGACGAGGTAGTCGCCAATATATGTGCCGTCGGTGGTAGTGTAGCCAACGATTTGTTGGGTTTGTTTAAAAATGTGAGCAATCAATCGCGTGGTGGTGGTTTTGCCGTTTGTGCCAGTAATGGCCACGATCGGCACGCGGCTCGGTGTCCCCGGTGGAAAGAGCATCTCAATCACGGGTTCTGCCACATTGCGAGGAATGCCTTCGCTGGGGCAAATGTGCATCCTAAACCCAGGTGCAGCATTCACCTCAACAATCACGCCATCCATTTCTCGCAGCGGCTTGGAGATGTCAGACGTAACAATATCGATGCCAGCAATGTCTAGCCCGATAATTTTGACCACTCGCTGGGCCAGCCAGACATTCTCAGGATGAATTGCATCCGTCCGATCGACCGCTACGCCGCCCGTACTCAGGTTTGCCGTGGCTCTCAGATAGCAAATTTCGCCCAAAGGCATCACTGTTTCCAGGTTGTAGCCCTTCTTGTCGAGCAGATCCCAACTGGTGCGATCGAGTTCAATTTTCGTCAGCACATTATCATGACCCTCGCCTCGCCGGGGGTCGCGGTTGGTAGACTCAATCAGTTCCGCCAGAGTAGAAGTGCCATCGCCAATCACATGGGCCGGAATCCGCTCTGCCACGGCCACCACTTTGCCGTTTACCACCAGCACCCGGTGATCTCGACCTGTGTAGAATCGCTCGACAATCACTGATTTCGAGACTTCCTTGGCAGCGTCGTAGGCAGCTTCGGCTTCTTCCCAACGATTGATGTCGATCGTAATCCCCCGTCCGTGGTTGCCATTTAAGGGTTTGATCACTAGGGGATAGCCCCCCACATCATGAATCGCTTCTTCGAGTTCGTCCAAATAGTCGATTACCGTGCCCCGTGGAACCGGAACCCCCGCCGATCGCAGAATTTGCTTCGTGCCTTCTTTGTCGCAGGCCAACTCAACACCCAGAATGCTGGTGCGATCGCTCAACGTAGCTTGCACCCGCTTTTGGTGTACCCCAAAACCAAGTTGAATCATGGCGCGAGTGCCCAACTCCATCCACGGGATGCCTCTGGCTTCAGCTTCTTTGACCAGCGTTTCAGTACTTGGCCCCAGGGCAGCATCCGCCGCAAACGCCTGTAGATCTTGCAGATCTTGTGCCAGTTCTTGAGTAGAATATGTGCCGGTTTCCACAATTCCCTGGCAGATTCTGACGGCGGCTCGCGCTGCATACCGTCCTGCTTGCTCATGCTGGTACTCGATGACGACCTGGTACGTTCCAGGGGTAGAGGTTTCACGAGTGCGCCCAAAGCCCACGGGCATCCCCGCGAGTTCTTGCAGTTCTAATGCAATATGCTCAATGATGTGCCCCATCATCGTCCCTTCTTGAACGCGGCTCAAAAACCCACCCCGGCAGCCAGGAGAGCAGAAATGTTCGACTAGGCTGGGCAAAACGTTCACCAGACCTTCATAAAATCCGGCAATCTGGTTAGAGGGAGAATTTGCCAACTCCTCTAGGTCGAGACGCATGACCACAACCTTGTGTCGTCGAATGCTCCAGTAGTTGGGACCGCGCAAAGTTTGGATCTTGAGTATTTTCATGAGGCTCAGTTTAGGGTGACGGACTGGCTGCTGGGATGCGACGATCGCTGCGATCGAGGATTGCCTTTGCCAAGCAAGTATTCAGTTTCAAGGTCAGAAAACCAATCGAACTGTTCATGGGAAACAATTCTGCGGAAAAGCGTTTTACTCGAAGGATGCAAAGCGGAGCATTGGAGCAAAAACGATTGCCAACATTGCTTGTCACAAATTGTAAATTGGCTGTACTGGCAACCTACCATATTCACGAAACAATCTGTGGGGGTTGGTGCGCGGATCAGAGGGAATTTTTTCCCTGATTGCTGAAGGCTAAAAACCCCAAATATGCGGTTGCTTGAAAGTCCAGGTTCTAAATCTTACCGAGATGGTGTGATGGTCTGTGATCTGGCAACCTGTTATTTATGACCTGTTATTTATGACCTGTTATTTATGACCTGGCGCGATCGTGATCCGCTTCCGTAGGTCATAACAGCTTCCATGGCTTAATAGGTGAACCCTTAGATTGCACATACACAGGGGGTCTGTTGCCCCTATCTCGGTCTGGTTGGTGTAGGTCATCTCGCCCGGATCGATGATCGTGACGGTTCCTTTGCCCAAGACTTGCAGGATGTCGTCTCCTTCAAACAGGGCGCAGGTGTCTTCGTCGATGCCGATCCCTAGTCGATCGGGGTGGGCAGCGATCGCGCTCATCAGGCGCGCCATGCGATTGCGATTGTGAAAGTGCTGATCCACAATGACTTCTGGAATCAGACCCAAGCCATAGGTCATATCGACCAAAGAGTGATTGGGCGATTCGCCACTGCCACCGCCCGCAATCATGTGGTGTCCCATGACGGCGGCTCCGGCACTGGTTCCAGCCAAAGTCACCGCCCCCGCCTGGACGCGAGACCGGACAATCTCCATAATTGGAGTGTCAGACAGTAGGCCACAGAGCCGCAACTGGTCGCCGCCCGTCATAAAGACTCCCGTACAATTAGCCACATATTCTTGCAGGGCCACATCGTCGCACTGGGCCCGATCGTAGATGTTGAGCACTTCGATCGCCTTTGCGCCCATCTCCGTAAAGATGGTGTGATAGCGTTCTCCGATCACCGCAGGTTCGCGAGAGGCACAGGGCAGAATGGCGATCCGCGCATCTTCACCCCCCGATCGCTCAAAAAAACTGTGGAGGATGTTTCGTCCGTGGACTTTATCTTCTGCTCCCCCAATGACCATAATGGCTGTGCTGGTGGGTTGAGGCATCTTCGGCTCAAACGATTGCAACGCTAACTCTATCATGCTGTGTATCTGAGACGTGAAAGTCATGCTGGGGAACAGTTTAAGGGCTTACTTGGCGCATTGCTCTACGAGAAGGCGATCGGGCTGAGGACAACATTCTGAGGACAACATTCTGAGGAGTTGTCTAAGGTTTGGATTTATTAGGAATCATGCCAGATTATTAATCATAATTTAAGAAAGTAGAAAATTTTTGTGTAACACGCTTTCTTGACCCAGGGGAAGCGGAGAGGTGGGGGTGTAGGGTGTAGGGTGTGGAAGTAGAGCAAAATTCCTCAGTCGAGCGAGGGTCGATCGCCTCTGCCCAAAAGACACAACCCCCGAAACAATCCTCCACCTCTGGTTGCTTGCCCCATCCCCTACTCCCTACCCCATCCCTCGTTTCTCTTATCTCATGCGCTTCGATATCGTCACCCTTTTTCCCGACTTTTTCGCCTCGCCACTCAGTTCTGGGCTGCTGGGAAAAGCGCTGGCCAAACAGATTGCCGAAGTTCATCTGACTAACCCGCGTGATTTTGCCACCGACAAGCACCGCAAGGTAGACGACGAACCCTACGGCGGCGGCGTGGGCATGTTGATGAAGCCAGAACCAATTTTTGCGGCGGTCGAGTCGTTGCCAGTTTTGCCTCGGCGAGAAATCATTTTTGTGACTCCCCAGGGGCAACCGATGAATCAAGAATTACTCAGGGAGTTGGCGAGTGGTTACGATCAGCTTGTCATCATTTGCGGACATTATGAAGGCATTGATGAACGAGTGTTGAATCTGGTCGATCGCGAAGTGTCGCTGGGCGATTTTGTGCTGACCTGTGGAGAGATTCCGGCGTTGGCGTTGTTGAACGGGACGATTCGGCTGATTCCGGGCACAATCGGCAAAGAAGAATCGCTCAAAGCAGAAAGCTTTGAAACCAGTTTGCTCGATTACCCGCAGTACACCCGTCCGCCGATGTTTCGCGAGTGGGAAGTGCCCTCCGTGCTGCGATCGGGGAACCATGCAGCCATCGAACGCTGGCGCAAACAGCAGCAAATTGAGCGCACCCAGATCAGACGACCGGATCTTTATCAGCAATGGCTGAATGAAAAAGAAGCAGAACCAGGGGAGCGCAAACCCAAGGGAACCAAGGCTCATTAGCAGGGAGAACGCAAATGCAACGAGAATTTAGGCTGATTGGGGCGACGATCGCTGGCTACTGCTTGCTCAATTCTTTGAGCGTGCCCTTAGCGTTTCAGGGACAAGAACTGGTTTCGAGCCAGGCAGCTTACGCGAAAAGTAGCGGTGGACGCACCGCGGCGGTTCATTTCGGAGTTCGCCTTCGCGATCGAGCGGGTCGTCTAGGCGCAACAACTCCTCCGGAGGCTATGGCGGCGGCGGCGTGTACGTTGGCGGCTCCTCCTATGGTTCTACCTATATCGACGGATTTTGGTTGCTTTTGACCCTGCTGGTGTTGCTAGGCGCGGGCGGCTGGGCCGTTTGGATGGTGCTCTCCGCCAGAAAAGGAATCGGCAGCACAGAACTCGACAACGCCACAGTGACGGTGAGCAAAGTTCAGGTGGCCTTGCTGGCTCAAGGCAAAGCGATTCAGGCGCAGTTGTCTGAGATTGTCAAAAATGCAGATACCGACACGGCTGAAGGGCTTCAGCAAGAATTACAGGAAGCGACTTTAGCGTTGTTGAGAATGCCAGAAAATTGGAGCCATGTGCAGGCAAATTCTCAGAGGGTGAAGAGCCGAGAAGCCGCCGAGGCGATGTTTAACCAAGTGTCGATCGCCGAACGCAGCAAATTTAGCGCCGAAACCCTAACCAACGTGGGCGGCAGAGTCAATCGAAAATCATTCACGCCCGACCCTGACCAAGACCCTGCTTCTTATATTGTGGTGACGCTGCTTGTGGGTACAGCCCACGATCGACCTCTCTTTGGCGACGTTCGGACGGTTGAAGCGCTCAAAGAAGCCCTGGAAAAACTTTCGAGCATCAACACAGACTATTTGATGGTATTTGAGTTGCTCTGGAGTCCCCAAGATGAAGCAGACAGCCTCACCTACGACGAGTTGCTCACCGAATACACAGACATGGTGCAAATCTAACCACGATGCTTTGATTGACTGCTAAATCTTTTCTCCTCGCAAACCTTTTCTGCTCGCAAATCTTTTCCCCTCTGTCGGATCGCTTATCGCATCGCTCTTGCTTGTAAGCTAAAAGCGACCCCTTACCCACATTCCCCATGCCCCTTCGCATTGGCAACGGATACGACATTCATCGCCTCGTCACCGGACGCGACCTGATTTTAGGCGGCATCAAAATCGACCACGAAACAGGTTTGCTCGGTCACAGTGATGCCGACGTACTGACCCACGCCATTATGGATGCCATGCTGGGGGCGCTGAGTCTGGGCGATATCGGCCACTACTTTCCGCCCACCGATCCGCAATGGGCAGGGGCAGATAGCCTGGTGCTGTTGGTTCAGGTGCATCAGTTAGTTCAAGCTAAAGGATGGCAAATTTGCAATATTGATTCTGTCGTCGTGGCCGAACGCCCCAAACTCAAGCCTCATATTGAATCGATGCGATCGCGCCTGGCGACCATGCTCAACCTACCTCCCGATCGCTTAGGCATCAAAGCCACCACCCACGAAAAGCTAGATGCCGTGGGTCGAGAGGAAGCGATCGCCGCCCATGCCGTCGTGCTGCTAGAACAATAGCCGCAACCTAAGCTTGACTTAGGAACGTGATTCAATCATTTCGTCCACTGCAACAAGGTTGTCTTGCTCTCACCCCAGCCCTCACCCCAGCCCTCACCCCAGCCCTCTCCCAATCTGCAAGAGAATCAGGATGCCTTTCCTCCCTTATCCCTGGCTTGTCAACCTTCTACTCTGCCCCGTTGCGTTAAGAAACACCCGCAGATGACAGCAGAGTCACACCAAACCTTTACAATCAAGTCAGAGCCGTGGTGGGTCGGCATTGCTGTGTCTCAACTAGCGGCCACTTTTGAGCAAGTACCTCTGCCAACTGTTCGATTCGCCAGTTAGGACGCAAAAGCCACGTTCTAGCTTGTCGGATGTCATCCCATCTGGCTTAAACACGACTGATGATCATCCCCGCTTCAGTCCTGGATGCCCTACTCAGAGCGCTTCCCCAGGTACGCCCCCAACTCTACTTTAAGTCTTCGTTGACCGCGCTCTCCCACGCAATGGAAGATCAGGTTTTGGCAGGGGTCGATCATCCCTTAGTGATCGCAAGCTTTCAGCGAGAACGGTTTTATCGCCAGGAGGCGAGCCGATATCTACGCATCTCTGAGCGCACCGATCAAGTGTATATTTTGGCGGCTCCAGAAACAGATTTTACCAATCGATCGGATCAATACGAAACCATTGCCTTTGAGCCAGCAGACGCTCTCAGCAAAGAGTGGCATCTCGTGGTGTTGGGTCAGCAGTATGCATCTTGTTTGATCTGCAAAGAGCGAGAGATTCATGAGTCGGCTAAGGGTGTCCCTGATTTGCATGTCGATCAGTCGCGACGTTTTGAAGGCATCTGGACGTTCGATCGCCAAATCGTCTGCCAATCGGCGATCATTCTCCTCGATCGTATTCGGCAATATCGCCCCGAACTAGCCAGCAAAATTGAGCCGATGCTAGTGCAGATCCGCGCTGATGGCAAATCTGGATTTAATCAGGTCGATCCAGGCCCGTTTGCAGAACGGCTGGTGACTTACCTGCAAGCTGGGCAGTACAAACTCTCGAAGGCCTATCGCTCGATCGCCGAAAAAGAACGCAAAGAGCGCTTGATCAACTCCATCACGGCGGCAGTGCGCCGATCTCTCAACCCTGACGAAATTCTTCAGGTTGCGGTGCAAGAGTTGGGGCAGGCTCTCAACGCAGGACGCTGCTTGATTTATCGCTGTAAGTCTACCGATGCCACGGCAATTTTAGAGTACGAATTTTTGGGTCGCGGAGGGCGCGCCGAGGCAGAAAATTCTGCTCATGATGGCTTTCAGTGTTCGACTTCGCTCTTGGGCGAAACCTGGCTATTGCAGAACAATCCTCTGTTTCTAGAAGTGTTGCAAAAGGGCGAACCCGTCTATGCGGAAGATGTTCCAGCAGACAGTCGCCTCTCTTCTGCAATGCAGACGTTGTCCCAGGGGCGGCAGATTCGATCGTGGTTGATGGTTCCTGTGTTAAACCAAAACCAACTGCTGGGCATGGTTGAGCTACACTACTGCAACGTTATGCCCCACAAGCTAGAGCGCCACGAACTGGAAATGGTAGAAGCGATCGCCACCCAGATCGGAGTTGCCCTACTACAAGCCGAATCTTACGCCAACCTAGAGGACTTGAACCAGCAGCTAGAAGCCCTCGATCGCACCCGCAGCAACCTGATCGCCATCACAGGGCACGAGCTTCGCACCCCTCTTTCGACCATTCAAGTTTGCCTTGAAAGCCTAGCCACCGAGCCAGATATGTCGCCCGATTTGCGCCAGGTGATGCTCAACTCTGCCTTGACGGATGCCGATCGCATGAGAAAGCTAATTCAAGACTTTCTGACGCTCTCGCGGCTCGAAAGCGGTCGGGTCGAATGGCGGCTAGAGCCTTTGCCCCTCGAAGAATGCGTGGATCTGGCAATGAGCAGCCTTCAGGCGCGGCGCTACGACAACCCACTGCCCAAAATCACGACCCAACTCCCCTCAGAGTTGCCCCTCGTGCAGGTAGATGGCGAATGGCTCGTTGAGGTAATTTCTAAACTGCTCGACAACGCCGTCAAGTTTACCGAGTCTGATGGCAGTGTCACGATTCTGGCTCAGTCTAATGGCGGCAGAATGCTCGAAGTCACCGTAGCCGACACAGGACGCGGCATTGAGCGTACTCGCCTAGAAACCGTCTTCGATCGCTTCTACCAAGAAGAAGGAGCACTCCGGCGCACCACAGGCGGAACAGGGCTAGGATTGGCCATTTGTCGCCAAATCATCACAGGGTGGGGCGGCAAAATTTGGGCAGAATCGGACGGCAAAGATCGCGGCACAGCATTTCACTTTACGATTCCGATCGTGCCAATGGGTGAAGAGCGCCGATCGAACGTGAGAGGACGATCGAAAAAGAGCCGTTAACCCAAGCTGTCAGATTTTCAACCTTCAATCGTCGAGGGTTGAAGGTTGAGCAGAGCCGAAACCTGGCGAGTGGTACATGGTTAACTCGCCAGGTTTCGTAAGATCTCTAAAGGCGATTTCTGATCAAATCCATCCCTAGAAGTCGAAAATCTGACAGGTCGCCAGCTTGCCAGCAGAGGAATTGCTAACAACTGTTACAGTTCTACAGCCAGCGTTCAGACTGGATGGTAGGATGCCTAAAAACGTTTAGAGCGTGACCTATGACAGAAACTCTTACTGGACAAGCCCCTTTGTTCGGTGGCGGGACAGGCGGACTGCTCACCAAAGCCCTAGTCGAAGAGAAATATGCCATCACCTGGACTAGCCCCAAAGAACAGGTGTTTGAACTCCCTACAGGCGGCGCTGCAACGATGCGCCAGGGTGACAACCTGCTGTATCTTGCTCGCAAAGAATACGCGATCGCATTAGGTGGACAGCAACTTCGAGCGAAGTTTAAGATCACCAACTACAAGATCTATCGCGTCTTCCCTAACGGTGAGATTCAATATTTGCACCCCAACGATGGCGTATTCCCCGAAAAGGTAAACCCAGGTCGCGTTGCAGTCAATAGCGTTCCTCGCAATATTGGCTCAAATTACGAACCTGCCAAGATCAAATTTAGCGGCCGCAAATCCTTCGACCCCTAACTTGTAGATCTATTGCTTCAATGATTAGGAGTTAAAGCTCGGCCCTTGCGATCGAGTTTTAACTCCTAATTTTTTGAGTTTTGACTCCTAATTCTTTGAACATGAGACCCGCGATCGTCCCTCCCTTAACGTCAGTCTCCAACAAAGGCGCATTTCCATACCCACGAACACCCCTTCCGATCGCGATCTAGTGGTCTGTCAAGACTTATTTTGTAAGTTAAAAACTCACAAAATAACAACCCTCACCTCACCCAAAGGCACAAACTCAAAACTGACAAACTACTAGTGGTCTGTCCAGAAAATTTTGACGGGTTGAAAACTCTCAAAATTTAACCTGAATCAATCTCCTAGCGTTTGGTTACCCGTCAATCATTTATTGACGGACTACTAGGGAATTATTTAATATTTCGCCGCAAAACGATCGCAATTTGCCCAAGACACTGTATATTCTCTTAAACCTCCTAGAGACTATCGTGGAGAGGTCGCTCTCTACCCTGCTCGTCTGTGGATCAAAACCGTGCCCATTCCTACCTTTCCTGAAGCCAACCACCCGATCGTCAAATCGCTGTCTCACTACAACGATCAAGAATTGCTCACCCTGTTTCAGCGCTACACCGACACCGGGCAGTATTTTGTAGCTATATTTTGCCGCTATAGCCCAATGGTCTACACGCTGATTCAACACTCAGCGCGATCGCCCGTCCAGGCTGACTATCTCTTTGCGCTAATTTGGCGACACATCTTCACGAACTGGGCGTCTCGACACCCGCGCCTGAGCGCCGAAGGCATGACCTTTCAAAGCTGGCTGGTCAACATCACCGCCCTCTGCATCAACCAA
>JAAUOZ010000190.1 GCA_012034655.1 Leptolyngbyaceae cyanobacterium CSU_1_3 | reverse complement strand
GGGGCTGCGCCCCCAGCCAGGGGTTCCACCCCTGCACCCCGTCCAAAATCTTTAATTTTATGCCCTGACAAAGTATAACTCTGAGCGTTATCATGGCGATGGTCTGTTTAGGTTGATGCGAGAAGCAACGATATGCAAGCGGCTGGGTTTGTTCAGATCGACGATTTTTTGCGCGAGGACGAACGATCGCCCCTGCTTGATTATGTCCTCAGTCGAGAATCGGAATTTGTCCCTACTACCACTTCGACAGGCGAAACAGACTATCGACGATCGCAGATTCTCTACTGGTTTCCAGACTATTCTGACTGGATGGTGCAACGAGTTGCAGCCGTTGTGCCAGAGGTTTTCCAGCGATTGGGGATGGCGCAAGCGGCGATCGAGCAGATCGAGATCCAACTCACCGCCCACAACGACGGGCACTACTACAAAATTCATAACGATAACGGCAGCACCGAGGCCGCAACCAGAGTACTTTCCTATGTGTACTACTTTCATCGCCACCCCAAGGCCTTTACGGGGGGAGAGTTACAGTTGTATCACCCAGACGTTGAATATGGTGCTACCACCCAGACGGATGGGTTCCAGTTGATTGAGCCGTGCAACAACCGAATTGTTTTCTTCCCAAGCGGCTACCTGCACGCAGTCATGCCCGTCGTCTGCCCTTCTCAGGCATTTCCTGATAGTCGATTTACCCTCAACGGTTGGGTCAGGCAAGTTTGAGGGCATCCAGAACCACAATCGCCCTCTAAAATTAAGAAGTGTTGCTAGTGTCAAAAAATCTATGCCTGCCAAAGTTGAGATTTATACCTGGAGTAGCTGTCCGTTTTGCGTTCGTGCTAAGGCTTTGCTCGATCGTAAGGGTGTTGAATACACGGAGTATTGCTTAGACGGAGACGAACCTGGACGATCGCAGATGGCTGTGCGATCGCAGGGGCGCAAGTCTGTTCCTCAAATTTTTATCAACGATCAACACATTGGCGGATGCGATGATATTCATGCGCTTGATCGCAAAGGACAACTCGATCCTCTGCTGAAAGCTGCCTAAATCAACGCTTATCCCAGGACATTCACCGTGAAACTTGCATTCATCATTGACCCTATCCATCGCCTCGACCCGACCCACGACACGAGTGTTGCTTTGATGGAGGCAGCCCAAGAGTTGGGCCACGAGGTTTGGGTAACGCAGGCTAATCGGCTGAGTGTTTTGGGGGGCAAAGCCTGGGCCATGCTAGAACGGGTTCAGCTTTCCCCAGTTTGCCTGGTAGAAGGTCGGTGGGTGGCGATCGCCAACTGGTTCTCCCTCGAAGCGCCAATCTTCTGCCCCCTTGAGGACATGGATGCGGTGTTTATGCGAACCGATCCACCCGTGGACACCGCCTATTTATATGCAACCTACCTTCTCGACTACATCGACCCCGCTAAAACGCGAGTGCTCAACTCGCCCAACGGCATTCGAGCTGCCAACGAGAAGATGTACGCCCTACAGTTTAAGGAAGCGATTCCAGAGACGATCGTCAGCCAAGACAAGCAGGTGATCCGTAAGTTTTTGGAGCAGCAGGGAGCCGCCGTGCTCAAACCTTTGGGAGGCAAAGCTGGAGAAGGCATTCTATTTCTGGAGCCGAACGATCGCAACTTTAACTCGATCGTCGAAGTCAGTACGCTGCAAGGCAAGCTGCCAGTGATGGTGCAGACCTATTTGCCCCAGGCCAAAGAGGGCGACAAGCGCATTATTCTGCTCAATGGGGTGCCGATCGGCGCACTCAATCGCATTCCGACGGGCAGTGATTTTCGGGGCAACATGGCGGTTGGGGGTCGAGTCGCCCAGTCTGACATCACCGATCGCGAGCACCAAATTTGTACCCAACTCGCGCCCACTCTCCGGCGCGACGGGCTGATTTTTGTCGGCATCGATATCATCGGCGGATACCTCACCGAAGTGAATGTCACCAGCCCTACTGGAATTCGGGAGGTCGATCGCCTCAATGGTGCTCAACTAGGAAGCCAGGTAATTCAATGGGTTGCCGAAAATGGCAACAGATAGGAATTGCCCTCCTCACGAAGTGGGGCGAGAGCTTTGCCAACCCTTCTTCCTGGGGAGAAAGGAGCCAAAAGTCTTGTCTCCTCACCTCACCCGAAGGCACAAAATCAAAACTGACAAACCACTAGAGGTGAGGGTGAATCTGACGGTTCATCCCTGGATTCAGCAATGTCTGAAAAATAACTGTCTGAAAAATAACTGTCTGAAAAATAACTGTCTGAAAAATAACTGTTTGCAAAATAACTGTTTGCAAAATAATAGTGAGAACGGACAGCAACAAGCCCCCTTGTACTGTCCGTTCTCAGAATGGAAACTGGTTTAACAAGCTTCCATTTCTAGAAGTTAGCCCAACTGCCCAGTAAATAGGCAAAGTAGAGATGAAGAAATTACAGACGAATAGTGAACTTTTAACCATGAACCTTCCATGAACCTTTCATGAACCTTTTGGGTAGGTTGGTCTAACGAAACGATGGCAACATTTTCTCCCCTCATTTCCAGCCCTGTCTCCAAATTCTTGACTGACCCCTAGCTTTGTCTGCTCGACACTTCAAGAAGCGGCACAGGTGCAAATATTCTGAGTTCGAGAGAAGGGATACGATCAGTTCCACAAAAATGAGGAAACGTGCTGATTTGTCTCGACACTTCGATCTCAACGCTTTTGGACAGCAGACCATGATCCAATCGATCGCCCGACAGAAGTCTTCTTGGGCCAAAAACATAGCTGCCTTTGCATGGCAAAACGGTCGCGTTTGTCTCACAGCTTCGGGAGTCGCTTGTTGTGTGATCGCGATTCGGATGATTGGACTCCTTCAAGGCTGGGAGTTGGCAGCCCTTGACCAATGTTTTCGTCTGCGACCCGTTGAGCCGCAGGACGATCGCATCATCATCGTAGGTGCAGATGAGTCCGACCTTCAGCGGTTGGGGTTTCCAATTTCGGATACGGTGCTAGCGAACTTACTGCAAAGGGTTCAAGCTGCTAAACCACGAGCGATCGGGCTTGATTTTTATCGCGATTTGCCCGTGGGGTCGGGGCACGAGGCGCTACTTAAAGTTTACGAGGAGATGCCCAATCTAGTCGGCATTGAGCAACTCAAAGATCGCGAAGGGGCGGGGGTTGCGCCGCCGCCAGTTTTAACCCAGTTGGGGCGTGTTGGGTTTAACAATGTGGTTTACGACCCCGATCGCAAGATTCGACGAGCCTTGCTATATTGGAAAACCGACACCTCAATTCATCAAAGCTTTGCGCTCAAGCTGGCGCTGATCTACCTCAAAGACAAGGGAATTCAGGAAGAAGCTGCTGGCGTGAATGCTCAATATTTGCAACTCGATCAAGCGGTTTTTCCCCAGTTTGCACCGAATGATGGCGTGTACGTTCGAGCCGATGCTGGGGCCTATCAGATTTTGGCCAACTACCGAGGCCCATCGGGCCACTTCAAAACTGTTTCGATTCAGGATTTAATGACGGGGCGAGTTTCCTCGGATGCACTGCGCGATCGCATTGTTTTGATCGGTTCGACGGCCACCAGTCTAAAGGATTTCTCGGCAACTCCCTACAGCACCACCTGGACGGGCACACCCAAGCTTATGGCCGGTGTCGAACTGCAAGCCAATTTTATCAGCCAAATTCTCAGTACGACGCTAGAAAATCGATCGCTGCTCAAGGTCTGGGCAGAGCCGGGAGAATGGCTGTGGATTTGGGTTTGGGCAGCAATTGGTACGGGGTTGAGTTGGCGGTTGCGTTCTCCCCAGCGATCGGGGCTGGCAATCGGCTTAAGCGGATTGGGGCTGACGATCGGCAGTTATCTGGCGTTTTTGGCGGGTTGGGTTGTGCCAATCGTGCCACCGTTGATTGCGCTGATCAGTTCGGCGATCGTCATCATTAGCTACATTGCTCACTCAGAAGAAGAGCTTAAGCGCACGAAAGAATTTTTGCATCGCATCATCAACACGATTCCTGATCCGGTCTTCGTCAAAGACAAAGACCATCGCTGGATTGTTTTAAACGAAGCATATTCTAGATTTTTGGGTAAGCCAATCAACGAGTTAGTTGAAAAATCGGATTATGATATGTTCCCTAGACACGAAGCAGACGTGTTTTGGCAACAGGATGATCTTGTTTTTAAGTATGAGCATGAATTAGAGCACGAAGAAGAATTTACAAATATCAGCGGAACCACTTACCAGATTGCAACGAAGCGATCTCTGCACAAAGATGCCGCCGGAAACTTGTTTTTGGTGGGCGTAATTCGAGATATTACTGAGCGCAAAACGATCGAAGAAAAATTGCGGAGAACTACAGAAGAATTGTCACGATCGAATGCCGAATTGAGGCTTTCGCAGGATCGTCTCAGCTATATGGCAAACCATGATGGGCTAACTGGTTTACCCAACCGTAATCTTTTTTATGAACGACTCAGCCAATGTCTAGAATGGGCAGATATCAACCAACAAAAGGTTGCCCTATTGTTTCTAGATCTCGATGGTTTTAAGCAAATTAATGACACTTTGGGGCATGGGGTAGGTGATGTATTGCTGCAAGCGGTTGCCAAGCGTTTGAATGGCTGTCTGCGAACGAGCGACACGGTTGCTAGACTGGGCGGTGATGAATTTGTGATTATTCTTCCTGCGATTCCCAATTCGCAAGATGTGGCTAGAGTTGCAGAAAAAATTCTCTCGACTCTCTCTCAAGCCTTTGCAATTTCAGGTGAGACAATTTCCGTTACGACTAGTATTGGAATTAGTATTTACCCTGAAGATAGTGAAGAAATTGACTCCTTAATTCAGCAAGCTGATGATGCGATGTATCAGGCAAAAGAACAGGGCAAAAATCAGTTTGTGTTTATTACAAAACCTTAGAAACGGGTTGAGAGCTAATTGAAAGCTAGTTGAAAGCTGGTTGAGGAAGTGCTCAACCAGTCTCCCCTTTCTGGACTAGTTAGCCGATCGTGCGCGTCAATAACACTGGGCAGTTGGCATACACCCGCACATAGTCTGACAGCGATGTACCCAATAGCCGATCGAGATCCGGCAGTCCTTTAGCGATCGAGGGACGGCGATCGGGCGAACCCAACATCAGCAGATCGGCCTTCGTCTCCTCCGCCAGCCGACAAATCGCTTCTCCAGCCTTGCCGCCAGTAACCAGACACCGATAGGCAACCCCGGCTTTCTTAGCTTCAGCCACCGCAAACGCCAGCGACGGATCTTTCTCGGCTTCAGCCCCTGCTTTTTCGGCAGACTTGCTATCAGAGGTGACATGCGCCAAAATAATCTGCCCGCCTTTGATGTCTCGCACCAGAGATAGCGCCTGTTTTAGGCAGGCTTTGGCGGCATCTGACTGATCGATCGCCACCATGATCCGATTGATTTTTCGCACGAAAATATCATCTTTGACCAACAACATCGGGCGATCGGACAATTGAAAGACATACTGACTTACTGAATTTTCGAGAATCGACACCAACCGCTTTAAGCCCCGCGATCCCATGATGATCAGGTCGGCGTTAATTTCTTCGGCAACTTTGCAGACAATATCTTTGGGGTCGCCCTGTCTGAGCATGGCTGCTGCCCGATCGGGATCGAGCTTGAGCGACTGAATCGCCATCGCCAAGACTTTGCCGCCCTCCTCCCACTTCTCGGTCATCGTGTCGGAGGAAACCTGAGGGGGCACAACGTGCAAAACCGTCACAAATGCCCGCTGAATCGATGGAATTTCCATCAACGCCCTGAGCATTTCCTCAGAACGTCCGGTTCCAGAGTCGGCCAATAAAATCTTTTCTACCATTGAATTGCCTCGCCTATAAGATCGTGTTTACGATTCGTTCTTCTAATCGCGAATACGATCGTGCCTTACTGCCTGTACCTTTGTTGCCAGAATGTTGCAATGGTTAACAGAGAAAGGGGGCGAGGCGTAACATAAAGTGACTTCTAGGATGGTGCTCGACGTGTCAAAACAGCCTCAGCTACCCACCACAAATATTATTCAGCCTCAGCTACTTGCTGCTTCGACCGATTGGTTTGAGTATCGGGTGAAGGCATATCCCCATCAGACCGATTACGCTGGGATGGTCTGGCACGGAACCTATTTAACCTGGCTAGAAGAAGCACGAATTGAATGGCTTCGATCGATTGGGGTTGATTTTGCCGACCTAGTAGCTGTAGGGTGCAGCATGCCCGTGGTGGAGCTATCGATTCGCTATCATTTGCCGATTTCGATGGGCGTAGAAGCGGTGATCAAAACCCGCATGGTCGAGATGAAAGGGGTGCGGCTCAATTTAGAAAACGAAGTGCGATCGCCCGATGCCACTATTCTCTACACCACGGCTCAGGTGACGCTGGTAACGGTTGATCTAGAGAAGGGCAAAGTGATGCGTCAGTTGCCGCCTGTGATGAAGGATGCCTTGGAGAAGGTGCGCGGATGAGGGGAAACCCCTTCTCTCAAGTTGGGAGCAGAAGAACCGGACTCTTGTTCCCTCTCCCAGATTGGAAGAGGGCGGGGGTGAGGGCGAGACCACCTTGCAGTTGAGCAGTTGACGGAATGATTTAACCCTCGATCTTAAGCTTTCTGACAAGGCTATAGTCTGAGAAAAATGTAAAATTTACCCAAACTTGGATTCCAGATCATGACAAAATTGACCCCGATCGAACTGGATGATCACACGATTATCTTCATTGAATCGACGGAAGATGCGATCGCTCCCCCGATCAAACGGCAATCGAGTGGAGAACCGGACGATGAAGAATCTCCAGTCACGAGAGGGATGCTACCCAGGGAGGAAGTGCAGAGACAAACCATTCAAAGCTTTCAAGCCATTGAAAAAACGATTCGGGCGTATACGGCTTACTCGCTCAGCGCCTTTAAGAATCTGGCGATCGCTGATATTGACAAGGTGACGCTGAAGTTTGGCATCGAAATTGGGGGAGAAGCGGGAATTCCTTACATCACCAAAGGCACTGCCAAAAGCAATCTTAATATTGAAGTGGAATGCTCCTTTCCTCCCCGATCGGACAACGTTGTAACAAAAGACTAAGGAGATTTCTAGCCAACAAATTACCCGCTGTCTGCGACTTCGCCCAGGGCACAAGCTGGCTGAGCAAAGTCGAAGGGTATTTTTAGAAATCGTCTAAGAGTACCTGATCGGGTACTGCGATCGCAGGGTGCATTTTATACAATCAGGTCAAACGGTTGCCCCTAGATTGCCATGAGCCGAGATGCAGTGGTCGCTGGTATTAATCTTTACGACTGTGCTCAACTCAGCGCGCTCAAAGCGCCTGCTGAAGATGCCGAAGCGATCGCTCAGGTGTTGGCACGATCGGGCGGCTTTCGGGTGCGGCGGTTGCCCGAAGTCAAGCATTCAGAAACGAATAGCATCCGGGTGGGTCGCAAAACGAAGGTGACGTTAACCCAACTCGAAGAGGCATTGGTTCAACTCTTTAAGCCCACTGGCAGCCACATTCCAGAAACGGCACTGTTCTATTTTTCGGGGCATGGTTTACGAAAAGATCGCGGCATTCAGGAAGGCTTTTTGGCGACCAGTGATACCAATCCTGAGCAAAATAACTGGGGATTGCGCCTCAAATGGCTACGCGAACTGCTGCAAGATAGTCCGGTACGTCAGCAGATTATCTGGTTAGATTGTTGCTATAGTGGCGAACTGCTCAACTTTAAGGAAAGTCTGTCTGAGGCAGACCCTGGCAGTTTGGCGGCCCACGATCGCTGCTTTATTGCCGCCTCCCGTGAGTATGAAGTGGCTTACGAGGAAACGATCGGCAATCACGGTGTGCTGACCAGTGCGCTGCTGCAAGCCCTTGATCCAAATCAACGATCGCAGGGTTTGATCACCAATTTCACCCTCACAGAATTCATCAGTCAGGCGTTGCGATCGACTCCTCAGCGCCCTTTATTTGCGAATTTGGCAAAATTATTCTCACAGGTCGATCGCCCCACGAGTCTACGGTCTCTACGTCGAGTGTTTGCCCCTATCGCGGTCTCAATTATTTCGATCGCAGCCCCAAAGATGCTCAGTTTTTCTATGGGCGTACCACGCTCACCGATGCCCTGCTCGCCAAGGTGCGCGACAGCAATTTTGTGGCGGTGCTAGGTGCATCGGGCAGTGGCAAATCTTCTGTGGTGCGGGCAGGGCTGCTCTTTCAACTCCAGTTAGGTCAACGACTGTCGGGTAGTCAGCAGTGGAGCCAGTTCATTTTTAGACCGGGCGACAAACCGCTTCAAAACCTGGCAAAAGTCTTTCTGCCATCCGGTGTGCCTGATCTGGTCAGAGCCGATTATTTTCGTAAAGCCCAGGACTTGATCAACACAGGCGCGATCGGGCTAACGCAACTGATCACCGCCTTTGAGACAACGCGAGTCATATTAGTCATCGATCAGTTTGAGGAATGCTTTACCCTATGCCGTGATGATGTCGAACGTCAACAGTTTTTTGAATGCTTGCTGGGAGCCGTCGATCGCCTCGATTCTAAACTTTGTCTGGTGCTAACGCTGCGGGCCGACTTCTTTGGCAAGTGCTTACAATTTGCAGAACTCGCCAAAAAAATAGAAGACAATTTGGTGACTGTCAAGCCTATGAATCGGCAAGAATTAGCGCAGGCGATCGTAGAACCTGCCAAACAAGTTGGGCTAGAAATCGAGGCAGAACTGGTCACACAAATGCTGCTAGATGTCGAGCATTCTCCGGGTCGGTTGCCCCTGCTGCAATATACCCTGACCGAATTGTGGAAACAACGCACCGTCAACTGGCTCACTCTGGCAACCTACAACGCCCTGGGGGGAGTTCGCGGAACGCTGCAACAACGCGCCGAAGAAGTGTATGCCTCCCTGACTCCTGACGAACAGGAAACCACGAGACGCATTTTTTTAGAACTCACGCAGCTAGGAGACGGCACAGAAGACACCCGTAGACAGGCTCTCAAGCGTGACTTGATCACCGCCAACCAGCCCGAAGAACGGGTCGATCGGGTGATTTTGCGCTTGTCTGCCGAGCGATTGATCGTCACCTCAGAATTGGTCGAACGCAGTGCCAATGCAGCCGGACGAGTCGAAGTCATTGATGTGGCTCACGAAGCTTTAATTCGCTATTGGTCACGGTTGCGGCAGTGGATCGAAGACAACCGGATTGCCCTCAAGCAAAAACGCACGATCGAAGAAGCCGCAGAAGTCTGGCTAGAACAGGGAAAACCGCCGGAGTTAGCCTATTTGTTGCAGGGGTCAAAACTAGTTGAGGCCGAGAATTTTATTCAACTTCAGGCAAACACTCTACCCCTCTCGAAACTAGCGGAAGAATGGATTCGAGCAAGCCAAACAGAACGCGATCGCCTCCAAAAGAAAGAACGCGATCGTAAACGTTGGAGCGTGGGAACTGCGATTGGAATTTCTCTGTCATTGACTATAGGTGCGATCGCATTTGCCGATCAGCAGCAACAAGCAAAAGAAGATCTAGAAGTCGCATTGTTTAGTAACAATACAAATCAGGCTCTAGAAGCTCTACCCAGAGTGCTACAACAGGCTCACGATTATAGAAAGCAGGTTGATCGACTCAAAAGTTCTCACAAAAATTCTCACGACACCGCAGCCGCGATCGCTTACTATAACCAACACAAAAGCGAATTAGATAAAGCATTTGCTTACTACCGAAATATTCTCAGGGTTGCAGGCAGACTGCGGCTACAAGTAAACAACGATCGTACCGCCTTGCAAACGATCGACAGAACGCTAAAAGAGTCTGAGAATAGTTTAACCACGCTAATTCTGACCTATCGAATTCCTCAACTCAAACAAGATTTACAGTCATCCAAACCTACGATCGGTCAGTTCTTATTTGACCAAAAAAATCGCACCGATTTTGAAGACCAATACACACCGGGTGCACTCCGCACGACCTACGAAATTTTGATGCGTGGCTCTGGGTTAGGAGGCGACCTCAACAACGATGGACTGATTCGAGATCAACAGGAGGCAAATCAGTTTCCTTGCGAAGTGTTGAAAGCCATTGAAGCGCTGTGGCGAGAAGCCACCGATCGCCGCTGTGGTTGGTATGGCCCAACGTCGATCCAAGAAGATTTGGGGTGCAAGCAGTTAGACCGTGAATTTAGTACCTTGACTCGATCGATTTTCGACTTTCCAACTGAATACGTCGATCGCCGTTTAACTCAATGTGGCATTCATTCTAAACGCCCTCTTTAGAAGACAGACACCATGAACAGATTTACCTGGCTTGCTTTTTGGCGATCGCCCGATCGTGCCCTCAAGACTCTATTTTTGATGTTGGTTCCACTTTCTATTTTGTGTGTCAAAAGCGTTGCAGACAGCGCCACCCGACCCCGGACGGCAGTTGTAGCCGCCCTGCAAGGAGTAGTCAGTATGCGCCCTGCTGCCACCAGCGAAACTACACCATCGACTCGCGTGCATCGCGGGCAGGCTATTCCCATTCGTCGCGAAAACGAACACCTGCTCTTAGTTCCTGAAAGCTACGGTAGAACTGAACATTGGGTGCACTTTTCCTTTCAAGGAGGAACGCCCCCCACGCCGATCGTGCAAGCAGGCACAGACAGCACAGATTCTGAATATCTTTTTCCCTGCCAATATCGTCGGGGAACCGTAGTGATCGGTTGGGGAACGCGCCGCGTCGGAAACCATTGTAAGCAAATCACGATCGCATCCAGTAGGGGGCGATCGAAGCAATTGCCAGGCAAATGGCTGGCGCAAAGTGGTACTCAAGGTGACGCTCAGAATGATAGCGAAGCGTTGACCCTGGAAGCATCCAATCGATTGAATGTGGTGTATATCAATCAGTCAGCCGGGCGACCTGTGATTAACGTTCTGACGGGTGGAGTGCGAGTGAAATCGGCCACTCAAACGACGATCGTTGGAGCAGGGGTGCAATACATCGATTCGGGGGATGGTCGACGAGGCGCAACTCGGCCCATTCCGCCAGAAGTCTACGCCGCTCGACCTGTGCAAATCTTTCTAGACCCCAACAACTGGACTGAAGAAGTCCGTCCCCAAATCAAGGACTTTCAGGCTGCGATCGATCTTCAGAAAAACCGCCCCGTTAACTCCGACACCACCGTTCCCCGCATTGAAGATCCCAC
>JAAUOZ010000017.1 GCA_012034655.1 Leptolyngbyaceae cyanobacterium CSU_1_3 | reverse complement strand
CCAAAGCCTTACAGTTTATTTAATTCTCATTCCTAAGTTCACAAACCTACCCAGTTCACAAACCTGGGTTCATGGATTTAATGAGCAACGCCGATTGCTTTCCTCCTTCTTCCTTCATCCCTCATCCTTCCTCCTCCATCCCTCATCCCTCATTCCCATGAACAGACCTAAAGATGTCCAAGTTGCTGAAATCGGGACGGAGACACGGGTGCTACGATCGCGCACCTGGGATCGCCTCAAGTTTGAGGTGGAATACTCTAAACAGAAGGGAACGACTGCAAACTCTTACCTGATTCAGGCAGACAAAACAGCGCTGATTGACCCGCCGGGCACTTCGTTTACTGAGATTTTTTTACAGGAACTACACGATCACCAGTATTTCCAAAAGCTGGACTATGTAATTTTGAGCCATGTGAACCCAAATCGGATCGCAACGCTGAAAACCCTGTTAGAAATTGCCCCCCAGGTCACGATCGTTTGCTCGAAACCTGCTGCCAATGCCCTCAAGGTGGCCTTTCCCGATCGTCCCCTTCAGATGAATGCGGTTCGAGGTGAGGAAGTTTTGGATCTGGGCAAAGGGCACGAGCTGCGGTTTGCTTTTGTCCCGACTCCTCGCTGGGTGGATGGATTGTGTACCTTCGATCCGGCAACGCGAATTCTCTACACCGATAAGCTTTTTGGCGCACACATCTGCGACGACGCAATTTTTGATGAAAACTGGAAGCAGCTAGACGACGATCGTCACTACTACTTTGATTGCCTCTACGCTTCTCAGTCTCGTCAGGTCGAAGCCGCCCTAGATAAACTTGCTGCCTTCCCCGCTAAGATTTACGGAGTTGGCCATGGCCCTCTGGTGCGTTATAGTCTCAGTCGTCTCAATTTGGACTATCGCCAGTGGTGCGAACAGCAAAAAACTCAGGAGCTTTCTGTAGCGTTGCTCTATACCTCTGCCTATGGCAACACAGCGACTACGGGCCAGGCGATCGCCAAAGGGCTAATGCAGACTGAAGTCGATGTGCGATCGATTAATTGCGAATTTGCGGACCCCGCAGAAATTACGGCTGCGATCGAGCAGTGTGATGGCTTTATCATTGGTTCTCCGACCCTGGGCGGACATGCCCCCACCCAGATCCAAACTGCCTTGGGCATGGTGTTGTCTACGGCTGCCAAGAGCAAGCTGGCTGGTGTGTTTGGCTCCTATGGTTGGAGTGGCGAAGCGATCGACCTGATCGAAAGTAAGCTTCAAGATGCTGGCTATTCCTTTGGGTTTGAGACCATTCGCGTCAAGTTTAAGCCAACTGATGATGTGCTCAAGCAGTGCGAATCGGCTGGTAATGAATTTGCTCAAGCGCTCAAGAAGTCCAAGAAAACCAGAGTGCCTCGTCAAGTTGCTACGGAGGTCAAGAGCGATCGTACCGAGCAGGCTCTGGGAAGGGTTGTCGGCTCTCTCTGCGTTCTTTCTGCTAAGCAAGGCGAGACATCCCTGGGCATTCTGACTTCCTGGGTGTCTCAGGCGACGTTTAATCCTCCAGGGGTGACGGTGGCGATCGCCAAGGAGCAGTCCGATGGTGTTTTGGATCATGCAGGCGATTCCTTTGTCCTCAACATTCTCAAAGAGGGACGCAACCTGAGACGATATTTCATGAAACCTGCTGCCCCCGGAGAAGATCGATTTGCTGAGTTAGACACCGAAGAGGCTGCGAATGGGTGTCCTGTATTGTCGGATGCCCTGGCTTACTTGGAGTGCAGGGTGCAAAATCGGATGGAATGTGGGGATCACTGGCTATTGTATGCCGTGGTCGAGGGAGGCAAAGTGCTAGAGCAAAAGGGAGTGACTGCGGTTTATCATCGCAAGTCGGGCAGCAGCTATTAGATGGCAATTTAGGAGTTGCGAGAAAATAGAATTCCTGCGGTGTTGGTGCTGGGTTTCGACTCCGCTTCCAGCATCGTCTAAAAACACCTTGGAGGAGACAGGCGAGGGATCGTGGGGGTGGTGGAGAGGTGACTTGCAGCCGCAGAAGGGGTCGTTATTAATCTGCAAGCTTATGGCAATGCTGAAGTACGACGGCCCAATGCAAACCTAAGGCCTCTCTAACCCGCCGTGTAGGTGTAGATAGACGGGAGGTTAAAAGGCTGTCTGGTTTTTGGTTCCTCAGACGATCGTGGGAGTTGAGAAATCTGGAATAGTTTGCTGCTGCGTCCCCAACGGGAGACCCGATTAGACGGAGTATGTCCGGTTTGCATAGAAGTTTGAGCAGACACTTCGGGCAGCAGGAGGGCTAAGTCTTTTTTCACATCTCGCCAGTACAATTTTGGGAAACGCAGATAGTCGTAGTCGCAGCGACGAAAGACGCGCTCAATTCGCTGGTAGCGATGCAGCGACCAATCTCGAAGCATCTGCCAGGAGGGGTGCAGATCGGGAGACAAAATGAACGGATAAGTTTTGCGGTATAGCTGCGGTAGGTAATCGTGAACCCAAAATTCCATCATTGGGCGGTATCCCAGATTTTCGGTAGCCCGGAGCGTCAAAACTTCTTCACGACTGACCCCAAAGCGATCGAGCAATTCGGTAGGTAAGTAGCAAATACCCTGTTCGGCATCTTCACGCAGGTCTCGCAGGTTATTGTAAAACTGATCGATCGCGCCAAATTGACCCGCCGCCTGCCATTGGTGCTCTGAGAGAAAGGGCAATACCTGGAAAAAAGGAGCAGCCAACTGCTCTAGCATTTCCTCAAAATCATGGAAACTATTTATGACTAAATGTTTCTTATGATACTTTACTAATGCTTTCAAATACTGATCCCAAGAACGAATACAGAGGTGGGTTGTGGGGTCAGAAAAATCACTGAACCAGCGATCGCGAATTTGGTAAAAAACCTTCGCATGAGAGCAACCTGGCTGCACCTGCCCCGTTTCTCTTAACCAGCGCCAACTATCGTAGAACCACTGAAATTCCGATCGCTCTGCATTAAACAATTCACTTTCTGCAAGGCGGTCTGCTAATCGAATCCAGCGAATCCTCTCTACCCACTCCTTGCGGATCTCAGGGTCAAGTTCCACGATCCAAGCGGCGTTATCTTCGTCTTTCAGGGTGTCATCCGCGATCGCACGATACTCTGAGGAACCCACCAGGTGAGAGATGGTCAAGGTATTCATAAGTAAGTGGTAAATTTCCCTGAAGCCGATTTTAATGATATTTTTATAATTCCCCAATTTTACGTTAATTAACGATGTGTCATAAATTACACTCATTCATTCTGACCTGCGTATTTTGCAGGAGAAACTACAGCCCCTTAGTCGGAGGCTGAGTAGATGCAGCGAAGGGTGCGATCGCGCAATATCTGCTAGTCGCGCAATATCCTGAGCCAGATTTTTGAAGGGGAGAGCGATTCCCTACTGGGTTGGCTGACAAAACTCAGAAGACCCTCACCCCAACCCCTTTCCTGGAGCAGGAGTTGCTCTGAACCCAATATTATTTTTCTGACTTCCCTTGTGGGAGAAGCGATTGAGGGGCAAGGTTTTGCCAGTCAACCAGATGCCCTACTCTGAACAGTGCCTCAGTTTGGCTCAATCAGGAACAAATAGCGCCCCAAAGCTGACCAAGGTTGAAGGCTGAGGAGATTTTGAGCAAGCCAGTGACCTGCTGTCTTCGACTTTGCTCAGCCAGCTTGTGCCCTGAGAGAAGTCGAAGGGCAAAGGTCGGAAGGTCATCTCTTTTTGAGAAATCCCCTAATGACTCTAAAATCAGCCTGCTCTGCACGTAGATGCAATCTAAATCTTTGATAACCAATGCTGATTGAGTCAACGTTTCATGACCGATCGCACCGTCTTATAATGCTGATTGTGTCGTGAGTTTCCCAAAGAGACTCACAGGTCTGCGATAATTTCACCCAGTCTTAAGAAAAACCAAAGAAATGTGGGGCAAGCAGGGCCACGGATCATCGGTTCTCATCTCTTCGAGGGCTGCAACCCTGCTCACGCGCCATTCTTGTCAATATCCGTTCACCATTCACTTCAAGAAAAACTCTGGCTATGTCACTATTTGATTGGTTTGCAAATCGACAAAAATCAGGCCCGGCGACCCCAGAAGGGCAAGAACGAGAAATTGCGGATGGACTCTGGACAAAGTGCGAAGCGTGCGGCGCTCTGACCTATACCAAAGATTTGCGATCGAACCAAATGGTCTGTTTGGAGTGCGATCACCACATGCGAGTCTATAGCGACCAGCGCATTAGCCAACTGATTGATGCCAACACTTGGGTTGCGATCGACGAAAACTTGCACCCCGTTGACCCGCTAAAGTTTCGCGATCGCAAATCCTACAGCGATCGTATCCGCGAAACCCAGGAAAAAACCAGACTGACCGATGCTGTGCAAACTGGAATTGGTCAGATTGAAAGCCTACCCCTGGCCCTCGGTGTCATGGATTTTCGCTTTATGGGCGGCAGCATGGGTTCGGTGGTGGGTGAGAAACTGACTCGCCTCATCGAACGAGCGACCCAACAGCACATCCCCGTTGTCATTGTCTGTGCCTCTGGAGGGGCAAGAATGCAAGAGGGCATGTTGAGCTTGATGCAAATGGCCAAAATTTCGGGGGCCCTAGAGCGTCACCAATCCCATCGCCTGCTCTACATTCCTGTGTTGACTCACCCTACAACGGGCGGTGTAACGGCCAGCTTTGCCATGTTGGGCGATATTATCTTGGCAGAACCCAAAGCGACGATCGGGTTTGCTGGGCGGCGCGTCGTCGAACAGACCCTGAGAGAAAAATTGCCCGAAGACTTTCAGACCTCTGAATATCTACTGCAACATGGCTTTGTGGATGCGATCGTTCCTCGTACTCAGCTTAAGAGAAGCCTGGCTCAACTGATTCGACTGCACCAACCCGCCGCCCCCTCCTCTCACTTGGTGAGTTCGTTTCCGGCGATCAAGGCCCTGAGCAAGACCGCCCTCGACTAAAAAATCCCTAAAAATCGATTGAGGTTCGCGCTCAAGCTTAAACCTCTGTATCGTTTTCTTAATAAACCTTCTCCTCGATCGCCCATCTCCAAGATTCATCACAGGATTGGGGCACTCGCATGATATTGGTATTAAAGAGGTCAATCCTCATTATCAGCAAACATCATCCTAGGCTTCGCCGATCGCCTCCATCCAAACCTTCCCAGAAAAATATTTATTCCTGAGAAACCTGATGGATTTATGTAATCAGTTGTGAATTTCCTTAAAAGATGCACTGTCTGCTACCTGCACCTCCCGCATAGGTTGCCATCCTGCGCTGAGCGCTGAGGTTGCCATCGTCCATTGTTGTGTTGTGATTCCGATAACCGAGCCACATTTAAGGAGAACCATGCTCAAAAGATACTTCTGGCTTGCTGTAGCCACTGTATTCTTTACGTTTCAGGTGTTTGCCTCCAGCGCGAACGCAGCGGAACTTGACAAATCAATTCGGACTGTACCGCTTAATGAAGGGGGCGATACGATCGTATTGAGCCTGAAGCAAGTTAAAGAAGGAAAGAGACTGTTTCAATATGCCTGTGCTCAGTGCCATGCGGGTGGAGTGACCAAAACCGATCCCAACGTAGGACTTGACCCAGAAGCGCTTTCGCTCGCCACACCCAACCGTAACAACATCGAAGCGCTGGTGGATTATATGAAATCTCCCACTAGCTACGATGGAGCCAATGAGATTGCTGAGATTCACCCTAGTCTCAAGAGCAAAGACCTCTTCCCCGAAATGCGGAACCTGACGCAGGAAGATCTGGTGGCGATCGCGGGTCATGTTCTGCTACAGCCCAAAGTAGTGGGCGACAAGTGGGGCGGTGGCAAAATTCACTACTAAGTTCGTCCGCTAACCTCAGTTGGCCATTGATGGAACGGGCGGCTTCTTCTGGCGATCCGTCAAAGATTTTAAGAAGAACCCCCGTTTCTCGTTTTCCCTTTTCCGTCTTACAAGATTTTCTCATGGCGTTTCGATCGATCTGGATTCGTAGTTTACTCGTCGCTTTGCTTTGCCTCAGCGTGATGGGGATCAGTTTGCCTGCTGATGCCGCGCCAGATAAGTATGTGACCCACTATCTCAAGGTGACAGAGCCAGTTCCGATAAGGTTGGATGCAGAGGGACGCACTTCGGCTGTTTCGGCGCAGAGTTGTCGAGGGGCAAAAAAGTTTTTGAAGACAGTTGCCTAACTTGCCATGTAGGAGGCGCGACACTGCCTAATCCCAGTGTGCCCCTCTCTCTCAAGGCGCTCCGAGGAGCAATGCCTCCTAGGGATACGATCGCAACTCTCGTGGCGTTTATGCGAAACCCGATGCTTTATGACGGCAGCGAAGAGTCGTTTGAGTGTCGCAAAGTTCCTATAAGCTGGCTGTCTCAGTCTGAGATCGAAAATCTGGCGGGGTTCATTCTCAGAGCGGCAGAAAAAGCGCCCGGCTGGGGAGATAACCTGGGATTGTAAAGCGGAGCGGAGACGATCGCCTTCCTAACTAGTGCAGTAAAGCGAAGATCATCCCTCAGTTCTACAGAATTGGTAAAGCCGTTCAATTGGAAGTTTTAAGGCTTCCCACCCAAACCTCACTGAACTGCAAATTATTTCCGCCGAACTGCACTAGCCTCTTGCTCTCTAGAGAGAAGGAGGAGCCACGCCAGGGTCAGGCTTTGAAGCTCCTTGACAGGGGGAGAGGGGTGGGGGTGAGGGCAAAAGCCCCGTTGCCGAACTGACGTTAAATTTAGTGAGTAAATCAATCAAACCTATTGACCTGTCATCCTTCAAGAAGTTCGACTGCTCGTAAAACTAAAGCACGACAGGCTGTAAAATGTAGAGAGAAGTGGAAAATAATTACGTTCCAAAGAAATCTATGAAACTCATTGCTTCTGTTACTCGGAGTCTCTCTCTCGTACTCTGCACTGTCTTGCTGATCGTGGGTAGTTTCTTCATCGCAGTCAACCCTGCTGCTGCTGACACCTACACCGTGAAAATGGGAACCAACAAAGGGCTAGTTTTTGAACCCAAGGTTGTGAACGTTAAGCCCGGCGACACCATCAAGTGGGAAGTTGGCGCACTGCCTCCTCACAACGTGGCGTTTGATGTGTCCAAAGTTCCTGGGGGCAGACAAAGAACTGGCAGAAAAATTTTCTCACAAAAATTTAGAAGGGGCAGGCAAGACCTTTGAGCTAGCTATTCCTGCTGATGCGCCCGCAGGCGAATACTCTTACTTCTGCTTGCCCCACCGGGGTGCTGGCATGGTTGGCAAAGTGGTTGTTGCTGGCTAATGACGCAGGCAGTTGTTCCCTGAGTAACGGTTTACATCTTTGACGGACGGTGGTAGGAACCCCCCCAAAAAGCCATAGAATAGGGTTGCCTCGTACATCAAGATTTGACGGTCAATTAGTTTAGGGGAGAACTGCTTTGCGAAAATTGCTGACGATTCTTTTTCTGGCGATCGCGTTCTGTACCCTAAGTTGCCCTGCTTGGGCGATCGCACCCGACGGTCAGCAAATCTTCAACGCAAACTGTTCGGCCTGTCACATTGGTGGTAACAATGTGATTATTGCTAACAAAACCTTGAGGAAAGAAGCGCTAGAGAAGTATGGTATGAACTCTCTAGAAGCGATTAAAACTCAAGTGCTCAATGGCAAAAACGCCATGCCTTCCTTCAAAGAGCGCTTGCAAGACTCAGAAATTACGGCGGTTGCCGAATATGTTTTGAGCCAGTCTGAGAAAGGTTGGTAGATTGCTGAAGCCCGACAGAAACTTTAAAAAACAAGAACCCTCCAGATACCTGGAGGGTTTTTTGATCGAAACCTTGAAGCTAACTCCACGTCAATTTGATGCCTCTAAAAGTGCCCTCATCCTCCCAGCCTCCTGCACTCCAAGAGACTTCAAAGCCTGACCCCTGGCATGGCTTTAAAGTCTCTCGGATTGGGGAGAGGGATTGGGGGTGAGGGCAAAACGCCAGTCGGCGAACTGACGTTAACTCCATTTTCTAGAGCGTTTGGGCAGAGCTAGCCCTCGCGAAGTATGAAAATCTTCTTGCACCTTATGGGTGAGCCGCCGCGAAACCTGCCGCACTACTTGCTTGAGTACGCGATCGCCCGTTTTCTGAATCAGAGCGTCGGGGAGAGCATGAATGAATTTTGGAAATTGAATCGTAACGGTGAGATCGAGTTGCCAGTGAATGTGAGTTGTCTTGCCCCTGGGGGTTGGAGCGATCGCTTCAGCAAGCTCGACTAGCTCCATTGCTCCGCGAAAATCGATGTCGTAGCCCATCGTCGAGTAACCCGGAACGGGGACTGTCTCGATGCGGTAAACATCTTCTTGTTGGGGCAGTAGATCTAAGCCAACTTTGGGTTCGATCTCATAGCCAAAGGCTCCGAAGTTACCGATCGTCAGGGCATAGCTGTTTGGCCCGATCACATCGACCTGCATCGGGTGGGCACAGCGGCGAAACCAACCCTGGTGTGCATCCAAATATTCCGCAACGGCTTTCGCATCGGCGGACATCTCCATGCTGTCTACAAAGTGGCTACGAAACTGAGTAGGCTCGGTCACGCTGGGGGCTGCGTCTCCTGTCTGAGTTGGGTCGAGGGGTGACAGATTTAAGGGGTCGGCTTGAGCAAATGGATGACTCACAATATGAAACTTGTTTGGGTCGGTCGATTGGGACTGCATGCACGCTCTCTCAAACTATTTGCCGTAGGTCGATACTCCAAAGTTCCCCTGGAATATAAGTTCCTTCACGGCGATCGGCTTCGACACCTGAAAGTTTATACAATCTAAATTTATTGGCAAAATTCTGCGGTTATCCCGGATACGCAAGTTTGAGTGGAATTGAGCAGTCTTACTGATGCCAGATTTTCATCTCAGTGGGGTTCTCGATCGGCGTATCTAAAGTGCAAAACCTGAGCAAAGTCCAGTAATGTTACGTAACATAGCTTAAAGTAAGCTGCGAAATTCAAAAATGATTCAGGTCACAAACCTGATTTGATGTAGGCAGGGGCGATCGACAACTCTATCCTTTACTAGATGTGGTGAGGCCCGTTAGATTGCTAAACATCCATCAATGAACCATCAGTGAATTAGTATAGCGAGGAAACCCTATGAAGGCTTTTGTAGCAGGCGCAACCGGAGAGACGGGACGGCGAATTGTTCAACAACTGCTCGATCGCGGTATTCCCGTCAGAGCATTGGTACGCAATACGGAAGCGGCACAATCGATTTTGCCGACAGGCGTGGAGCTTGTGACCGGGGATGTACTGAATTTGGCCAGCCTGCAAGCGGCGATCGGGGATAGTACGGTAGTGTTTTGCGCGGTGGGGGCGCGACCTAGCTTCGATCCGACGGGCCCTTATAAGGTCGATTTTGAAGGAACCAAAAATCTGGTCGATACTTCCAAAGCTAGAGGAATCGAGCATTTTGTGCTGGTGACTTCCCTCTGCGCCTCGCAGTTTTTTCACCCGCTAAATCTGTTTTGGCTTATTCTCGTGTGGAAAAAGCGAGCAGAAGAATATCTTCAGAGTAGTGGGCTGACTTACACGATCGTGCGTCCTGGTGGCTTGAAGAATGAGGACAATGCGGACGCGATCGTTATGTCTGCGGTCGATACGCTTTCTGAGGGCAGTATTCCCCGCACTAAGGTGGCGCAGGTTTGTGTTGAATCTATCTTTCAGCCAGGTGCGCGAAACAAAATTGTCGAAATTGTCGCCAAGCCCGACGCGCCTGAGAAGGCATTCGAGGAGTTGTTTGCGGCTGCATAATCTTCTTAGGAATGAGAATTTAAGAATGCCGAGATTTTCGCCCTCATCCCCTAACCCCTGCTCCCAATCTGGAAGAGGAAACTAGACTTCTAAAGGGTTGGGGATGAGGGCAGAAGAGACTGATAGGTTTTACAGGTTAGGGGATTGCATGAAAATAAAAGACCAGTGAATCGGGTTTCGATTCCGCTGCACCCTCGACGGTTGAAGGTTGAGCGGAGCCGAAACCTGGCCGGTGGTGCATGATTAACTCGCAGATCCCTTATAAGTTTTAGAGGTTATTTAATTCACGTTAAATCAGAAACCGATCGAGGGCGGATTTTAGAGCTTCGATCTCATTTTGAATGTTGCCTTCTTCGGCGGCACGGGCGATGCACTGGGTGAGGTGTTCATCCAAAATCATGCGGGCAACGCGATCGAGGGCCCCTCGAACTGCCGCCACCTGAACGAGTACATCTGGGCAGGGGCGATCGCTTTGCACCATTGACTTGATGCCTCGAATGTGTCCCTCAATTCGCGAGAGACGGTTGACCACCTGGCGTACCGACTCCTCGGTGTGGATGTGCGAATGGGCAGAGGAGTCGTGACTGTGCGAATGTTCTTGGGGGTCGGTCAGGTTTTGACCACGGGGAAGCTCTGAAGTTGCCATTGAGTCTTGGGGAGAGAAGGTTTTCGGGGTTATCCCTGATCTTAGTGGATGTCTACGATTTTCTAAGGATGGCGGTGATTTCGCCATACGGGTTTACGTCGAAATTGGCAAAATAGATTTAATTATGGTGGGCAGAATGGCCGATCGTTCCTAGGAAGTGCAAAACGCCGATGCTACCGGGGATCTCCGGCCCTAGTCTGGTTGCCAACCTTCGTTTGTTTTTACTATCAGTTGATGCTATGCAATTCCCCCAATGGTTTAATGGTTTGCGTCGAATTCGAGCGATGGTGCTGTCGTGTCTTTTGGCGCTAGGATTCACGATCGCCTCTCCTTCTGCTCAGGCAGCGGCAATTCCAGAAACGACTCCCGCGATCGCGCCTCAAGCAGAGAAAATTGTGGCCAAAAGTCGGGCGATCGAGCGGGGTAGTTTTGTCGCTGAGGCGGTGAAGTCAGTGGGCCCGGCGGTGGTTCGCATTGACACCGAACGGACGATCACCCGGCGCGCTACGTCTGATCCGATGCTCGAAGATCCCTTCTTTCGGCGATTTTTTGGCGAAGAAATGATTCCTCAACTACCCAGAGAAGAACGGTTGCGAGGTCAGGGATCTGGCTTTTTGATTGACAAAAACGGCGTGATTTTGACAAATTCCCATGTGATCAACGGCGCAGATAAGGTAACGGTGACGCTCAAAGACGGGCGAATCTTTGAGGGCAAAGTGCGCGGGTTTGATGAAGTCACGGATCTGGCCGTCGTCAAGATCAATGGGACGGACTTGCCGATCGCACCGTTGGGAGATTCTGATGCGATCGCCGTGGGCGAATGGGCGATCGCCGTGGGCAACCCGTTGGGGTTAGACAACACGGTGACATTGGGGATCGTGAGTACGTTGAAGCGATCGAGCGCTCAGGTTGGCATTCCTGATAAGCGACTGGACTTCATTCAAACCGATGCGGCGATCAATCCGGGCAATTCGGGGGGGCCGTTGTTGAACGATCGGGGTGAAGTGATCGGCATCAACACCGCAATTCGGGCTGATGCAATGGGAATCGGGTTTGCCATTCCGATCAACAAAGTCAAGTCAATCAAAGATCAGTTGGCACGGGGCGAAAAAATTCCCCATCCCTATCTGGGTGTGCAGATGACGACACTGACCCCAGAAATTGCTCAACAAAACAATAGCGATCCTAACTCTCCCTTCATGGTTCCGGAGATGAATGGTGTGATTGTGGTGCGGGTCTTGCCCAACACGCCAGCCGCCCTTGCGGGGGTGCGTCGCGGTGATGTCGTCACCCAAATCGATGGTGTGTCGATCGTGTCGGCAGAACAACTGCAAACGATCGTCGAAAACAGTCGCCTGGGGCAAACCCTCAAGATCCAGGTTCGGCGGGGCGATCAGACGCAGCAGTTGGCAGTTAAGACGGCTGAATTGAAGAATGCCGCCTAGTAGTCTGTCAAACTTTAATGGACGGATCGGGAAGGGGGAAGCGGTTATTTTTAAGGGGTTGAAAACTCCTTAGGAACGTGGATTCAATCATTCCGTCCACTGCAAGGCTATCTTGCCCTCACCCCAGCCCTCTTCCAAGTTGGGAGAAGGGGTTAGGGGAGGAGGTCGAAGATCTCCGGCATTGATCAATCCACATTCCTTAAAAAATTTCTGACAGACCACTAGTGCGACCCTCCGTAGAAAGACAGAATTAAAGCTACCGTGAGGTTTGGGTTTCGGCGGCAGCAAATGATTTTGTCTCCATTAATGTAAATTCGATGTCGCTAAAAGTGCCCTCCGCCTCCTAGCCCAAGGAGGCGGAGGAGCCACGCCAGGGTTAGGCTTTGCAGCCCCTTGCCCTGGGGTAAGGGGTTTGGGGTGAGGGCAAAAAGTCCCGTCGGCGAACTGACGTTACATTGCTTAACCTTGTTTAACCGTTGCGCCTCAGAGAATTGTCACGGGCGATTTGGTAGATTTCACTCGTGACGAATGCAACATTTCTGCTAGGCTAACCCGGTTAGATTTGGTAGGGTTTTAGGATAATTTGCTTGTGCCGATCGTTGGTGCAAGAGGTTTGACTGTTGTGCGACTACTGAGGATGGGCATGAGCGGATTAAAAGGACGGGATCTGTTGAGTTTAGTAGACCTGAGTGCTGATGAAATGCACGAACTGCTGGAGATTGCCGCCCAGATGAAGGCTGGAAAACTCACTCCAGTCTGCCAGGTCAAGGGTCATGTGCCAGTGTTGGGGCTGCTATTCTACAAAGCTTCTACCCGAACTCGTGTTAGTTTCTCGGTGGCTATCTATCAACTGGGCGGGCAAGTTTTGGATCTGAATGTCAGCTCGATTCAGGTTAGCCGTGGAGAACCGATCGCCGACACAGCCAGGGTGCTCGATCGTTACTTAGATATTTTGGCCATCCGCACCTTCGAGCAGCAAGATTTAGAAACCTTTGCGGAATATGCCGAGATTCCGATCGTCAATGCCCTCACCGATTTAGAGCACCCCTGTCAGATTTTGGCCGATTTGCAGACGGTGCAAGAAAAGTTTGGGTCGCTCTCTGATCTGACGCTGACCTATTTGGGTGATGGCAACAATGTCGCCCATTCTTTGATGCTGGGGTGTGCTTTGACGGGCATCAACGTGCGAATTGCTACGCCGCCAGAATATCAGCCCAGTGAGGCGATCGTTCAAAAAGCCAGGGCGATCGCCGCCGGCAAGTCTGAAATCATTTTGACGAGCGATCCAATTGCGGCGGCCAAGGGTGCTCAGGTGCTCTACACCGATGTTTGGGCCAGCATGGGGCAAGAAGATTTGGCCGACAGCCGAGTTCCCATTTTTCAGCCCTACCAGGTTAACGAGAGCTTGCTAGCTCAGGCAGATCGAGACGCGATCGTGCTGCACTGTCTGCCCGCACACCGGGGCGAAGAAATTACCGAAGGTGTGATGGAGGGGGCACAATCTAGGCTTTGGGATCAGGCGGAAAATCGAATGCACGCGCAGAAAGCCCTGCTGGCTAGTTTGCTCGGAGGAATCTGAGGGAGTTGGCTAGAAAGGCACAGGGCAAAGGTTTCTGGGACTCTGTGCCACAAAGGGAGAAAGTAGATTTCCAGAGTTGTTTAACAAGAGTTGCCTAACCCATAATCATAACGAGTTTGCATTTTCCCTCATCATTCGAGTTCCGTTGAATTAAATTAAGGTCGCTCCTAAAAATCATGCTTTACTCCTATTTTGATGCCGATAATAACGGTCACAAGTCCTTTGAACTGCCAGGAGCGCGTCCACACTACAACCCCGATCGCCCCGGTCAGGTGGAGCATATTTTTCTAGATTTGAGTCTAGACATTTCCCATCAGCGCTATCAAGCGACCTGTATGACACGACTGAACCCGGTGAGAAGTGGCATCGATCGCCTGACCTTCGATGCCGTCACCCTCAACATTCACACCGTCGAAGTGGCCGGAGTGGCGCAACCCTTCGACTATGACGGCGAACAATTACACGTTCGGCTGAAGGAACCGACGCAAGCGGGAACCCCGATCGAGGTGGCGATCGCCTACAGTGTCGAGCACCCTCAGCGCGGCATTTATTTTGTAGCGCCCGATCAGCACTACCCCAAAAAGCCCGTACAAGTCTGGACTCAGGGCGAAGACGAAGATTCTCGGTTCTGGTTTCCCTGCTTTGACTACCCCGGACAGTTGACCACTTCTGAAATTCGGGTGAGTGTCCCAGCACCCTATACTGCGATTTCTAATGGTGAGTTGATCAGCGTTGATTTGCAGGGCGATCGCCAGATCTTTCATTGGCTGCAAAAAGAAGTTCACCCTACCTATCTGATGACCTTGGCAGTGGGCGACTTTGCCGAACTCAAAGACGAATGGAACGGCAAACCCGTCACCTACTACGTTGAGAAAGGTCGCGAAAAAGAAGCTCAGATCAGTATGGGCAAAACGCCGCAGATGATTGAGTTTTTTAGCCAGAAATATGGCTATGCTTACCCGTTTCCCAAATATGCCCAGGTCTGTGTCGATGACTTTATCTTTGGCGGCATGGAGAACACGTCTACCACGCTGCTGACCGATCGCTGCCTGCTAGACGAACGAGCCGCGATCGACAACCGCAGCACCGAAACCCTAGTCGCCCACGAACTCGCCCACCAGTGGTTTGGCGATCTAGTAGTGATCAAGCACTGGTCGCACGCCTGGATCAAAGAAGGCATGGCCTCTTACGCCGAAGTGCTGTGGATGGATCACGAATACGATGCAAACACCGCCGCCTACTATCTGCTTGGAGAAGCCCGGAGCTATTTAGACGAAGACGCATCTCGCTATCGTCGCCCGATCGTCACCCATGTCTATCGAGAGGCGATCGAGCTATACGATCGTCATCTTTACGAAAAAGGTGCGTGCGTCTATCACATGATTCGCACGGAGCTAGGTGAAGAACTGTTTTGGAAAGCGATCGCCACCTTCCTCCACGACAATGCCCATCGAACGGTGGAAACCGTTGATTTGCTGAGAGCGATCGAAAAATCTACCGGACGCAATTTACTCTTTCTGTTTGATCAATACGTCTACCGAGGCGGACACCCCGACTACAAAGTTGCCTACACCTGGGATGGCGACAGCAACCTCGCCAAAGTGACGGTTACACAAACCCAGGCAAACCCAGCCAGCCCCAAAGAATTGTTTGACCTCAAGATTCCGATCGGCTTTGGCTATGTCACCCCTAGCGAAGCCGCCGAGCTAGAAGAAACGGCCCGATCGCCCGAACTCCGGTTTCAGGTTTTTTCAGTGCGAATTCACGATCGTGAACAAAGTTTCTACTTCCCTCTAGCCCAAAAACCTGATTTCATCCGGTTTGATGTCGGCAATCATTACCTGAAAACGGTCGAGCTAGAATATCCCTTACCAGAACTGAAAGCCCAACTTCACGCCGATCCTGACCCCGTGGCCCGCATTTATGCCGCAGAAGCCCTCGCGAAAAAGGGCGGATTGGAGGTTGTCAAGGCGCTGTCTGAGTCGTTGCAGAGCGATCGCTTTTGGGGAGTTCGGGCAGAAGTCGCCCGCAGTTTAGCCACCATTAAACTAGATCAGGCGTTGCAGGGGTTGCTGGTTGGCTTGGGAGATGAAGATGCTAGGGTGCGAAGGGCGATCGTAGAAGGTCTTGCCCAGATCAAAGCCGACGGGAGCTATCAGGCGCTCAAATCTACGGTCGAGGCGGGCGATGCCAGCTACTATGTCGAAGCGTCTGCCCTTCAAGTTTGGGTAAAGTTGCCTCTCTAGGGCTTGATGATTCTGCTCAAGCCGAATTGCTCAAGCTGATTGAAACCGTGCTCAGAGAGCGGCAGGGCTGGAATGAAGTGGTGCGATCGGGGGCGATCGGGGCGCTGAGCCAACTCAAAACCTCTGAAGCGGCTCTGAATCTAGTCTTGGAGTATACTGCGATCGGCATTCCTCAACCCCTTCGTCTGGCTGCAATTCGAGCGCTGGGCACAATTTCGAGTGGGCAGAGCAGCCCCAACCTGGCGAGAATTTTAGCCCGCTTTCAAGAACTCTCGCGGGAGACGTTTTTTCTGACCCAAGTCTCAGTTGCCAGAGGGCTGGGACAAATGGAAACCCCGAAGGCGATCGGCATTTTGCAAGCGTTGGCTGACCAAACCCCCGATGGTCGAGTGCGCCGCATCGCTGAAGAGTCCGTTCAAGCTGTGCAAAAAAATGCTGGAACCGACCAAGCCGTGAAGCAACTGCGCGAAGAACTCGACCAACTCAAGAAAGACAATCAGACCCTCAAGAGTCGGCTAGAAACCCTGGAAGCGAAGCAAACTAAGGAGTGTTCAGATCAATAATGCACCCACGGTCTAAGGAATGGTACGGTCATTCCCCTACCAGCGTGGCTCTGTAGGGGGTGCTTTGTTTGGGCGATCGCCCTGACACTATTCTCCAATCAGATTGTTTCTGTTCACAGAGCTACATTCTCAAAAGCCTCTGTCTGGTACGATACACACCTAAAGTTATGTTCGGTTAGGTGTTGAGGTTGAATGTTTAGCAAGTCCCATCTTCCCAAGTCCCTGATTTTGTCGCCTTTGATCGGGGCGACCCTTTTGATATCTCAAGCGGCAGTCGCCAAGGAGCCGTCGGTCAATTTAGAGCCATCTGCTTTAGATCAGACGATCGGGTTGCCTAGTGCCTCACTCAAAATTTCAGATTCGACGATCGCCCCATCTTCGCTGAGCCTAGACGCAATCGATCGGGCTGCCGTTCTAGGGCAGGCCGAAGTGCCACCCGATGAAGCGATGTCGCAGGTTACGTCTGTGTCTCAATTGGGAGATGTACGCCCCACCGATTGGGCGTTTCAGGCCCTTCAGTCGCTCGTTGAGCGCTACGGCTGTATTGCGGGCTACCCCGACAAAACCTATCGGGGCAATCGAGCCATGACCCGCTACGAATTTGCCGCCGGGTTAAATGCCTGCCTCGATCGGGTCAACGAATTGATTGCCGCCGCAACGGCAGATCTGGTCAAAAAAGAAGACCTGGCAACGCTGCAAAAGCTCCAAGAAGAATTTGCCGCAGAACTGGCCACCCTGCGCGGCCGCGTCGATGCCCTCGAAACTCGCACCGCCCTCCTCGAAAGGCAGCAATTCTCGACGACTACCAAACTGCAAGGCAATGTCTGGGTCAACATTACAGGCGCAACCGCAGGCCGAGGCGTGTTGTATGAAGGCCCCCTCAGTGGAGCCAACGACCCTGGCAATGGGCGCTTTTTTGCCACTCGCACAGGTGGGCTGCCCACCACCCTGACCGCCGAAGACCCCAATATTACCGTCGGCTTTTTGACCTGGCTCACCCTGGTTACGTCTTTTAGTGGGCAAGATCAGTTGGTGACGCAATTGGCCGCCGGAAATTCGATTTCTCCCTACAACCAATATGCGTCGGCAGGTTTCTTTAATGCCACGGGCACGCCCTTCTTTGACCAATCTGCTGGTACAGTGAATGGCCGACCTGATGTAATCATTCATGATCTGTTCTATAGCTTTCCGGTGGGTGAGAATGTCAAGGTCACGGTGGGGCCGCGCATCAACTGGTATCGCCACTTTGACTTCAACCGATTTAACTTCGTTTTCAACTCTGGAGCCAGCTTTGACACTGCAAATAGTACTCAATCGAATGCGATCGATCGAGGGTCGGGGGCGGTGATTGAGCTAAACCTCAACAAACAGTTTCGTTTTGCGATCGGCTATTTGGGTGAGAATACAGAATTTTTGCCCGCGCAGTTTGGCTTTAACACGTCGAGCAATCCTCAGTTTGGCTTGTTTGGTGGCACTAACACCACCTCCGCAGAGTTGACCTTCTCACCCAACGACAAAATCAATCTGCGTCTGCAATACAATCATTCTCGCATTCAGGCTTACGGTGGGCAGGTTGGCGGGGCGATCGGAGAACCCATTCCTTATGGCTATTTGGATGCGGGTGCAGGGTTTTCGGAGGGGGGAGTAGGCGGCGGTCTGAGGTATGCCACCGCCGATATGTTTGGCGTAAACTTCGATTGGATGCTAACCCCAAGTATTGGTGTGTTTGGGCGCTACAGTTTCGCGACGACAAAGCTCAACCCGATCGATGAGAAGGTTCGCACTCAATCTTTCCAGGTGGGGGTTGGTTTTCCCGATTTGGGCAAGAAAGGTGCGCTGGGAACCATCACATTTTTGATGCCGATGGACATTACCAGCGGGCGGCGTTTCTTTGCCTCCGGCGCGGGTGATGGCGGCACGCAATATGAACTGGAAGCCTCTTATTTCTACCCGGTGACGCAAAACATCGCCTTTGTGCCTACGTTCTACGCGATCTTCAACGCTAACAACTTCGACAGTAACCCATCGATCTATGTGGGTAGCTTCCGGACGCAGTTTAGCTTTTAGGTAGGAAGGCAGAATTTTTGTAAGGAGATTTCTAAAAAAAGATGACGCTCAGGGCGCAAGCTGGCTGAGCGCAGCCGAAGACAGCCGGTCACTGGTTTGCTAGAAATCTCTTAAGAATCCCCGCGTCTTAAGACCGGGGAGTGTCAACCTGCTCCTTAGCAAATTAACCTACTTGCCATCAAATTCAAACTCCTGCCCCACCGATCGCTCAAGCTGCACAATGGTTGCATCGAGCCTCTTGAGCGAGAAGTCGGGGTTCTGGCTGATCTTATGGGCTGCCAAACCGACTGGGCGATAGCTGTTCGATCGCTCGGTCAACTTTTCCATTCACAAAATGGGCATAGCGTCGCGCCACCGCAGGCACTACCACTAACGGATTGCTGAACCCTGAAAAAACGTGAATCCCTTCGGTATGGGGAATTGCGCCAATCAGAGGTAGACGATCGCTGCTAAAGGCGATCAGGCAGTGATGCCAGGTTCCTGGCAGATTTCCTAAGGCAGGTAAGACGGTGCTAATTTTGGCGCGCAGATCGGACTCGCTTTGAGTGGGGTCGATCGAGGCGCAGGGGTCGGTTAAGGTGCGGCTAACTTGCCCAATTCGGATTTGCCCATTGAGAAACTGAATCGCTCCAGCATCCAAAATTGGCGGGGTGGGTTCGTGTCCGGGTTCGTTCCACAGGGCTGCGATCGTGGGTTGGGTAGAGGTAGCCTCAAGCTTAAATCGCTCTCCTTCGGCAGGCATGACCAGAGTGCGGAGTTGCACATCGACCGGGGGCGTTTCGATGAGTTCGGCGTGGGTGAAGAATTGCTGAACGTGAATTCCGGCGGCTTTGAGTAGGTGACGGCTGATGCCCCCAGCGCAGATGACGACGTTTGCCCCGTGAAACTGTGTCTTCTCGGTTGTCACCCCTGAGACTCGCTGATCTGACTGCACCAATCCGGTGACACGGGCAATTTTCAGGTCGCCCCCCAGTCGCTGAAAGGCTTGACAATAGCCCTGGGTGGCCAACTCTGCCTCAATGTGACCATGCCTGACTGTCAGCGCCCCTGAGATCGCCGATCGATCTAACAACGGCTCCAGTTCACAGGCCTGATCGACACTCAGCAATTGAGGCGGAATCTCAAACTGGGCATAGTTTGCCGCCAGTGCTGCCGGATCGTTGTGGGCGGCGATCGTCAGCAGCAAATCCATTTCTCGAAACTGCGTGTCGGCTTCCAGTTCGGCCGATAGCTGTTGATGAATCTCAAGTCCTTCAGCATAGAGTTGGCGGGTCAAGTCGTTTGTCGCTGCCCAAAATGCAAGGCCGCCATAGCTGAAGCGAGTGGCTCCCTGGGGTCGATCGTGCTGCTCTAAGAGCAGGGTTGAGAATCCTTGTTGGGCAAGCTCGTAGCTGAGGGCGGCCCCCGTAATGCCTGCGCCGACTACAATCCAGTCATAGGTTTTCATGGAGATTTGAACTTAGAGCTAAGGGAATTTTAGGCTGCTGACAGGTTGAAGTTTAATGCTAGAAATAGTTTTAAAGCGAATGGATGACCTGTCTTAATGAGACTCGAAACTTTTAGCTGACATTGATTTAGGCGATTTCTCAGCAAGTATGACCTTCTGACTTTTGTCCTTCGAAAGAAATCTCCTTAGGAACGTGGATTCAATCATGCCGTCAACCGCAAGGTGGTCTTGCCCTCACCCCAGCCTCTCCCAACTTTGGGAGAGGGGAGTAGGAGTCCGGTTCCCCTTCTCCCAACTTGGGAGAAGGGTTAGGGGATGAGGTCGAAGATCTCCGGCATTGATCAATCCACATTCCTTAGCAGTCGGCGATCGAAGTCGTGGGGTGAAATTAAAGCCAACCAGATGCCGGGTTTCGACTGTGCTCAACCCTGCTCATAATGGTGATTTTGAGCCTTGAGCGCAGTCGAAATGCATCTGACCAATCATTCTGCCTTCTCACTTAGTTGGTAACATTCCATCATTCAACAGCGTCTCCAAACTAGCCTGAAATCTATCCTCAACGATCGCACCCTATCTTGCTTAACGTGACTTATGCAACACTTTCGTAGTAAGTTTTCCACCTTTCTGCTCAGGCTTCCTGCCCCGGTCGGCGCTGCGATCGCGGGCTGTGTTGCCGTTCTTCTGGTCTTTTTTGCCCAACCCTCTCACGCTCTGCAAGCTCAGATCACCCCTGCCAACCCGCAACTGGGCGATACTCTGGCGATCGTGATCCAGGCGCAGGGGCCGACCAGCCCCACGGTAACGCTGGCCGCTAAAACCTATCCTATGTTTGAGGTTGCGCCCAATCGATATCGCGCCCTGCTGCCGACTACCCCGTTGAATCGTCCCGGTCGATTAGTGTTCAAAATTGCTGCGGGGTCTCAAACTCAAGAGTTGGCGGTGAACCTGAGAAATCGATCGTTCCCTACCCAACGCATCTGGCTTCCACCGGGCAAAGGCGACGACGGCACAGACTACGAATTTGATCAGGTCGATGCCTTCAAGAAGATTGTCAGCCCTCAAAAATTCTGGAACGGTAAACTGCTGCGCCCCAATAACGGCGAAACTACGACAGGCTATGGGGTACGTCGCTACTACAACGGGGTCTTTGCCCAAGATTACTTCCACCGAGGCGTTGATTACGCAGGAAATTTTGGCTCTGCGATCGTTGCCCCAGCCGCCGGTCGTGTCGTCTTGGTGGGTCGAGAAGCGGACGGCTTTAAAATCCACGGTAATTGCATCGGAGTCGATCACGGGCAAGGCGTATCCAGCATCTTTTTGCACCTAAGCCGCATCAACGTCAAAGAAGGCGATTTGATCAAAGCTGGACAGACGATCGGCGCACTCGGCAGCACGGGTGCAGCCACCGGCCCTCACCTGCACTGGGGGTTATATGTTCACGGGTTTTCTGTCGATCCCACTCCTTGGCGTACTCAGGGTTTTAGCTAGCTGAGAGCCTGCACCTTGCCCAATTAATTGCCCGTCCTCGAATTCATGCGGGGCTAACCGCACAAACCCATTGGAATGGGTTAACTCTTCTCGCGGAATTCCCCATCCGCCTATGCGGTGGGGATGGATAGCGACGGGGCGCAAGCCCCAATCTCTCACTGCCTCCCACTCGATTGACTCTGAACATATTTCCTAACGGCTTCACGGATCAAATCATTCATACTCCGCTCTAACTGTTGACTAAGTTTTTCTAGGTCTTCATGTTCTTTGTCAGCAAATCGTACAGATATTCGTTTCATGATGCTCATCTAGCGCTATAATGGCATCATACAGCAAAGCGAGGTAAACCAGCGTGACAACGAGACGACAAACATTTCGACTGTATCCGAACAAGGCGCAAGCAAAAGCCTTGTTTGCTGCACGTCGGTTGCATTGTTATCTCTACAACGCTTGCGTCTCGCATCGTCAGACCGAATACAAACTCGGCAACAAATCGGTTGATTACTACACGCAGCAAAACGCTTTACCCGCTTTCAAAAAAGAATGGGGAGAGTTTGCTGCCTTGAACTCTCAGTCGTTGCAGGGAACAGTGAAGCGGGTTGACTTGGCGTATCAGTCGTTCTTTTCTGGACTGCGGGGTAAGCCTAAATTCAAGTCGATTCGCAACTATTCAGGCTGGGGCTATCCCGGTAAGTCTGGCTGGAAAGCAACCACCGAAGGGCAGCACGGAACCCTGACTCTGAATGATCTGGGCATTACGCTCAAAATGCGAGGTAAGGCGAAAGAATGGGCTATCCCCGGTACGTTGATGATTGTCTTCAAGCCATCAAAGCGCCAGTGGTTTGCCTCGTTCACTGTCGAAGTTGCAACAATCGAAGCAAAATTTGGATCTGAATCGGATCTGAAATACGAATCGATCGCGGCATACGATTTAGGCACTGAAACGGCTCTGACATTGTTTGACGGGACTCAGTTCGAGACGGTTGAGAACCCTCGACTGAGCCACAAAAACGATGAGAAGGTTCGTAACGTTGCCAAGCAGAAACGGCGCAAACGCGCCCCAAAGAAAGGAGTCAAAGCGTCACGCCGTTGGAAGAAAATCAACCAGCGGGAAGCCAATCTAAAAGCGAAAGTTGCCCGTCAGAGAAAAGACTGGCAACACAAAGTCACTTCAGATATTGCAAGTCGTTATGACATCGGAGTGACTGAAAAGCTGAATACGAAAGGCATGACCCATACCGCGAAAAAAGGAAGCAAGCGCTCAGTGCGGGAGACGGGTTCCCCGGCGAAGCAACTGAGTAAGAAGCGTAAAAAGCAAAAAGCAGGACTCAACAAGTCGATTCTGTCTGTAGGTTTTGGGACTCTGAACAAGATGATCACCTACAAGATTGAGCAGAAAGGCGGATTAGTCTTGCAGCTTCCCACCCGCATCATCAAGCCATCGCAGCGATGCCCAAAATGTGGAGCCGTTCACAAAGAATGGGCAGAACTGAAGAATCGATATCATGTCTGTTCTGCCTGTGGTTTCGAGGTTCCGAGAGATCAGGGTTCTGCAATGGTGATGTACAACGTTGCGACCCATCAGCAACCGGGGTTAGGAACTAGCCTCGCTAGTCTTGGATGTTTTAGCGCTACTTCAGAGACTCGCAAAACGGGTTCGATGAGGCAACTAGGGCAGAAGAAGAGACAGAAATCCAACCAACTAGACGGCAACGGGGTCTTAGAAACCCCATCCGCCTATGCGGTGGGGTAGTTCATTCAGTCAATAAGTCTAGAGCGTGCCATCAATTAAATCTGGCTGCCTGACGATACAAGGATCTCAGGCTTGAAGTCTTGAGAGGAGGCGAAACCCAGAATCCTTGTCTAGCAAAGCTTCTACAGCTAATTGATGACAGACCCTAGAGCGCCTGAATCCATTCTTTCACGTTGTACTCTGTCCAGATGCCGTTCTGCCAATAGGGATCAGCCTCAACCAGCCTACGAACGGTGTCTTCATTTTCTGCGTCGTAGAGGGCGAAGACTTGGGTGAGATCCTGAGTTGGGCCGATCGTAATCAGTATGCCCGCCGCCTTTTGTGCTGCCAGCCCATCTAAGTGCGCCTGCCGATAGGGCGATCGCTTCTCCACAACATCTTCACAACAAGCTCCCCACATCACATATTTCGGCACGATCGACCTCCAACAGTTTTACTTTCTGCAACCCCTCGCGCGCAGCGTGCCAGAGGCAACCTCCATCCCTCGTCCCCTAGCTTCTCAGGTCTACCCGAAACTTCTCGACCAGTGCTTCTCGAACTTTTTGGTGAACAGGATCAACATCCTCATCCGTTAATGTTTTATCGTCGGCTCGATACACCAGCCGGAAGGCTAAACTCCGCTGACCTTCTGGTACACGATCGCCCCGATATTCATCAAACAGGGCCACCGATTCGAGCAATTTGCCCCCAGCTTTGGTGATCGATCGCGCCAAGTCGGACACCGCCACCTCCGTGGAGACAAAAAACGCAATGTCACGATCGGATGCAGGATAGGCCGAGTAGGGCTGAAAGATAGGAACCAGCGCTTCTTCCTGATCAAGCTGATCGATCGCAACGTTGAGATCCAACTGGAAGACATAAATCTCATCGGGCAAGCCCCGTTCTTGGCGTAGCTGAGGATGAAGCTGCCCAAATGTACCCAGGCGATTGCCCCCTACCCAGAGAGAAGCCGTTCTGCCTGGGTGAAGGCGAACATCCCGGCGATCGGGCTGATATTCCACCGCCAGCCCGACTCGCTTGAATACACCGTCTAGCAGCCCCTTCGCCTCAAACCAAGACAGGGGGTGTTCCCGCCCACTGCGAACCCATTTGCCCTCCGTCGAGTCGCCCCCCAAAATTCCACCGATAAACTCCGCCTCCGTCAAACCGTCTTCGTCTCGCGAGAAGACGTGCCCCACCTCAAAGCCATTCAGCGCCCCGTTGCCCTGCTCCAGATTGTACTGGAAGGCATCGATCAGCCCGGCGATCAAATCTGTCCGTAAGGCAGAATATTCGGTAAACAGGGGATTTGCGAGCACGATTTCGCGATCGTGACCCGGTTTGCCCAGAGAATAGTGGATTAGCTCAGTTAGCCCTGCGGCTCTGAGCGCTTCGCGCAGTTTGCGGGTGATCACTTGCTCGATCGACAAAAACCCCGGCTCACTCTTGGCAGGCAGGGTGTCACAAAAACGGTTGTAGCCATAGAGCCGAGCAATTTCTTCGATCAGGTCGATCTCACGCTCTAGATCTCGGTAGCGGTAGAAAGGTACAGTGACAGCCCAAACTTCGGGCTTGCGGGTAGGGGCGAGTTGGCAGCCCAACGCAGTCAGGGTGCGATCGATATCCTTCGCCTGAAGGTCGCCCACTTCTTCACCCAGATCGACCATGCCCAAAACCTGCTGAACTCGTTCAAGGCGTAGTTCGATCGTCCGAGTCAGTTCACCCTGCCGAGCATCTGCCTGCTCTTGCGCCACAACCTGTCCCCCTGCCAATTCTCCAATTAGCTTTAAAGCGCGACGACAGGCGGTTTCTAGTTCTGCCAGGTTTACGCCCCGCTCATAACGGGCAGAGGCTTCGGTTCGTAACCCTTGAGAACGGGCCGATCGCCGAATAGCTGCCGTATCAAACAAAGCGGCTTCCAGCATCAAGTTTTGCGTGCTTTCGTCCACCTCTGTCGCTTCGCCGCCCATCACCCCCGCCAGAGCAACTGGCTGATTGTGAGCAGTGATCACCAGGGTTTGTTCTTGCAGGGTTCGGGCTTGCCCATCCAAAGTTTTGAGGGTTTCACCCGCTTGGGCAAAGCGCACCCCGATCGCGAGGGCATCGCTTTGGGCCATCGTGAGAAGACGATCGCGATCGAAGGCATGAAGCGGCTGCCCCCACTCCAACAGAATGTAGTTCGTCACGTCTACCACATTGCTGATCGGACGAATTCCTGCTGCTTGCAAGCGCTGTTGCAGCCAGAGCGGAGACGGGGCAACTTTTATGCCCTCAATCACTGTGCCAATATAGGTCGGGCAGGCCTGAGACTCCAAAACTTTGACCGCCAATTGCCCCCCAGTTGAATCGTCGGCTCTTCCGCCTCTGGCAATCTCAAAGCTGCCCCCGTCAAAGCGGACACTTCTCTCGCCACTCCTACCATACTCAGGGCATCGGCTCGGTTTGCTGTCGAAGTTAAATCAAAAATGACATCGTCAAGACCCAAAAGCGGACGCACATCACTGCCAACTGCGCCCACGGTCGTCTCTTCAAAAATGTGAATGCCCTCAGATTCTTTCGTCAGGCCCAATTCTGCCAAAGAGCAAATCATGCCCGCCGAATCAACCCCGCGTAGTTTTGCAGGCTTAATCTTTAAGTCAACTTTAGGTAAATAAGCCCCCAAGGTCGCCACGGGCACGTAGATCCCCGCTCGGACATTGGCCGCCCCACAGACGATCGTAGACGGTGTAGCTGCCCCAATATCGACCTGACACACACTCAAACGATCGGCATTGGGGTGGGGTTGGCGCTCTAGTACCTTGCCGACCACAACCCCCTTAGCCCAAGTGCGTCGGTCTTCGATGTCTTCAACTTCAAACCCTGCCATCGTCAGTTGGTCTGCCAATGCCTCCGGAGTCATGGAGATATCTACCAGTTCCCGCAACCAGTTCAGAGAAATACGCATTGAGCTTGCTTTTGATCTACGCCAACCTGAATCATTCTACCGCCTGGGGCAGGCGATCAAGCAATGAGGAAAACGACCTGATTAACTGACAAAACTCAGAAGACCCTCACCCCAACCTCTCTTCCAGAGCTTGTTATTACCAATATTTCCTAGAAGCCTTACGACATAAAGACTCTGAACGCCTTCTATTGTTCTCAATAGTGAATTGCTGTTGAGAACAATGTTGAGAACAGTAGAAGATAACTGACGAGCAAATGGGGGCTTTAGAGTTTACTTTTTGGACGAATTATTTATTTCCCCTTTAAGAATGCTGGTAATGACAAGCTTTCAGAGCGGCTCGCCCGCTCTGAAAGCTAGCTTTGTCCCGGCTCCCCTTCTAACCCTTGCGGGAGAAGAGTTGGGGAATGAGGGGAAAGATTTGTCACCCAACCAGAGAAAATGATGCATCTATACTGGCTTCCATAGAAAAAAACAGGGCAAAAACCCCAGGAGAAGCGCCCCCTCACCCCTTGAATCTCTCTTGAATCGAAGAGACTTTTTCTGCCGCCCAAAATGTGATTTGATCTCTATCAAGTGCCTGAACTATACGGAATTATCTTTAAACTAAAGTATTTAGTAGTAGGCGAGGGAACGATCGTTCTGCCCGCTCCTCATTACGACTTTTTGCATCTACAAACTTCACGTAGCAAAGATCAGGCTCAGGAAACTCGCCAAAAAGCGCAGGAAAGTTCGCGGTATGGTTTAGTTGCAGACTCCCACCTTGTGGGTACTCTAGATAACTAGGAGCTTCCTGCAACCTACAAACGATGTTGCCCATTTTATGAAGGCTGCTAGCAAAGTCTGATTTACTTTAGTAACTCTTTAAGAGATTTGCGGCACAACCTACGCTACTTAACATCGTTCATGCACAGATAATTAGGGGTAAGGTAGCAATATCCCAGTAGTCAAAACAAAAGCGGGTAATGCTGAATGAGCTACTGCCTGAATCCACTCTGTCCCCATCCTGAAAATCTACTCCACGCTGAATTGTGTCAGGCCTGTGGCTCAACTCTGCTCCTGCGCGATCGCTACCGCATTTTGCACGCCTTAGGGCAAGGTGGCTTTGGCGCAACCTTTCTGGCGCGGGAATGAATCCCTCCCAGGGCAGCCCAACTGCGTGATCAAACAGTTGCGCCCTACAGCCACCGCTCCCCACGTACTAGAGATGGCGAGAGAGCTTTTTAGGCGAGAAGCCGAAACCCTTGGAAGGATTGGCAATCACCCCCAGATCCCGCGACTGCTCGACTACTTTGAAGCCAACCAAGAATTTTATCTTGTTCAAGAATATATTAGTGGAGCGACCCTTCAGCAAGAAATCAAGCGATCGGGGCAGCCCTTCAGCGAAGCAGGTGTTAAGCAGTTCTTAAGCGAACTGCTGCCAGTTCTGCAATACATTCACAGTCACCAGGTGATTCACCGCGACATCAAGCCTGCCAACTTGATTCGGCGATCCCACGACTGCAAGCTTGTTCTGATTGATTTTGGAGCCGTCAAAAATCAAGTCAATAGCGTGGCAGCTAGTCTTTCTGAGCAGACCGCACTTACGTCTTATGCGATCGGCACCCCTGGCTTTGCCCCTCCCGAACAAATGGCAATGCGCCCCGTCTATGCCAGCGATATCTACGCTCTGGGTGTCACCTGTATCTACTTGCTGACTGGGAAATCTCCCAAAGACCTAGACTACGACCCCGCAACGGGTGAACTCGTCTGGCAAAAGCAAGTGCAAGTCAGCGAGCACTTTGCCAGTGTGCTGAGAAAAATGTTGGAGGTCTCTGTACGCCACCGCTACCAAAATGCGAACGACATCTTCAGGGCCCTCGATCTAGAGCCATACTTAGATAGCCTGGCCAACAGCATGAACAGCGTCAACCCTAGAAATGGGATGGCTCGCCGGGGGATCGATCGCTCCGAACCCGATTCGCAACCCTCCTCCTCTCCGGCTGCGCGCGCAGCCATGGCCATCCGCGCTCGCCAACATCGCTCCGAATCGACCAGCCTGCAATCAGGAATCTCCCGAAGTCAGATTATGGCTGCCAAGCCCTCTGGAGCGGGGATCAAGAGCCGAGATTCTGGAGGGCGTACTGGTAGCTCCAGTGGTCAGAAAACTCCAAAGCCTCCCAAAAAGTTAGATGCTCAAGGGCTGCAAAGCTACTACAGCAAAGGCAAACGCGATTTTGCCTCCTACGACCTGGCAGCTTTATCTCTCCCTAAAGTCAACCTATCAGGTGCGGTTTTTCATCAGGCAAATCTGAGTAAAATTAACCTCCTAGGTGCAAACCTCCTGGGTGCTGACTTTGGGCGCGCCAATCTGAACCGTGCCATTCTGCGAGATACCAATATGATCAAAGCGTATCTTCACAATGCCGACTTAGAAGGAGCCGACCTGCGAGGGGCCGACCTGACCCATGCCTACCTGCTCAATGCCAATCTTCGGGGAGCTAACCTGTGCGGTGCAAACCTGACAGGCGCAAAGCTAACCGACGAGCAGCTAGCTATGGCGCGAACGAATTGGATGACAATCCGCCCGACAGGTAAGCGGGGTATTTGGTAGATCCTGAGATTAGAGAAGGAGCTTGCCGAAGGATTTAAGGTGTTTTCTTGATGCGATCGATTTCTTGCTGCAATTCCTCGATTTGTCGTCGCAAGGCTTCGGCTTCTGGGTTAGGGGCTGTAGAGTTGGGAGTTGCTTTGGGGGAGACATCGACTGAGCCTTCTGCCCCCGCCCGTGGATAATGATGTTGACGAATCTGCTGAAACTCCTGAGACTTGGCCCAAGCTTGGAGATGGTGAACTCGCTCAACCGTGAAGGGATGGGTCAAAAAAATGCCCTCTGAGAGGTTGTTGTAGAGCATAAATTTGTAGGCTTGGTTCAGTCCATCTTGGTCGAGTGCCTGGTAGCGATCGCTCTGGCGGGCAAACTCATCTAGACTGATCTCGTGGGCGTATTTGCTGCTGCCTCCTGCCAAGCGCATCATGCTGTGCAAAACGGGGTTGAGATCGTCCATGACCAAAAGAGCCGCGCGATCGGCAGACAGTTCTGCTTTGCGAGACCATTCGTAGAAGGCCAAAAGCAAGCCAGTGCTGATCAGACTGCTCAAACCAAAGGTCATTTCTGCCAGTCCAGACAGGGCCAGGCTGACCCAGATCCCCATTTGGGTCAGCGTAGTGTGACCGCATTTGAGATGGCCGAGTTCGTGGGCAATCACCGATCGCAATTCTTGTTCACTGAGCAGGTCTAGAAGTCCGGTGTTCAGCACCACGCAGGGGCGTTCTTGCCTAGGGCGTAGGCGTTGACTAGGGGAGCCTGGCAGACAAACAGGGTGGGTTCTGGGTGAATATCTAGATCGCGCAGACAGTCTCGAAAAATCTGATAGATGCTGGCATATTGCCGGGGCCCGACTTCAATGCTGTTGCCCATCAGATGCACAAAGCGTGGGCGTTCGTAGACGAACTCGACGAACTTGCGGGCGATCAGGTCAAAGCCCGGCACACTTCGCAGCGCTTGCTCTGCTTGACTATCAAGGGGATGCCGAAAGGCATTGCTAGAAATTCCAGGATACGTAGGCATGGGGTGAGTTAAGTTTCGCTACTTTTGTGATCGATGTGGCTGTTTTTGTCGCTAAGCTCACTCGTATAATTATCGTGCTGTTTTTTCGTACAAGACCATGATCAAGTCCCGTGTGTCTTTGGCGATCGCTCTTTCTACTGTTATTTTAGGCAGTGTTCTGGTTGGCTCTGTTTCTGCGAACGCTTGCTATCACAACAAGATTGATTCGACGGGGGTTGGCTCAGGGCGATCGCCCAATTCACCTTCTGCTGATGTGCTGAATCCGCGACGATCGCTGCCTGGCAACTCGTCTAGCGACACCCCTCGCTCAAGTTTTGGTTCATCTGACTCCACCACCGATTTGAAAATTGCAGGTGCAGGGTTGATGGCGATCGGTGGTTTTTTGGTGTTTGGGTTGCTGCAAAGAGTCCGAGGTTCTGGCAAGTCTGATTCAGTAATGGGTGAGATTTTGGCGAAACACCCAGAGGTTGAGCATCCTGAGTTGATGTTGACTGGCTTTCCGAAGGAGGCTTGTTGTTGTGAAAAGTTAGAGGAGTTGAATTCTGTACGCTAGCTCTGCTACATCAAACAACCGTTTTTTAGCCAAAGTTTCTCCAAGTACCCGGATCTCCTCCAGCCATTAGGTTGGAGGATTTTTATGAGATGAGGGATCTGTGAGTTAATCATGTATCACCCGCCAGGTTTCGATTTCGCTTAACCTTCAACCATCGAGGGTTGAGCGGAGCCGAAACCCAATTCTCTGGTATTTTATTTTCAGGCAAACCCTTAGTTTGATTTTTGGGTCAATCGCCAGACATTAATAAACTGACTTTGATCGCCACGATCGTACTCTTGAAGGGGAGAAACTTGGTAGGTTTTCTCAAGTTCATTCTTCAAAGTTTTGGAGGGAAGGAACAAGAAAAGACTGCTAAATGTATCAGGAATTTTTGGGAAGGTGATGGGCTTGTTGATTGTAGGCGATGCAACACAGAAACCACATTGTGACTGAATTTGAAGACGAACTTTTTCGTTGAGATAGTGACCAATAGACAGCAGTTCTATAGGAAAAGCATCGCTGACGATTAGTGGTTTTGGTGACTGATTGATGATATTGGCAAGCGTGATATCGTGGCTGTTGCCCTTGCTCCACCAGGTTTCTGCTTGAGAACTAACGTAGCAAGATAAAATTCCCATCGCAATCAGAAGGGTTGCAGTAATTCTCCAGAAAAGTTTTTTAGTGCGCTTCATTTCGGGAGAAAGCAGCTTCACCGCTAACAAAAATGCGACCAGAATTTCAAGGCTCAAGTAAGTAGCAATTGAGTATCGAGGTAAGAGCTTTTCGAGGGCGATGAGGAAGACCAGACCAACGATGCCGATCGACCCGACAAACAGCCATACTTGTTGAGAAGTTTTGCGCGCCACAATGTAAGCGGCATAGCCAATCAAACCCAGGAAAAGAAGATTGAAAACCGGGTATAAAATCTTGGTTAGAGGGTGCAGATCGAAGCTTTGAGCAAAGATCTGAATATTAGAGGCATAGGCATCAGAGTTTAGGTCAAAAAAGATTTGTCGAATTCCGCCTGCCAAGTCTCTGAGCACCGCAAGCCCACTTTTTTGAACAATCTTTGTTTCATCTAATTGAGGAATTCTAGAAGAATTTATCACTACGATCGCCAGCCAAGGAATCGAAGCAATAAAACCCGCAGCAGAGGCAAGTAAGTAGTGAATTAAGATTTTTTTAGAATGGAATTTATTGATAGTAATTTCGCGAATGCCCACATAAATTCCGTGGGCGATCGCAACAAGGGCGAAGAGCAAAAATGAGTAAAGCCCTGATGCAATGGTGGCAGCATATAACATCCAATTTAGCTTGTTAGGCTGCCGAATTGCTTTGAGCAAAACAGCACTCGATAGCACGATCGTTAGAGTGTGGAGTGCATAGGGCCTGGCTTCTTGGGCAAATAAAACATGAAAGGGAGAAACTGCCACGATCGCAACTGCCATCCAAGCGATTTGGGCAGACTGAAATAACTCGATGCACAGCCAATAGAGGCAGGGAAAAATTAGTAAACTAATCACCACAGAGAGCAGCCTGACGGAGACGATCGCGCTCCCAAACCAGTCCGTCCAGGTTCTCAATATTACAAAATATAAGGGTGAAAGCTGAGGCTCTTCTGCGGCTAAATTTTTGATCACATCCAGGCTATTTTTTTCTGGGCTAGGTTGTTGATATTTGTCAAACTCTTTAGCCCCAATGATGCGATCGTAGGTAAACGAATCCATGAATTCTACTTCTGAATAGCCAGAGATCCGAAAGGAGGTTGCTGCTTCATCGATCCAGAAAACCTTCTCACCAAGATTGGTAAACCTAAAGCATATGCCTACGATTAGCAAGATGATTGCCAAAGTTTGGAGCATCGGACGATGAGCCGCTGAGTTCTTCATAGGTCGCGCTTGACCAGGGTTGGGAGATCAGCCAAATGGTATCTAGATCAGTAAAAAATAGTATCCGTACCGTAAGTTGGCTAATCAATCTTTCACACAAACGATCGTTTGTGTGGTCAAGTTTTCATCTTTAAATGGAAGACTCAGTAATTCGCTTTTGAGCTTACCTTGTTAGCAAGGGAAACCCAAGTTGCTCGCGCTGCTTCAAATAAAGCTGAGCTACCTGTCGGGCCAAGCCTCGGATGCCGCCAATATATCGCGCTCGTTCGGTGACAGAGATTACCCCTCGCGCATCTAGCAAATTGAAGGTGTGAGAGCATTTCAGCACCTGATCAAACGCCGGGAGCACCAATTTTTTCTCCATCAGTTGTTTTGCTTCTTGTTCGTAGAGTTTGAACAACGTAAACAGCAACTCTGGGTTGGAGGCTTCAAAGTTATAGGTTGAGTTCTCAATTTCGCCTTGCAAATGCACATCACCGTAGGTTAGGCGATCGTTCCATTGAATCTCAAAAATCGAGTTGACATTCTGGAGATACATTGTCAGGCGTTCCAGCCCGTAGGTGATCTCGATCGACACAGGGTGACAGTCGATGCCACCACACTGCTGAAAGTAGGTGAACTGCGTCACCTCCATGCCGTCGAGCCACACCTCCCAGCCGACTCCCCACGCGCCCACGGCGGCATCTTCCCAGTTGTCTTCAACGAAGCGAATGTCGTGATCTTCGGGGCGAATGCCTAAGGCTTTGAGGGAGTCGAGATAAATATCTTGAATGGTGTCGGGCGAAGGCTTGATCAACACTTGATATTGATAATAATGCTGCACCCGGTTGGGGTTTTCGCCATAGCGCCCATCCCCAGGACGACGGCAGGGTTCTACATAGGCAACCGACCAGGGTTCGGGGCCGATCGCTCTCAAAAAGGTATGGGGGCTTTTGGTTCCGGCTCCCTTTTCGGTGTCGTAGGGTTGGACGATCAAACATCCTCGATCGCTCCAAAATTGATGCAGCGTCGCAATCACCGTCTGAAAATTCACAGAAACCTACCTCTCTTCCGTCTTCGTGCTCTAATTGTCGCTCAAAGTGGCAGCCTGAACGGGCGATCGAGCAAACTGGCAATCTTGCGAAAGGATTGCGCTAATGAAAATGATCTCCAAAGACTGTCCGCTAGACTGAAGAGTCAATCGCTTGCAAACTACACTCAGCCCTTTAAAACAGTCACCATGAAAGTTGCCGTCTTCAGCACAAAAGCCTACGATCGCCAATTCTTCATCACTGCTAACTACGATTATGAGCATGAGCTAGTCTTCTTTGAGCCGCGTCTAACCCGTGAAACTGCCTCATTAGCGAGAAACTTTGCGGCGGTTTGTGTGTTTGTCAACGATCAACTCGATGCCCGTGTTTTAGAAATGCTAGCGGCTCACGGGACTCGGCTGATCGCCCTGCGCTGTGCAGGGTTTAACAATGTCGATCTCAAAGCAGCCGCAAAACTGGGAATGGCGATCGTTCGCGTTCCAGGCTATTCGCCCTATGCCGTTGCCGAACACACCCTGGGGCTGATTCTCACCCTCAATCGCAAAATTCACCGCGCCTACAACCGAGTGCGAGAAGGCAACTTTTCCCTAGATGGGCTACTCGGATTTGACCTGCACAATCGCACGATCGGCATCATCGGTACTGGAAAAATCGGACAGGTCGTCGCTCAAATTATGCACGGGTTTGGCTGTCAAATTCTCGCGGCCGATGTTTCTGTCAACCCTGCCTGTGAAGCGGTAGGAGCCAAATATGTCGAGCGATCGAAACTCTTGAAGGAGGCTGATATTATCACGCTACATTGCCCCCTCACCCCCGAAACCCATCACCTGATCAATCAAGATGCGATCGCGCAGATGAAACAAGGCGTGATGATTATCAACACTAGTCGCGGGGCGTTGATTCAGACTGAGGATGTGATTCAGGGGTTGAAGTCTCAAAAAATTGGGTCGCTCGGCTTGGATGTGTACGAGCAAGAATCTGATTTGTTTTTTGAAGATTTGTCGAATCAGATTATTCAAGACGACCTGTTTGAACGGTTAATGACGTTTCCCAATGTGCTGGTCACGGCTCATCAGGCATTTTTCACCAAAGAGGCGCTGCAAAATATTTCTGAAACCACGCTCTCGAATATCACGAACTATGAGCAAGGTCAGCCCAGCCCAAACCAGGTTAGCTTAGGGTCAGCGATCGCTCCCAAGGGGGGAGTGAGTTTGGGGCTTTAGATTGGCAATCTGGCTGACAAAACTCAGAAGACCCTTACCCCAACCCCTCTCCCAGAGCGGGCGAGTCGCCCTCAAAGCCTGCCGCTTGCGTGGCTCCTTCACGTTTCTTTAGCAGACAAAACCACAGGCAAAACCACAGGCAAAACCACAGATAAAACCACAGATAAAACCACAGATAAAACCACAGATAAAACCACAGGCAAAACCGTGGAGAATAGAAGCAGACCACCTCTTAAACGGCATCACTCAATCTATGCTCCTAGAATTCACAGTTCCCAATATGGCCTGCTCTAACTGTGCCAACACCATCACAAACGCTGTGCAGGCGATCGATCCCAGTGCCAAAATTGTCGCAGATCTCAAAACCAAACTTGTGAGCATTGACACGCAACAGCCTAAAGCAACCATTAGAGATGCGATCGTTGGGGCCGGTTACACGGTGGATAGTTAGAAGATTCCGATGAGCGATTTTTCTCTATGTTTGAGCTTCTTCTCTATGTTTGAGCTTCTTCTCTATGTTTGAGCTTCTTCTCTATGTTTGAGTTTCTTCTCTATGTTTGAGTTTCTTCTCTATGTTTGAGCTTCTATCGATATCAAGCTCAACCCAATAGCAGACTTAAATGATTTGTGAGAGTGAGAGGCTTTGCGAAAAAAGACTCCACAGGAATCCTTTCTCACAATTCACCTACGATCGCTAATGTAGCGGGGTGAAATTAAAGCCAACTAGAAGAGGTTTGAGCGCAGTCGAAACCCTCTTCTAGGGGAGATTTTGAGCCTTGAGCGGAGTCGAAATGCGTCTGATCAATCATTCCGCCTTGCAATTAGCAAGGCGGGGCAAATTTTTATTGTCAAGGTTGGGTAGTTGTCAAGAAAAATATTACTTTGGGATGATTTTAGGTGAGATTTATTGTTTTCTAGTCGGGTTAGAGTAAAATTTTCAAAACGATTCGTTTGAAAGATTGGTGTTCCTGAACCTGCATCAACGATCGATTTTTTAGTCAATTGCAATCGAGTATTGCAGTAGCACAAAAGCAGCTATTACACTGTCAAGTCACAGTTAATTCAAACTATCTTTCAAGCAATCTCTCACTTACGATTGTTCAAACGAGGTGAAAGATTGAGAACGATCGTGGGTTCCTCAGAATCTTTGCAATTTAGCGTGTAATCAAGCTAGATAAGGTTTGTCAGCGATAAGCCTAGCCAGACCAACCGAGTCAACAACCAATATATTTCGTTCATTATCTAGCGATTTGTAGGCTCAGGCTTGATTTTTTTAGCTACAGATATCTCCTGAAAATTACAGAATGATAGAGTCCGATTTGGCACTTTCTCATTCTTGAAGTAGGCAAGCTTGTAGTCACTTTTCTTACCCATGACTGATGGATCTAAAAAGCATTAATTGTAATGTTTAGATTCAATGGCGTTATAGAAAGTGATTGATCTCAAATTTACAATCTGCCCCCATTCACCGCATTTTGGTAATTAGAACTATGTTTTTTCTAGGTCAAAAACAACTGCGAGTTGCTTTAATTTCTGAACATGGCGACCCTGCCATTGAGATTGGGAAAGAAGAAGCTGGCGGACAAAACGTGTATGTGCGTCAGGTTGGCGAAGCTTTGGCCCGTCAAGGTTGGCAGGTGGATATGTTCACTCGTCAATCTGATGCAAATCAGCCTACGATCGTGCAGCACAGTCGGCAATGTCGCACCATTCGCCTGGCGGCAGGCCCCAAAGCCTTCATTCCTAGAGATGAACTGTTTGCCCACATGCCAGAATTTGTGCAATCGTTTCAGCGATTTCAAGCAGAAAATGAGGTGCAGTATACCCTTGCCCATACGCATTATTGGATGTCGGGCTGGGTTGGTATGGAGTTAAGAAAACTGCAATCTCTAAAACTGTTGCACACCTATCACTCTTTGGGTGCGGTCAAATATCAGTCGATCGCCACGATTCCGATGATTGCCAAAACTCGTCTGGCAACCGAAAAAGCTTGCCTCGAATCGGCAGAACGGATTATTGCCACCAGCCCTCAAGAGCGAGATCACATGCGATCGCTGGTTTCTAGCCACGGCAACATTGATGTAATTCCCTGCGGGACTGATATTCGTCGGTTTGGCTCTGTCTGCCGTGCCCAGGCGAGGCAGCAGCTAGGCATTCCTCAAGATCAGAAAGTGGTGCTATATGTGGGGCGGTTCGATCGTCGCAAAGGCATTGAGACGGCGGTTCGGGCGGTGAGTCAGTCTACCCTGCGCGACCAAAACCTCAAGTTGATTGTGGGAGGAGGCAGCCGCCCCGGTCAGAGCGATGGTATTGAGCGAGAGCGAATTGAAGACATTGTTGCAGAATTAGGCCTACAAGAAACTACCACCTTTCCGGGTCGGCTCGGCAACGAAAACCTGCATCTTTACTACGCTGCCGCAGATGTTTGCCTAGTGCCCAGTCATTATGAACCATTCGGACTGGTGGCGATCGAAGCCATGGCCAGCAACACACCCGTCATCGCCAGCGATGTGGGTGGCTTGCAATATACCGTCATTCCTGAAGTAACGGGCCTGCTGGCTCCGCCTAAGGACGATCTCGCCTTTGCCGCGGGACTCGATCGCATCCTCGCCAACCCTAGCTGGCGCGATCAGTTGGGGCGTGCAGGTCGCAAGCGAGTCGAAGAAAAGTTTAGCTGGGACGGCGTTGCCTCGCAGTTGGGCGACCTCTATACAAAAGTGATGAAAGAGCAGCCCGCCAAGAAGCGATCGGTGGTCAGCGCGTGAGAGTAGTCAGCGCGTAAGAACTGAAAATATTTTCAGTCAAAACAGCCGCAACCGCAGCAAGCGAGGGCGATCGTTCATCCCTGGCTTCTACTGCACTTGCCAATCCTTAATCCGCCATTGGTTGTCTTGAAGCACCAGGGTGTATCGTACTTTGAGATTGCCGTCGGTTTGGGTGTCGTAGCGATCGCTGCCTTTGTAGTAATTTCGAGTTTCAGAGGCGGTTGCCATGACGATTGCCTGTTTGGGGTCGCTGACATTGACCTCGGCAGAATCTGCCCTAATAGTGTGCTCGTAGGTGACGTGCATTCCATCCCGTTTGGCTTCTTCAGAAGCGGTGCGCCACTCGGTGAGTTTGGGATCTATCAAAATTTGATCAAGTTTGGTCGCCACGTGGGATTCACCCATCGCTTCTTTTTTAGTGCTGAGCCAAAACTCAAGAACTCGCTGGGCAGTTTCTTGATTCATCTCACCCGACAGCGGAGAAGTGGGCGTTTCTTCTGGAATCGAAATGACAGGCTCGTCGAGTTGCACTAAAAGCTGATTGGCAGAAGACTGCCCGGTCAACGCACGAAGGCCACGAATCAGCAAAAAGCCCAATGCACCCACCGCCAAGACTCCTAACAGCATCAAAGGCAGGGAGAGGCGAGATTTTCTGCGGGGTTTAGAGATGCCATCTACTCGACGCGGGGGCAAATCTTCGGCATCAGGTATGCGGTAGCCGTTGTTGAGTTCGCCACGGGGACGATCGAGGGTAGCGCGAGGTCGCCCTGCCCCCGTGGGCGGAGCTTCTGATCGCAGGCTGCCTTCGGGGGAGAGTTGTGAGAGACGTTCGGCGGCGGGCATAGAGACCAGATTGCCCGTAGATCGAGCCTCTGTAGATAGGGTAGCGGTGGCGGCGCGCCCAGAAGCGTAAACCTGGTTGCCAGGCGACGATCGCCCGTTGCTGGCATAGGCGGCGGGTTGCCGTCCACCGATCGCGCTCAATTCGGCGGCTTCTGGCTCGATCGGCAGTTCCTCTAGATATTCTTGAACGTGCTCGTTGGCGAAATAGTCTTTGAGGGCGACTTTTTGCTTGGAGAGGTCACGAAAATGGGGAAACACTTCGTCTTGCAGCCAGCGTTCTGCGTAGAGGCACAATCCGGGTAGGAGATCGGGTGCATCTTGAGAATTTTCGCGGATGAAGGCTAGGGGTTCATATTCCTGGCTCAGTTCTAGCGCTCGGCTAGCTTCTTCGGTTTGTCCGAGTAAGAGAGAGCAGACTGCTTGTTCGAGGTGTACGTCTTGCCGACTACCGAGCTTCATTAGCATCAGCTTGGCACGGCGAATCAGGGCAGGTTGCTGTTGGGCAAAGCCACGGGCCATGAGGGCATAGACCGCCAGGTAGGTGGCGACTGCGGAAGGACGACGCGCTTCTTCTTCAAATAAACCTTGCTGTTCTTCGGCGGTCAGATAGCCGCGCAGTTGTTGAATAAATCGCAAAAAGTCGTCAATGCTCAACCCAGATTGATCGTTGCCTGTGCCATCAATGCCGCCTCGTTCGCGCAGCATGTCTTGCAACAATCGCAACCCTTGACGGCGATCGGTCGAAGTTTCGTCGGGCAGGGCGAGGAGTTCCAAAATCCGATAGGGGCGCAGCTTAAACAGATCGGATTGAATTTCACCTCGGACGGTGGCAAATAAGCCTTCTCTAAGCAGAAGCTCTTGCCCAGTTTCGAGGGCCTCGGCGGCGTTTTCGTACTGGCCTTGCTGCCACTGTTCGCGTCCCAGTTCTAGGCAGGCCAGGGCAACGGTCAGCACGATGTCTGAAAGGATGATTTTGGGATCGCCTAGCTTTCCATCTTTGAGGTTGGCGCTGCCACTGGTGAGATAGGGTCTGCCTAGGCGCAAGACCAACTCATATTCGCCTAATTCTTGCAAAATCAGGAGTGCGCCAATGAGTTGACGGTCTTGAATTTCGATGCTGGGAGATTGAGAATCGGCGGCTGCTTCTGCGATCGCCTCGCTGGATTCTGGCTCCGATTCGTAGGATTTGGCTAAGAAGCCTTCGTCGTAGTCTTGCCGTTTTTCGAGGTTTGACAGAATGGCGTGGGCTTCGTCAATCAGGTGGCGACGAGTGGCGATCGCTCCCTCCGAATATTCGCGGCGTGGGAGTTGCAGCGTCCGATCGCGGTGCGCCTGTCTGAGTTGTTCAGCAGTCGCCTGGATGGGCAGACCCAGAATTCGATAATAATCGAGCGGAATACGCACGGTTGACTTCCCCAGCAGTGAGCGACAAGAGCAAAAATTATAACTGCGATCGAATGACTGACATGATAACCCGTAGATGTAAAGTCGGCGGTTTACCTTAAAAAAATCTCCAAAAAGTTATTCTGTGATTGGGTGGTTTATCACCATAGTGGTTTCTGAACTCTAAGGGAAGTGCTCAGGGGTTAATAGAATCTTAAATTCTCGGACTTTTGCCAGCGAAGAAGCCAGAATTTGCCGATTGAGAGGTGCGATCGCAGACATCAGTTGGCGTATTTTAGTTTACATTGGGGTTGCGATTTGGGGTTGCGATCGGCGTGCATCTAAATCGTATATTGGGTATTGCAAGCGAGGTCACTATAAGCAAATGGTACAGGAAAGAGCTTTACCGAAAATTCAATCTGCTTCTGCCCAAATCACAAAAGAAGAAGGGCTGGTGCTCTACGAAGATATGATCTTGGGGCGCTTCTTTGAAGACAAATGCGCTGAAATGTACTATCGCGGCAAGATGTTTGGGTTTGTGCACCTCTACAACGGGCAGGAAGCCGTTTCGACGGGTGTGATTCAGGCGATGCGGCCGGGTGAAGATTATGTGTGCAGCACCTACCGAGATCACGTCCATGCTTTGAGTGCGGGTGTCCCGGCGCGCGAGGTTATGGCCGAACTGTTTGGCAAGGCGACGGGTTGCAGCAAGGGGCGCGGTGGCTCAATGCACCTATTTTCGGCAGAGCACAAGCTACTGGGTGGGTTTGCGTTTATTGGCGAAGGCATTCCGGTGGCGACGGGGGCGGCATTTCAGTCTAAGTATCGTCGCGAAGTGATGGGCGATGAGAATGCTGACCAGGTGACGGCAGCATTTTTTGGTGATGGAACAACGAATAACGGTCAGTTCTTTGAATGCCTGAACATGGCGGCGTTGTGGAAGTTACCGATTTTATTTGTAGTCGAGAACAATAAGTGGGCGATCGGGATGGCCCACGATCGGGCGACCTCGCAGCCCGAAATCTACAAGAAAGCCAGCGTCTTTGGGATGCCAGGCTATGAAGTCGATGGGATGGATGTGTTGGCGGTGCGGGCGATCGCGCAAGAGGCCGTGGTACGGGCGCGGGCCGGCGAAGGGCCGACGCTGATCGAGTGTCTGACCTACCGCTTTAGAGGACACTCTTTGGCTGACCCAGATGAGTTGCGATCGAAGGACGAAAAAGAAGCCTGGTTTGCCCGTGACCCGATCAAAAAGCTTGCTGCTTACTTGCTAGAGCAAAACCTGGCAGATCAGTCTGAGTTGAAGGCGATCGAGAAGAAAATTCAGACGATCGTGGATGAGGCGGTTGAATTTGGGGTCAACAGCCCAGAACCCGATGCAAGTGAGTTATACAGATATATTTTTGCCGAAGATTAAGGCGATTCCTAAATTATGACCTCGTACCCTTCACTCTCGGTCTCTGATAATTTATCGTTCTCGATAGATTTGCGTGTTCTCCGGATAAGGGGGGGCGATCGTGAATAGTGGAATGGTAGATGCACCCTGATGATTACCTCTGGCGTTCGCGCTGGAGGTTTTTTGTTTGTAGGTTTTTGTAGATTCTTGAGGGGCGATCGGGCCGGTCAAAGCGCTCACATCGCTTCGGACGAGCAAAAGGTTTGAGTAAAAGGTTTGAGTAAAAGGTTTGAGTAAAAGACTTGAGCAAAAGACTTGAGCAAAAGACTTGAGCAAAAAGCTGGCGAATCAAACACAACCTAAAACTGTCTCGCTTTAACGGTTACAGAAATTCTGCAACACGGGGACGATCAGTTTGAAGAACGCGGGTTAAACAAATTATTCAACCCGAACGATCAATATTTTTTCAATAGCGCAAAGTGACTTCTCAACCTTACGCTGCACAATCTACAAGAATGCTAAACCGATTGAGTGAAAGGACTTTGGCCTTCAAAGTAACAAGTCTCAAACTACCTGTAATCTACATAACAGCCTGTTTGCGTAAGACTGAAATCACTTACAAAACTTTTCTGCTCTTACAAACTTCATCTAGGATTGAGGATCAAATAAAACCTGTGCCCTCACCCTAGCCGATGCAATTTCCGAAGTGATTGCATCCACATCCTTAGCCGCACCCCGCGACCCTTCTTTGACATCGATCGTCCCGATCCTAGGCTCCCTGTCCCTAGACGCAATTACCCAGTTTTAAACCTGATTTAAAACTGATGGCTGGGGTTGCGATCGGGTACGACCTAGTGGTCTGTCAAGAATTTTTTGAGGGGACGGAAACCTCTTAAAATCATCTCTTCCCCCTTCCCGATCCGTCCATCAAAGTTTGACAGACGACTAGATACAGATGCGAAAGTGACAGACAAAATCATTTGAATGAATCACTCTAGAACGATTCATCCTTAAGAGTTCTACAGAGGAATCAACATGGAAATCAACCACCCAGAGGCGATCGCCGAAGTTAAAGATGCCTTCGAGCGCTACGAAACCGCCCTAATCCACAACGACTTAACCGTATTGAACGAATTATTCTGGAACAGCCCCCACACCGTTCGCTATGGAGTCACCGAAAACTTATATGGCTACGAATCCATTTCTGCCTTTCGCAACGCACGAGATATCTCCAGCCTCGATCGCATCCTCAAAAACACCGTGATCACCACCTACGATCACCACTTTGCCACCGCCAACACCGAATTTCAGCGTAAAGGCTCTGGACTGATTGGGCGACAAAGCCAAACCTGGGTACGCACCCCTGAAGGCTGGCGAGTCGTCACCGCCCACGTCTCTCTGTTAGCTTAAATATACTTTGTCAGGGCATAAAATTAAAGATTTTGGATGGGGTGCAGGGGTGGAACCCCTGGCTGGGGCGCAGCCCCACCACCCCTTCCTAAACCAAAATCTATAGGCTGACGCAGTATAACGCTACATTTCTCTCCATGTAGGTTACAAGCACAACCTAGAATTGGAGAGAAACACTGATAGCATTTCTAGGGACATCGCCCCTTGGTAGTTTTGGCATGATCGAAACTCTGTTTCACGCTTACACACCCTTGCTCCTCTGGACAGGGCTAGGCATTCTCTCGTTTCGCTTTTTGCCTACAAACTTCCCTCGTTTTTTGGGTCGCAGCCTCTATTGGGTGGGCGTTCCCTGGCAAATCTTAGCCCTCGCCCGCCAAACGGATTTCTCCCACCAAGTGGGGTTGGCCCCAGCCATTACGATCGCCACCCTGGCCACAGGTCTCTTGCTCGCCTGGGTGGCGCTTCAAGGCTTAATGGCGCTGACAACCCGCAAAATGGAGGGGATAGAGTTCCTCAAAGACTGGATTCCTCCCCTCGATCGCGCCCACCAGGGAACCTTGATCATCGCCAGCACGATCGGCAACACTGGGTTCGTCGGTTTGGGGATCATCCCTGCCCTGCTGACTACGGGCGATATGAGTTGGGCAGTTTTTTTTAGTGTCACCCAAAATCTGATCGGCACTTATGGAATTGGCGTGCTGATTGCCAGCTACTACGGGCGATCGCAGCAAACTAGCTATTGGGGACTGTTGCGCGATCTGGTGACAGTGCCCACTCTGTGGACGTTTGCGATCGGCTACGCAACCCAATCTGTGCCCTTTCCCAATTGGGCAGAAGTGGCGATCGATTCCTCCCTGCTGTTTGTGATTCCTGCCTCATTTCTGCTGATGGGAATGCGCCTCAGCCAACTGAAAGGCTTGCCAAGTTTGCAGACAACCCTGCTGCCCGTCGTCCTCAAAGTCGTACTTTTACCGACTTTGGTGGGCATCGGCACAACACTACTGGGGCTGTCGGGCGACCCTCGCCTCTCCCTGGTGCTCATGGCAGGAATGCCTAGCGCCTTCGCTAGCTTGATCTTGGCAGAAGAATATGACCTCGATCGCGACCTCGCCGCCAGCAGCATTGCCCTCAGTACGATCGTCTTGTTGTTAATGGTTCCTGTCTGGCTAGCAGTGTTTGGGTCTTAACGATTCCAATCAATCTTTAAAGGCAAATGCATAGAAAATGTATAAAACCATACTGCGATTTTAATCAATGGTAGAATCGGGCTGGAAAAGCTCCTTCTCATCACCCTTTATGCTCTCCACCCCTGCTTTAGAAACAAAGAAGCCTCAGCCCAGCATGAAAATTGGCAGGGTTTTGGTGGTCGAAGATGAAGACCTAATTCGGGAAACGATCGCCCTCACCCTGAGCGAAGAAGGTTATGAAGTCTTGACGGCCGCCGATGGTCGTAGCGCCTTCGACATTATCCAAAGTACGATCGGCAAAAATATCGCCCCGCGATCGTTGGGTCTCGAAGAAGCTGCCAAACTCGATCTAGTGATTTTAGACTTGATGTTGCCCTACATCAACGGGTTAGATCTCTGCCGATTGGTGCGCCGAGAAGGCAACAGCATCCCCATTCTGATGTTGAGCGCTAAAGGGACGGAGACCGATCGTGTCGTCGGTCTAGAAGTCGGAGCCGATGACTATCTCACCAAACCCTTTGGCATGAGAGAACTCGTCGCTCGTTGTCGGGCCCTGCTAAGGCGACATCAGCAGTTTCAAGCGTCTACCCAAGCACCCACCCTCAAGTTTCACGAGATCACCGTCTTTCCTCAAGAATGTCGAGTCACAGTACGCGGCGAAGAAGTCAGCTTTTCTCCCAAAGAATTCAAGCTGCTAGAACTTTTTATTAGCCACACCAAACGAGTCTGGTCACGGGAACAACTGCTAGAGCGGATTTGGGGCCCCGACTTTATCGGTGATAGCAAAACCGTGGATGTTCATATTCGCTGGCTCCGAGAAAAACTAGAACTCGACCCCAGCAACCCTGAGTATCTTGTGACAGTTCGGGGATTTGGGTATCGGTTCGGTTAAGCTGATAGGCATCGGTCATTGATAAAGGCGATCGTCTGTCGAGCTTTTATCGAGATCACTTGCCCCCACGACCTAGTAGCCGCCCTGTGGAATTTTTGTGGTTTCTGCTCGGACTTGCGATCGGACTGCTATTTTTTGTTTGGTATCGCTATCAACTCGCCCGCGATCTGAAGCGACTGACCCAAAACCTAGACGCAGCCAGTGTCAGCGTAGGAGCTTCCTTGACCTCACAGCTTACGTTGGCGATCGCTCAGCAGCAGCGATCGAACCAGCAGTTTTCACGTCACCTCGAAATCTTAAAGCAGGTCATCAACCTTGCCCCCATCTCCTACCTCCAAGTGGATGAAGAAAACCAATTGACGTGGTGCAATCCCCTGGCTTGTCAAACTTTAGACATTCAGCGCTGTGACTCCGACCAGCCCAGGTTATTGCTAGAACTGGTGCGATCTTACGAATTAGATTCTTTGATCGAGCAGGCAAGAGACCAGCAAAAACTCTGCCAGCGAGATTGGACGTTTTATATAGCCTCCGCCGAAGCGGTGAACATGTCTGAGCAACGGGCGATCCCCCTGCGCGGCACGGCCTTTCCCTTACTAGATGGGGCGGTGGGCGTGTTTCTCGAAAACCGTCAAGAAGCGGTCACTCTGGTGCAACAACGCGATCGCTGGGCCTCCGACGTAGCCCACGAACTCAAAACCCCCTTGACTTCCATTCGCCTGGTGGCAGAAACGCTGCAATCTCGCCTCGACCCGCCGACGCGCAATTGGGTCGATCGCCTGCTCAAAGAATCGGTGCGCCTCAGTACCCTCGTCCAGGAGCTATTAGATCTCAGTCAGCTTGATGTCAGCCCTACGCAGCGACTGAGCCTTAAAACAGTGGATTTGGTCAAACTGATTCATGCTGCCTGGTTAACCCTGGAACCTTTGTCAAGCGCAAAATCTCTGCAACTGGACTATCAAGGCTTAGATCGATTGCTGATTCGAGTGGATGAGTCACGGCTGCATCGCGTTTTTCTAAATCTGCTAGACAACGCAATTCGCTATAGCCCGCCCCAGCGATCGCTGCAAGTGCGGTTGAGTCTACATCCTGTCACTCGCTTGAGCACAAAACAGGCAACCCAAGAAATTCAAATTGATGTCATTGACGGGGGGCAGGGTTTTCCAGAAAGTTCTCTGCCCTTTGTGTTCGATCGATTCTATCGGGCTGATCCCTCGCGATCGCGCAGTGGCTCCGAGCACCCGTCCCATTCTCAAGCCAATTCTGATGTCGCGTTGCAGCCTGTGCAGTTTAGCAGTGGCAGCGGGTTGGGGTTGGCGATCGTCCGGCAAATCGTTGAAGCTCACCAGGGAATCGTTAGTGCTAAAAATGATCCCCAGACCGGAGGCGCATGGTTGCAAATCCTGCTACCTTGGTCAGAGCAGATTGAATAGGCCCATACTCTAGCTGACCTACTGTTGGATATACTGCGTCAGCCTATAGATTTTGGTTTAGAAGGGGTGTGGGGGCGCAGCCCCCAGCCAGTTCACCCCACTGCACCCCGTCCAAAATCTTTAATTTTATGCCCTGACA
>JAAUOZ010000189.1 GCA_012034655.1 Leptolyngbyaceae cyanobacterium CSU_1_3 | reverse complement strand
ATCGGTCTTTCGAGAAACGACGCGCTTGGGGTGGTCGCTGCCTCAGTACAAGTGGTTTGTCATGGAGCAGTTTCGTAAAACCACGGCACAAGTCACTTATGACGATGCGGTTCGATTGTCGAGGCAGTTTCAGCAGATGGAAGGTGAGACGGACGATTAATTCAACTTTCTTGTCGTTCAAACACTGAACCGACCAGAAAACGTAGGAGACAGAATGAGCTTAACGACCAGGCTCTCCAACATCTACTGTTAGCATTGCAAATTTTCTTGTCGGTAAAAAGCACGATCGACCAGAAAATCTGCTTGTATTCTTGTCTGTACAAATTCAAGCCGACAAGAAACTGTGAGCGAACACCTCTTTGCAGAACGAGAACGCCTTCTGACCCTCATCACCGAGATCAGAAACTCCGGCGCGCTCGCGCCTGCAAACGTCTGGATCAGCCCCAGCTTCCAACCCAAAGGCGGCAAAACCTACGAAGACTACAAACTCACCAGCGACAACCCCCAGGTCAAGCATCAAGGCTTAGGCAAGATCGGCAGTGAGCAATACCGCGATTGGCTTGCCAGAATCCAGCGCCGAAACGCGATCGTAGAACTCGAACACCAGCTATCGATGCTGCAAGCGTTAATCGATCGACAGGCAACCATGATTCTCGAACTTCCTGACAAAGAATCCAGCTAATGCTGCTTTAGGTAAACGATTAGGACAGCGATCGAATTCCCTCAAGTCCTCTGAGCTTGGCATCAAACGTAGCAGTTTCCGTGCATCCCTGCTGCTGATTCAACTCAGCGATGAGATAATCAGAAAAATCAGCATTTCCTTGCTTCATTTGCAAAACAGCTCTCTGTGCAGCAAGTTTATTTTCAAAAACAAAAGTACTCGCTCTGAACAATTTTTCTAGCGTCTCGATCAAATCAACGCGACTGATCTTGTAGCGCGATCGTAATACCCAGAGCAATTCACAAAGAACAATATTGTTGATAAAGCAAGTTTCGCCTGCCTCTGAAGTCTCGCTAATCAGATCATTTGCAATCTGCCATTGCGCTTCATCATCTCGTGTCAAATACCGTACCAGCCCATTTGTATCTAGCCCGATCAAACTGACTCTCCTGCACATTCAGCGATCGCAGCATCCATCTCTTCTAGCGAGATAGCTTCCTGACCCGGTTGATAGAGAATTCCAGACAACTCACGCACATCGATACCAGCAGGCTGCACGTAGACTTTGCCATCGTTGTAATTACAAAATCAATTTGATCCCCTGGTTGCAAGTTCAGTAACTGTTGTACTGGCTCTGGGATAAGTGCTTTTCCTTCAGCCGTGATTATAGATTTCAACATCTTCGCTTAAATAGCTCCTAGCTCTTATGCTACAACGCTAATGCAGACAGTACATCCATTATCCTACTACTGTGGGTGGATGTAACGGTAATCAGTGGACTGTCAGATTTTCAGGCGATCGTGCCTGGTCTGAAACGCCTCGATCGCTCTATTCAAGCTCCATCTCTCGAAGCATGATTTCAACCGTACTTTTCAGGCTCGGCAAATTATTCTCAACGATCGACCAGACCAAATTCAGCGACACTCGAAAATACTCATGCACGACAAGATTTCTAAATGCGATAATCTGCGCCCACGGTGTCTCGGAATAGCGATCCGTCAATTCATCTGACAAAGCATTTACAGCCTCTCCGATCACTTGAAGATGATGGACAACCCAAACCCGAATTAGTTCTTGCTCATCAAATATTTCTCTCCCCTGCTGGGTATAGCGCTCAATCGCCTCAATTGCTTCCAAAATATCCCTTAGTCGCTCATCGTCACGTCTCACAATGGCACTGCCTCTGCCAAGACCCGCGCTTTGATTCTCTCCTTCAACATATCTACCGTCGCAACATCCACTTTTCGCTGCAACAACGCTTCCAAATCTAAGATCAATCCCCCCGGAAACCAAGGCGTAATCCGGGTCAAATCATAATCAATCAAAAAGTCCACATCGCTTTCTGGAGCCGCTTCCCCGCGTGCAACTGAACCAAACACTCGTACATTGAACGCACCATGCTTTTCAGCGATTTCCAAGATGTGCGATCGCTGATCTGCCAAAAGCTCTTCAATTCCTAGCCCTGTCTTGATTGTCATCACCTTGACTGTTGAATCAATAGTTCTAGTTTAGAGTGTTCTTAACCCTGATCAAAAGAATGATGGCAACAACTGGAGTTGATTCAGCACATTGCACCTTATTCTACTGCTGCCTGGGGTGGATGTAGCGGTAGTAGGTGGACTGGGAGATTTTCAGCGATCGACACCCATCTTCTACCGTTTGCGTCGGGTCTGCCGCCAAAGCCCTCCCAATCCGAATTTGCTGAGGACTAAGGGATGGTTTACGTCCTCCTTTTTGCCTCTCGCTTTCGCTCGCTTCACACCCATTCGAGTCTTTTCCGCGATCACCTGCTGCTCAGATTTCACGAGCGCCCGTAGCACCCGCAGCGTTTCGGCTCGATCGTAGTTTCGCGTATCCAAGTCTTCCTCAAGGCTTTTAAAGCCAATGTCTCGATCGTTCAAATTAGCCACAAATTCAAGTAGCTGCTTGAGCGGTTTGCCGACTCGATCTAGTTGCCACACCGTTAAAACATCGCCAGGTCGTAGATAAGCGATCGCATCATTCAATCCTGGTTGTTCTGTACCCGGTTCTGTTGTGATGTCTGTAAAGATTCTGTTGCACCCTACCTGATTTAGCGCTTCGGTTTGAAGGTCTAAGGTTTGGTCGTCAGGCGAAATTCGTCTGTAGCCCATTAACATGCATCAGTGGCTGTAATCTTTCGTAATCTCTTCAAGCAAAGTTCATCGTCAACCGGAAGAATTACAATGATGATTTTGAAAGCTATTTTGACAACCTGAAAACACAACTTCTAGAACCTGAATAAATCTACTTTTGACATTCTCAAAATCCTCCCTTTTTGAAAGCTGTAAGTAGTACTAAATGCATGGAAATGAATCATAAAGACAATCTAAAGAAAGTAATTAAATGATTGCAACAGCAAAAACGAACTGGGTTAAATTGGTTACATTAACTATATCAATAGCCGATAAACTACCTAAAGCAGAAATACAGCTATAACAACGAATTTAGTTCAGCTACATTGACTAAAACGATGGAGATAGATTACAGAAAGCCTGAGAAATAACCATCTCGTGGTTAAAGAGTACCTGTATCAGGAGCAAAGAATTTTCTATCATTCAGTAAAACAATACGACAGGCATTCAGTTGTTTGTCCTTGCATGTGCGTACTTTTTTGCAATTTTGCATACAAAGTTTTTCGTATCCATACAAGTAGCTCCGTACTATTGCAAAGTTTTAACTCTGTTCAGACCTTGGTTTCTACCCATAAGATGATCTTGTTACGAGGTTTGCACAACTCAGGTTAAATCCATTGACGGAATTGGTCGCTTAGTTCACGATACAGATGGGGCAATTGCATAAGATTGCTTTGGTGTAGGAACCTGCCCGCAAAAGCCCCCTCATAGCGTCTGCGCTGCCACGCCTCCGCAATATTGGCGCACACCAACCGCGACGACCCTTGCGGTCTCTGCGAAGCAGCGCGCACCATCTGCCCTCTCAACGCCTCCTCTTCTGGGGGCAGTTCTCTTGACACCTCTAACACATGCATGGCCATCTCAAACCCCACCTCATACACCTGCAACTCGTGATACCGTCTAATTAACCGTCGCGTCATTTCAACCTCCAAGTTCAGACAATAAATACGTCATCATCGATCACTCGATCGGGCTGCATCCCCATCACCAAAACCTTGTGCCGCGTGTGTCCCGACATCGGATAAAACCGCACCTGATCCTCTTCTGGCTCAAGCGTCCGCTCAATCCGCGTTTTCAAAAGCGCTAGCTGATCGTCATCCAGCAAGCACTCAAACACCGACTTCTGCAACCGTAGCCCTACCCCTTGAGCAACTTAGCAACCCGATTGCGCCGCGCATCTTCCACCACGTCATAGCAGACGAGATAGAACTTCATGGCTCGTTACCGTTCCCATTGCATCGGGCGATACGTCTCCCGTTCCCCCATCAAGCACCCGATATATTCGCAGATTTGTAGCTTAAAGCATCGCCGCAGACTCACCTTGTAGCCTGTATGGGGATGCACCACCTGTTCATTCAGCTTGTTTTCCCAGTGTTTAAGAAACTTTTTCATCCCATCTGGAAACAGATACACTCTGCACCATTACTGAAGAATTAATCAAGACAAAGATTCAGGATTTCGCGCCAATTCACTTCACAGCGTTAGTTCACTTTATCAGCAGCATTCGCTCCTCGCGCGCGCTCACCGATCAAGAAAAACTAGGTCAGTGGCTTCAGTCGATCGCCGATGGTAATAGGCAGGACTTGCTCCCTATGTTCGACTCTTTGGCGGATGCGCTGCTCCTGTTTAATGAGTTCTCCCTTGCAAACGAGATTCTATCTTCGAGCCAAGTATGATGCACCCCTTTGATCCGCCGCTCATACATCAATTGTCCTCCTTTCATCTGTTGTTGCATATCTTCTAGTCGTTGGAGAGATAACTCCTTGAAAGCGTTGAGGAACCCCATCATGCAACTCAAGAAATTTGGATTGTCTGCCTGTTTGTCTCTTTTAGCTGGCGCACTGCCTCTTCTGGGGATGTCTGCTGCTCAAGCGACTTTGCCTCTGACGATCGCTTCTACTATCAGCCTTCAACCATCAGCACAACCGGATCAACTTGAGCAATGGTTTGAGGAAGGCAAGCAATTGCTAGATGCAGACAAGCCCGCAGAAGCGTTGCTGATGTTTGAAAAGGTGTTGAAGGCGGATGCGAGTTACCTGAATGCCTGGATTGGAAAAGGGTATGCCCTTCATACGTTACAGCGGTATCCGGCTGCAATTGCTGCTTTTCAGCAAGCGACGAAGCTTAATCCGAGTGCGGTTGCAGCCTGGATTGGATTAGGGATTGCATTAGATGATGGCGGACAACGAGAAGCGGGACTCGCAGCGTTTGATCGCGCGTTGAAAATCGATCCCCAAGATGCCTATGCCTGGTACAACAAGGGCGTGGTGTTGGGGCGACTGAAGCGATTGGAAGAAGCGATCGCGGCGTATGATCAGGCGGTACGATTAGAGCCAGCGTTGGTGAGTGCCTGGAAGAATCGAGGCATTGATTTGATGATTCTGGAGCGATTTGAGGAGGCGTTGCAGTCGTTTGCCCAATATGTGCAGTTGAGACCGGATCAGGCGGATGGATGGTATTTGCAGGGCAATGCCTTGTTTGGTCTGGAGCAATATGAGAAGGCAATTGCATCTTATGACCAGGTGATTAAAATTGCGCCGCAGAGTGAGTGGGCTTGGTATAACAAAGCGATGGCGCTGACGAATCTCAAGCGCTACAAAGCAGCGATCGCATCCCTGGAGGAATCGCTGAAAATCAATCCGAATAATCAGGATGCAAAACAGGCGAGACAGGAGTTGTTGCAGCTAATAGCAACGCGATCAGAAGTGACAGCCCTTAGACTTTAGAGGTTCAAGCAGTTTGCTGGCGGATCTCCTGGTGAATTACCGACTCTCGCATAATTCTCTAGGGATTTTGGGTCGTTTGAAGTTGTTGAATTTGCTCGATCGATAACCCAGTCACACGAGCGATCGCGTCGATCGTCATCCCTTCGAGCAGTAGGTTTCGGGCAACCTCCAAGCGTCCCCGCGCTTCTCCCCGCGCTTCTCCGACTTGTTCGCCTTCTTGCCAGATCTCCTGGTAAATTACGGACTCTCGCATAATGCCCTCCCGAAAGATACGACGGACTTCGTTCTTATCGTATTTTAACCCTGCCATCAATTGCACGTAAGCAGAAATCTCTGGACGATCGTCGGCTTCAATTTCAGCAACGTGTTGAGCGACTTGATTGAGCAGTTGGGTAGGATTTTGAGTTCGGGTGAGGGTGGCGAGGGGCAACAGAGCAGGATCGTTGAGAAATGTCTCTGGGTCTTGCTCCCACATTTTCACCACTTGATATTCGTGGCGCGTGGATTCTAACTCGAAGGCGGTTTCGATCGCAGTTTCTTCGCTGGGTGGAAGTAGGAGAACGACGACTTGGGTGACGGGCGATCGATACAGTCGATGCAGTCTCACCCAATAATCGAGCAGGCGTAGCGGCATGGGTGGGTTGGATGTCCACTGGGTTTGAAACTCCAAATGCAGGATGCGTCCGCTGGTTTGCAGAAAGGTTACGGAGTCAGCGCGAATTGGTTCGATGCTCAACTCGGTTTTGAGGACTTCGATCGTGTCGGGTTCTGTGCCTAAAATCCAGGTAGCAAAGCGGCGAGGATGTTTTTCTGCCAGGAGTTTGCAGAGGTTGTCAAAGCTCATGCGATCGTCCGAGATGTAGCTGTCTCAGTGTATCAGTCGAGGGATTCAAAGCCCGCTCCCATCTCATGTCAAACCTGTGAAGATTGTGGAATTGCATAAGGGTTGATCGCCCAGAGAGATAAATTACTCGTAAGGATTTTCTGTCTAAAGGAGTCTCTGATGCACCCTAGCTTGAATTCGATTGGCTTGTCGATCGCGAAGTTTTCTACCCTTCTGCTGATCGGTCTTTCTCCTTTCGTTCTCATCTCTCATCCTGTAATCGCTCAAGCACAGACAGTACAAGACCGCAAAACTGAAGCCGATCGTTTGTTGAAACAAGGCAATGAGCAGATTGAGAAGAATCAGGCTCAAGAAGCTCTCAAGTCATTACAGCAAGCATTGGTGATTTATCAGGCAGTTAAAGACCGATCGGGTGAAGGACAAACATTAAAAAGTATTGGAGTTAGCTACTTCAATCTAAAAGACTATGCTAAAGCAAGTGAATATTGGCAACAAGCATTAGCTATTGCTCAGGAAGTTCAAGATCCAGATTTAGAAGGGACAACACTAAATAATATCGGAACTGCCTATTTTAATCTGAAGGATTATCATCGAATGATTGTTTTCTTTAAGCAGCTTGTGGAGTTTGGTGATAGAGCAAAAAATGATCAAATTCGATTGATTGGCTCATCTCAAGTAGGTTTAGGGTATACATATCTAAAAGACGAACAAAAAGCAGCATTCTACTACCGTCAAGCTGCCAATATTGCTAAAGAAGTTTCTAATGAGGAACAGGAACTTATTAACCTTGTGATGTTAGGAAGTACCTACGTTTCTTTGGAAGATTATCAGAAAGGAAGCGAAATTGCTCAGGAAATTGTATCAATTGCTAAACGCAAGAACAGTAAAGCTAATAAGCTGAGAATTCTTATGAAAGCAGCCAGCCTTCAAGAACAGAATGCCAGCATTCCCTTCACTCGAGGACTTATGAAAGCCGCTAACTTATATAGAGTGTACAAATCCACTGCTACTTCTCAACAAACTATTACTGAGACTCCCTACGAGCAAGATCTTGCTCACAGCATCGCTTTATATCAGCAGACACTTGATTTAATCGAGGAGTCAAGCTCTTTAGCTGAGGAGTTGCAAGATGTGAACGCCTCTCAAAAACTTAGACAAAATAGAGCTTCAACTTACGCAGGATTAGGTTCAAGTTTCGCAATGCTAGGCGAAGTTAAGCAAGCTCTTAACGCCGCACAAAAGTTGGAGGAACTAGTAAAACAAGCTGGAGATATCAAATTTGAAAAGAATCTTCTACCTGCTCTCGCTTTGATCTACCTTAATGCTGGCGATTTTCCAAAATTCGAGCAAGCTACTAGTAGAGCAGTAGCAGTAGGTCGTAAAATGAAGAATCCAGTCTATGAAGTAGAAAGTTTAGGAAGGCTTGCTGATTCTTACGTGCTTATGGCACAGTTTTCAAAAGCTGCTGATGTAGTAGAGCAAGCATTGCGTCTATCAAATACCCTTGATCCTGCAAAATATAGAGATTATGAACCGATTACTCAAGAAGAGAAGGAAGCTTTAGATCAGTCCCAAGATTTACCTGCTGCACGGGATCTTGAGGTAGGAGCGCAGAGAAGGATTCTTCAATTAAAGCCCGATCTTCTCAAACGTCTTAAAGGTATCTACCAGGAGACAGGCGATCTTGACAAGGCTCTAGAAGTTGCTCACCAGCGCTTATCGCTTGTTCAAAAACTATCTTCGCCGCTTCAAGAAATTGATGCTCTACGAGGAATTGGAGAAGTTTATCAGCAGAGAAATCAGTTTCAACCAGCGATCGAAATCACCACTAAAGCCGTGGAACTTGCTAGGAAGACTAAAGAGCAATCACAGGAAGTTATTTCTCTGATCGCCTTAGGTTCGATCTATCAAACTCAGGGCAAAGAAATAGATGCACTAAAAGTGGGTCAACAAGCACTAGTAACAGCGCAACAGCAGGGTAATACAGCATCTGAATTAGTCGCCTTAGACGGACTTGCTGCTCTATTTGACAAGCAAGGAAATTTTGCAAAAACGATCGAGTACCAAAAGCGGTTGCTTGAACTTTCAGAAAGAACCAAGCAGCCATTTATCAGGCAATGGCCGTATCTCACGAGACTGGCTCTGACTCACCTTAATCTGGGAGATTATGAAAGTTGTCGTCAGGTGCTCCGCCAGATTCTCACCCAGAGTCAGAAATCAAAACTTGCTAGATTTGAAGCGCCAACTTGGACTTTGGTATCTATGCTTGCATTCAAAGAAGGAAAAACAAAGGAAATGTTGGAGGCAGCACAAAAAGCAGCAAGCATTTCTCAGGAACTTGATGCACCTTTTCTAAAATTTCTAGCAAGTTATAGGCTAGTTATGGTTTACGGTGAGCTAGGAGAAGAAGCAAAGGCGATCGAAGCAGCACAAACTAGCTTAACTACCGCCCAGCAAATGCAGAATATAGAAAGTGAGAGGGTAGCATTTGAGCTATTAGCAAGCTTACATCTCAGATTTGGCCGACCAGCAGAAGCTATCAAAAGCACCCAAGCTGCACTTAATACTGGCTCACGGGGTACTCGTACTGAGAGTCAGATTGCGCTAGCAAGAGCTTATGCTACGCTAAAGCAACCTGCTGTAGCGATAGTTCTTTACAAACAAGCGATCAACGATATTGAAAGCGCTCGATTAAAGATCAAGCCTCTCAATCCAAACCTTCAGCAGTCATTCCTGGAAGATGTCATTGATTTCGGGAGAGTTAAGAGGTCAGATAGTTACCGTCAGTTGGCAGACCTGCTCCTTTCTCAAGGGCGAACGATCGAGGCTCTACAAGTTCTTGATCTGCTCAAAGTTCAGGAACTTCAGGACTTCTTTAAAGATATTAAGGGCAAGGCTCGAAGTAAACCAGGTATTGAACTTCTACCTCAAGAACAAGCTATTCTCCAAGCCTTTAAAGCTCGTGATAAACAACCCATCAGCGAATTCTTTCAAAGCTCCAAAATCCAAAGCCAACTGCAAGATCTTAGCCGCATGGCTGCTCAACAAAATCTGACACTACCCGCTTATCGAGATCTACAAGCCCGCGTCCAAAAGTTAGGCAAAAATGTCGCACTGTTCTATCCGCTAATCCTGGACGATCGCATCGAACTTGTCGTTCTAACCAACGATCGCCCTCCCGTACACTATCCCGTCCCTGTCAAACGCGCCCAATTAGAACGCACCATTCAAGACTTCAGTCGGGCACTACAAAACCCTGACAGCGATGCCAAACCGATCGCGCAACAACTCTACACCTGGCTAATTCAACCCCTCGAAAAAGACCTCAAACAAGCCAACGTCAAAACGATCGTCTATGCTCCCGATGGTCAGATGCGCTACATTCCCCTCGCCGCCCTTTACGATGGCAACCAATGGCTGACCCAACGATTTGAGATCAACTATCTAACTGCCCTCGCCCTGACTCCCCTCGACCCACCCACGATCTCCAATCCTCGTGTGCTTGCCGGGGCATTTACAACAGGCAGCTACCAGTTTGAAGTGGGACAAGAACGCTTCAACTTTCGCGGATTAGCCTTTGCCAGAACCGAAGTTGAGCAACTCGCCGCCACCCTTCCCAATACCACCCAACTGTTTGACCAACGTTTTACGCGCAATGCTGTTTTGTCAGACCTCGATCGCTACAACATTCTGCATTTAGCCACCCACGCCGCATTTGTTCCTGGAACCCCCGAAGATTCGTTTATTCTGCTGGGTGATGGCACTCGCATTAACCTGCGGGAAATCGACAACTGGAAACTGCCCAACATGGCGCTAGTGGTTTTGAGTGCTTGCCAAACAGCAGTCGGAGACAAACTAGGCAATGGATTAGAAATTTTGGGCTTTGGCTATCAGCTTCAACGAACGGGAACCAGAGCTTCGATCGCCTCTCTTTGGCAAGTGGATGATGGGGGAACACAGACGTTAATGGATGCCTTCTACACGGTTCTCAAGTCAAACAATCTCACAAAAGCAGAAGCATTGCAGAAAGCTCAGATTGCCTTGATTACAGGTCAGTCTTCTCAAGCCAAGAAAGTTCCTAGAGGCGGCGTAGAGGTGGAACCCGATCGTGGGGCTATTCCCAGACCGATCGGTTCTCTCGATCATCCCTACTACTGGGCCCCGTTCATCCTCATCGGCAATGGCTTGTAGAATATTAAATTTAGCTGTAATCCAGACCGAGAAAATGATGTCCGATCGCTCAGAACCAATGCTCCCTCTCTCGCTCAAACAGGCCCATGAGTAAAATTTCACACTACTGGACGATCGTGCGACTCAACGCTGCTGGACAAATTAAAATAGTAGAAATTCCGGCTGCTTACCAACTTCTCCAACAGCACTTTCCCGATTCTGAGCCAGATGAAGCAGGCGATCCACTCATTCAGGCGCGACTACTTGCCCTACTGCAATCAGAACCGAGTGAACCAACTGCGGCTCTCTGTTTACGCTGCTTCATTTCACATCAAATTGTGCAGATTTGCACCTCACTCCAATCACAATTTGGTGACTACTATGGATTCACGCTGCAAGACCTTTTGCCCTATGTTTTAACTGATACTGGCAAACTACCTGCCTCAGCGGACTGTCTAGCCCAACAGATCTTGCAGAGCTTTCAACCAGACGCTAGCAGTCTTGCTACCTGGACGGCTCGACTCGTTCGGCAACATCGTGAACTTAGGAGATTTCCAGCAAAGAAATTACCCAAATTGTTAGCATACCTGTAACCCTTAGAAGTGGGAGTAGACCATTGCAGCAATCGGATGACCAGGGGCCATTACTGAGTGCGTCTCAAATCGAAG
>JAAUOZ010000188.1 GCA_012034655.1 Leptolyngbyaceae cyanobacterium CSU_1_3 | reverse complement strand
AATTCAGAAAGAGCAATCTACTCTAGAAATGGTTGCTTACCGAGATATTTGGGGGAAAGGAACTGATTCATATCTCCATATGATGTTTGAGCGCCTGACACTCATTAAAAGAACTACTTTCGGAAAATGGAAGCCTTTATGTTCATTGCGATTATCGAGTAAATTCTTATCTTCGCGCCATTCTCGAGTATCTTTTTGGAAGTGAGAATTTTGTAAACGAAATTGTTTGGAAACGTTCAGACGCAAAGGGAGATGCCGCTCAAGGAAGCAAGCATTATTCACGAATTCAGGACACGATCTTGTTCTGTAGAAAATCAGAAGCGGTAACATGGAATCCCTTATATGTTCCATTAAGCGAAGAGTATGTAACCAATTTCTACAAGTACCAAGATCCAGATGGTAGGCGATGGAAAATGGAAAATATGCTCGGTCCAGGTGGTGCAGCTAAGGGAAATCCGACATATGAAATTTTGGGTGTAACGAGGTCATGGCGCTACTCAAAAGAGCGAATGCAAAAATTAATTGATGAGGGTTTAGTTGTTCAAACAAACCCTGGCACTGTACCAATGGAGAAAAAATACCTGGATCAATCAAAAGGTGTTCAAGTTGGTACTTGGTGGGATGACATAAGTATGCTTCGCGGTTGGTCTCACGAAAAGCTTGGTTACAATACACAAAAACCCGAAACTCTCCTAGAACGAATCATCCAAGCCTCTTCCAATGAAGGCGATCTCGTTGCCGATTTCTTCTGTGGCAGTGGCACCACCGGAGCCGTCGCCGAACGTCTTGGACGCAAATGGATCATGGCAGACCTGGGACGCTTCGCCATCCACACCTCCCGCAAACGCCTGATCGAACTCCAGCGCACCCTCCACAAAGACAGCAAACCCTACCGCGCCTTCGATGTCTACAACTTGGGGCGCTACGAACGCCAATGGTGGCAGCACGATCGCCTGCAAGGAGCCGACACCGAACACCGCCGCGTCATCCTCGAATTCTTCCGGGCAGAAGTCCTCACCAGTGCGCCCTCGCCGCTGCTGCACGGTCGCAAAGCTGGGGCATTTTGTCATGTGGATGGCATCGACTCGATGTTCACCCGCGACGAAGCCAAAGCCGTTGCCCAAGCCACCGCCGCTGCTGGGGGGCGCGAGTGCTATTGCCTCGCCTGGGAATTTGAAATGGACTTGCATTTGTTGGTCAACGCCCTGACAACCGAACTCGGCGTAAAGCTCAAGCTCGTGCAAATCCCCCGCGAAATCATGGAAAAAAACCGCAAAGCCCCGCCGCCGTTTTTGGAAGTGGCATTGTTAGCAGCCGAAGCGGTCTATCGCAAGGGCGACAAGGGCAAAACCGTAGACCTCAAACTCACCCAATTTCTGCCCTCCCTTGCTGAAGTCCCCACTAAAGAACTCGAAGCCATACGCGAACGAGCCATCCGCAGCGGCTTTGACTTTATTGACTTCTGGGCGATCGACTTCAACTGGCAACCGGGCAAACCCTTCACCCACGACTGGCAAGACTACCGCACCCGCAAAGACCGCAGCCTTAAAACCATTAGCGATGCCGCCTACACCTATCCTGCTCCCGGCAAATACATCGCCTGCGTCAAAGTCGTCGATACCTTCGGCTGCGATACCTCCATTACCATAGAAGTGGAGGTTTAGAGTGCCTATGCCAATCCTGCTCGATTACCAAAATAGAAAGGTTCGTTTAACGGAGGAACGACTTGCCCATATTTTGACCCACCCTGAAATGGTTGAAATGGAATCGCAAATTGCCGATACTCTTAAAAATCCCCAATTGGTTCGCAAATCTCGAAGTGATGATAGCGCGGAACTGTTTTATCGGTTTTATACTCAACTGGTAATTGGCGATAAGTGGCTTTGTATCGTCGTCAAATATTTACCCGATGACGCATTTATTGTCACCGCTTATTTTACAAATAAACCTAAAAAAGGAGATGACCTATGGCAGAGCGTGTAAAAATCTGGTTCGACCCTGAAGCCGACTTTTTAGAAGTAATCTTTTCTGAAGCCCCTGGCTACATGAGAGAAACCGAAAATGATGCGGTCATGGAGCGTGTAGACATAGAAGGTAATCTTCTGGGATTTTCCATTCTCGCAGTCAGTCAACTTGCCAAGTCAAGACCATTGATTGCTGAGTTGTTGTCAGGAAGAGGAAATGCAGCTTAAAAGGATTGTGCAATGACTCAGATAACTCAGTATCGCCAAACCATCGAAAAAATTCTGACCGAATATCGAGATTGGGCAGCAAGCTCGAAGCAAATTGGTGTTCAAGAATGTATTGCTTTTGATGAAGAACATGATCATTACTTCTGGTTTAGTGTTGGCTGGGATGGCAAACAACGAGATTTTGGCGTGATGGTCTATCTCAGGATTGAGCAAAACAAAATTTGGATTGAAGAGGATTGGACAAAGCAAGGCATCGCCAACGATCTACTAGAGGCTGGCGTTCCCCCTGAAGATATTGTCCTGGGCTTCCAGCATCCTAGTAAACGCCCTCTCACCGAATTTGCAATTGCTTAACTTATGACCTCCTCCCTCAACTCCACCATCCTCGAACCGCTCTTTGCGCCCTGGGCAGAACCCAACGCCCATCGAGTCCGGGCAGAAAAGGCAGGCGATCCAGCGGTGATTGTGCAGGGACGCAGAGCTTCGCCGATCGATCTCGTCAGCAACCTCCGCTCCGCCGTGCGAGACTGGCGCGAAGCCTTCTACATCGGAGCCAGCGACACCACCATCCAACTGCTGAATCATCGGTTCGGACGTGCCCACCACCAAACCACCGCCAACGGTGAAGATTTTGAGTTTCGCTACTATTTTTGTCAGCGCGAGGCGATCGAAACCCTGATCTACCTCAAAGAAGTCCGCCGCCTGGAATCCCTCTCCCAAATCATCGCCGAATTTGGCGGCGCAACTGCCGAACTGCAAGCCCTTGGCATCACCGAAGCCGAAGATAGCTGGAGTCGCTACGCCTTCAAACTCGCCACTGGCGCAGGCAAAACCAAAGTCATGAGCCTCTGCATCGTCTGGAGCTACTTCCACGCTCTGCGCGAATCCGACTCCGAAATGGCACGGCACTTTGTCGTCATCGCCCCCAACCTCACCGTCTACGAACGCCTCAAAGATGACTTCGGCAACGGGCGCGTGTTTGACACCGATCCCTTGATTCCCCCGAATGGCGCGGCGACTGGAATCTCTCCGTCGTCCTACAAGACGAAGCCAGCGGCGCAGCCACAGGTGGAACGCTTTACCTCACCAACATTCACCGCCTCTACGAAAAGCGCAAGCAAAAAGCCGCCGATGACGGCTACGCCTGGATGGGGCCGCCCGTCTTCAAATCCAAAGCATTGGATACCGGGGCAGCCTTACGGGACAGAATCACCACCCACCGTCGGGTCATGATTCTCAACGACGAAGCCCACCACGTCTGGGACTCCGGCTCAGCCTGGAACGAAGCCATCCGCACCCTACACGAAACCCTTTTAGCCCGCAGTGGCGGCAAACTCGTCGCCCAACTCGACTTCTCTGCCACCCCAAAGGACAACAAAGGACTCCTGTTCAAACACATTGTTTGTGATACGCCGCTGGGCGAAGCCGTCGATGCCGGAATCGTTAAAACGCCTCTGATTGGGCAAGCCAGCCGCAAACTGGTCGAACAAGCCGACGACAACGCCGCCTACCGATGGGAACAGCATTTGCTATTGGGCTACGATCGCTGGAAAGCCAGCCGCACTGAATGGGAGTCCAGCGGCAAGAAACCCCTGCTGTTCAGCATGTGCGATGACACCGATGCCGCCAACCAAATTACCCAACGCTTCAACAGTGATCCTCTGTTTGAGCAACTCAACGGTAAAACGATCAACCTGCACACCAACCTCAAAGGCAAACTCAAAAAAGTCGGCAAAGGCAACAACGCCCGCTACGAATTTGTCGAAGACAAAAAAGCCATCAACGACGATGACCTCAGAGCATTGCGTAAACTCAGCCGCAAACTGGATAGCAACACCAGTCCCTACGTTTGCATTGTCTCTGTACTAATGTTGCGCGAAGGTTGGGACGTACGAAATGTGACTACGATCGTCCCCCTACGTCCCTACAGTTCCAAAGCCAATATCCTTCCCGAACAAACCCTCGGTCGAGGCTTGCGCCGCATGACTCCCCCCGGTCAAGCCAGCGAACTGGTGACAGTGATCGAACATTCAGCCTTTGCCAGTTTATATGCTCAAGAACTCGCCCAGGAAGGACTGCCGATCGAAATTGTCGATCTCGATCGCGTCCCCGCCACCACCATTTCCATCTTCCCGGATGAAGCCCACAAAGACGTAACCCAGCTAGACATCCAGATTCCCACCCTCACCGCAGGCTATCGCATCGTCCCCAAACTGGAAGGACTCACCCTGCAAGATGTCAAGAAAGCCTTCAAACCCTACAAAGCCCTACCGTTAAGTAAACAGGGCAATAGCGAAATTCAGTACGAAGGGCGACACCTATTTACAGGTGAAGTTATCCAGAAACTGCAACTCAATCTGCCACTGCTAGAGTCAGGCATTGGAGCCGTTTCCTATTACGTCAAACAACTAGAAACAATCTGTAAACTACGGGGACTCCATCCGATCCTTGCGCCTTTAATTCAGACCTTCTTAGAAACGATTCTGTTCGAGCAAAAAATGACCCTGTTCGATCCAGCCTTAGTTGCCCGTTTAGCCGACTCCGACGTGGGCGAACATCTCCGGGCTGTGTTTGTGCCCTTAATCCGCAGTCGCACCACCACCACCGAAACCCGTTTAGCCGGGTCAGCTCCTAAATCTCTCAATACCTGGAAACCCTATCAAGTCACCCTCAGCGAACGCCGTCCGGCTCTAGAAGCCAACAAGACGCTATTCAATCTCGTAACCTGCAATCGTGAATTAGAAGTTGCAGTCGCCAAGTTTTGCGATCGCGCCCCTGATGTTGCTGCTTTTGCTAAAAACGCTGGCTCACAATGTCTACGAGTTGATTATTTGGCAAATGGCGATCGCCTCGCCTTCTACACCCCCCGACTTCTTCATCCGCACGATCGACAATCACTACTACCTGGTGGAAACCAAAGGACGGGAAGATCGAGATGTGCCGTTAGCCTGTGCAGGTAGCAGAACACCTAATCTAATAGCCATTCAAATAGCCTTTGTTCCTGGCAATCCCGAAGATTCCTTCCTCGTTTTGGGTGACGGCAAAAGACTTAGCATTCCCAGCATCAAGAGTATGACTTCCCTTGCCAACACTTACCTAGCCCATCCCTACTACTGGGCCTCGTTCATTCTGATTGGCAACGGATTGTAGGAGTTTTGCATCAGTTCTTCCAGTCAGAGAGATAGCAATGAAAGTACTAAGTAACCTTAGTTAAGCTGTTGTGCAAATTCGACGATCGAAGCAACGGCGATCGCTTGTCGCAAAAGTCCCTTGAGAGCAACCGCATCAGTCAGAGTGTCTAGTTGTTGAACGATCGTCTCTGGCACGGTTCCAAATCTCGCAGATAAAACCTCAACAATAGATTCTTTCAGTCCTTCTGCCAGTCCTTCTGCCAGCCCTTCTGCCAGTCCTTCTTCTCGGACTTCTTGGAAATATCTTGTTTGGCGTAATTCTTTGGCGAATCCTAACATTGTTTCCACCTCTTCTCGGCTCAAACGACTGAACTTATAGACCATGATAGTGGATATCGTCTGGATTAGCGTGGCTTGAGAAAGCCCATCGGTGGACTCTGCTTGACTGGCACGACGAATCAGCGATCGCGCTTGCTCTGGTGCAGTTTGTTCTGGTTCTATAATGAGACGCATCACGCTGAGACTCAAGGGCAGTTGACTGATTTCTCCAAGCTCGTCTAGATACACCGGCACGACTTTGGCACTATCGAGGAGGACTTGATAGAGCGGTGAGGGGGGCGGCTGGATGCTGCGTTGTGGGTAAATCAGAATGCCTTGCCAGTCTGCGGTGTTGGGATACTGGCGGAGATAGAGAAACAACTCGCCAAAGAAGCGATGGTAGAGTTCTGAGTCGGGTTGGAATTGGACTTCGGTAAATAGGACGGTTTGGTCGCTGGCGTTGGGCTGGGGGAGCAAGACTCCATCAATCCGAAAGGCGGTTTGTTTGAGTTCGATGGAGCGGAAGTTATATTGGCTGGCGGTTTGGGGCGATCGTCCTGCAAGTTCGAGCAAAATGGCTGGGGTGGACTGGAATATTGCATAAAAGATCGTATCTGTTTTCATAGAAAGTTTGTTAGGCGGACGATCGCATAGAGCAATTGTACTTTAGAAGCCCGCTTCGCTCACCTTACCGTCCTGCACCCAAAACTTGAGCAGCCGTCAGATCCAAGGATGGAAACAGCGGAGACTGAATCGCCCGATCGCCCTGATAAACCTGTTCCTCATACAATCCCTCAACCCATTGCAGCACAGTTACTTTTTGAGCGATCGGGTCTACGATCCAATACTCTGAGATGTGTCATCCGGCGTACTCGGTGCGCTTGTAGCGATAGTCCCGATTTTCTTGCTTGGGGCTGACTACTTCTACAACCAGTGACGGGGGTGGCATTTCATGGGTGATGATCGCTTGGTTTGCACCTTCTAGAGCCGTTACCGCTTCCTCAGACAAAATGACTAGATCAGGCTGACGGGCAGTTGCTCGATATCCCACTACACCCCACAAAAAGCCAAAACATCAGGAATTAAGCCAAACTCAACAGCAGAAAAATCGAGAGATTTCTGCTCAACGTATCTTCATCGAGCACCTGATTCGGCGCTTGAAAATCTTTCAGATGCTGACGCATCAATTTTGCTTACACTCGCGGGTTTACCGTTCAGTAATGTTAGTAGTTTGCGGGCTAGTCAGATTGCGTTTAGGCAACCTGGATTTCACTGCTTACGACTTTTGAAATCAGCAATGGGGTTTGCTCGTAGCAAGGCGATGAATAACATTAATTTCTGATAGGAACGGCTTCAAAACCCAATGCTCTCGCTCCTAAACAGTCTTGGCGAGACCGACCTCAAAGCCAGGCACAATCTCGCTTACAAATTCTTGAACAAGTCTATTGAGAACATACAAACAGCACACCCTACCCATGCTCTGCTAACCAGCCTTCCAAGTCAGACAGCGTTGCAAAGTCTAACAATACTTCACTAAGGTCTTCCAGTACCGGGAGCGGCAACATAGAGAGACGTTCGCGCATTTCTTCAGAAAGCTCCTGTCTCAGTCGGCGAGTTAAAAGACGAGTCACTAATGCGATCGCCTGCTCTCCTCGCCCTTCTTCTCGCCCTTCTTCTCGCCCTTCTTCTCGCCCTTCTTCCCGTCCTTTCTCCAGCCCTTTCTCCAGCCCTTTCTTTAGCCCTTCTTGCCGCGCAGTACTCTCAATGGCGTACCAATCCCGATAAACCTTCAAACTACTCTGATAACTTCGTTGTTCATCGGGTGAGAAGTTAGCAATCTCTGTGACTTCAAACAGATCCTCAAAGATCTCTTCTTGCAGAGGCGTAGGCGGCGCGTCTAGCTCAGGTAAGTGCCGAAACAGATAGAGCCATTTATCGAAATGCGTTTCTAGTTGGTCTAGGGTCTTCTTAAACTTCGGTAACTCGACATAAATAAACTTCAGTTTGTCATAGAAAACACGACAATCTTGATCCTTCAATTCCACAACGTGCAGCAGTGTCTCCTCTTGCTTGTGGTCATCAAAGACAAAATCCAACATTCCTACCGTATAAACGGAAGCTAACTCATAGTTCCAATCTCCCTTGAGTGCCTGTTCTTGAATCGGAAAACTAGCATAGTACACACTGCGGTCTTTGAAAAAATTTTGTTTCGCTTTTTGAATCTCAACAATGAAGCGATCGCCATTCTGGGCTTCGCAGTAGATATCAAAAATTGCTTTGCGATCGATCACGGTGTTACCTAGATTCTCTGAATTCTTGAAGGTGACATCGCGAATCTGGTGGTACTCTGGCAGCAGGGTATTGAGGAAATCGATCAGCAAGTGCTTGTTCGGCTCTGTGCCAAAGACACGCTTGAAGCCAAAGTCAGTGAGTAAGCTGATATGTCGATCTGGCTGAGCGTAGACCATAAGAGCAATCAAGTGATGACGACTGGTATTCCAATTATAGGAATTTAGGAGCGATCGCGCTTCACCTCTTGCCTAGCAGTACCGTCAAGCTTACCGTCGTTACTGTTGGTCTGTGTCGTCGATCGCCGATCTCAAGCTCGCTCCCTTTCATCTGCTTGCCACCGAGGAAACTCTTCACAGTATGTCCTTGTTGAGTGAGAGTGGATATGGCAAGATCTTTCAGCGAACCGTTCAGCGATTTAGATTCGGGATGCGCGAGGATAATTAAGATATTTATACTTTCATATCTTCAGTGTTGCAGCAGCTACAGCGCAACCTCGATAAAGCTCAAGCGCTCCGACAAGCGATGTTAAAAACTTTGCGATCGCATCCAAATCCCAAGAATTGGGCAGCATTGACACTAATCGGTGAGTCTTAACTTGCGTCTGTAAGCGGATGTTCTGAGACTGATTGAATAGCGATCGCAATTTTTCCCTGCACTTGCCGCTGTTCGATCGCATGAATTGCTTTAGGCAGTTCACTGAGAGCGTAACAACGATCGACATAAGGACGAATCTTACCTGTCTCAATGAGTTCTTTCAGTACAATTAAATCAGCTTGATTCGGCTTTTGAACTAAGCACCTCACCCTGCGGCGACTGATTCTTGAAATCCAAGATCCAAACAACATCACCTGAAACAATCGAGCGATCGAGCCACCCACTAAAACATAGCTGCCTTTTAGCTTCAACATTGGCAAATAGTCAAAAACTGAATCGTATGCAGCAACATCTAAAATCAGATCATACTGCTGCTTCAGACCTGTTCTTGCCTGTCTATAATCTAGAACATAATCTGCACCAATTTCCTGCACCATCTTGGCTTTGCTAGGGCTACATACCCCCGTCACTTCCGCCCCAAATGCCTTAGCAATCTGCACCGCAAATGATCCCACTCCACCAGAAGCACCTTTCACTAATACTTTCTGTCCCGACCGAATCTGCCCAACATCACGCAATCCTTGTAAAGCGGTCAGCGCAGAGACTGGAACTGTTGCAGCTTCCTCAAATGTGGAGCTAGTCGGCTTCAGAGCTAAGGCAGTTTCGGGAACACAGACATATTCAGCGAATGCACCAAATCCAGCCTCTGATAAATCTCCAAAAACCTGATCTCCTGGCTTAAACTGCGTCACTGCTTTACCAACAGCTTCTACTTCTCCCGCAACATCAGTGCCCAAGATTTTGATTTTCGGCGATCGCACTCCTCCATAAATGAGACGAATGAAAAACGGTCTCCCACGCATCAGATGCCAGTCTCCGGCATGAACAGAAGTGGCACGAACTCGCACAAGTACGCCATTCTCAGACACAACGGGTTGATCGACTTGCGCCAATCTCAGCACATCAGCGGAACCATACTCAGTTTGAACGATCGCTTTCATCTTAGAAGGTAATGAATCCGTAAGGCTCGTTGTTTTCATGATTGTTATGTCATTAAGTTCCCAGAAGCTCGATAAAGCGAGTCGCATCGCAGACCGTGAAACCCGTTCAGATGGATGTAGGGTTCGCCCTAAAAGAGGTTATGTAGAAATCTGATTCAGTTGCATATGCTCAAAGTAGCAAATCTTATAGGCATTGTAAGACGTTGAGCAACTAACTCCAAGTGGAAATCATATCTTACGGGTCATTCTACCAAATTACTGCGGAAATCAATCAGCTTCTCAATCAAGGATATCTATGACAGCAACAATAGACGATGGCATCAAGTTACCGGGTTCTAAAGGTGAACACCTAGCACAAGCAAAATTTGGCACAACTCGGCGCGCTCTGGCTTTCTACAACAAGCAGATGCTGACCTATCTCAATCCATTGATGCGCGAATTTATTGGATATCAGGAATTACTATTCATTGCTACATCCGATGCACATGGAGAATGTGATTGTTCACTCAGAGCAGGTAGCCCTGGGTTTGTCAAAGTGCTAGATGATAAAACCCTCGCCTATCCAGAATATCGAGGCAACGGGGTCATGGCGAGTGTCGGCAACATTCTAGAAAATCCGCATATTGGAATAATCTTTATTGATTTTTTTCAACATACAGTCGGCTTGCATGTGAACGGAAAAGCATGTGTCGTTGAAAATGACGAACTGCCCCATCTTCCCAATGTGTCTCTAGAAATCATTGAAGCAAGCCAAATTCGCGGCGGTCGCAGCCCAGAACGTTGGATCTTTGTTGAAGTAGAAGAAGCTTATATTCATTGCTCCAAACATGTCCCATTGCTGAAAAAGCTCGATAAAAAGATTCACTGGGGCACAGATGATGTGCAGCAGAAAGGGGGTGATGCCTTCAAAGCAAAAGATTGCTCACGTCCTTGGCATCGAGAGGGTTCAGTCTCAGATGGCTGATATCGTTGACAGCTAAGTAAAAGAAAAGGCAATCGCGATCGCACTCTACCAAGTACACATCGCATTGCCTTCCCAGTTTAGTCTTGAGGTCTACTATGATTAACGGTCAAGTCACGCTCCTTTCTATTTGGGTAGAATTGCTTCTTTTCAGAAAGTTGATAAAACAGAGTGCCGTGAATGCCCTGAATCTCTAACTTTTTCAAACGTCTCTTCCATAGCCGAGCTAGAATTTGCCGAATCTCTTCATCATTTTCAATGTCTTCATTGAATTGAATATTCTGATCTGGCTCTGGAAAGACCTTAAAAAATTCCTCATCGATTGCACTGTAAACATCATAGGTACAGTTGATCGCATGATCAATGGCTTGAATGTTTTTTGGGTCTATCGGAGCCTATAGGCTAATGTGTTTTACAGCAGTTTGCGATCGCACGTGCCACAGTTAGTCTTATCTAATTGACTCAGAAAACAAACCACAATGATTGAACCAAGGGAGCGCATCTTCTCAGTCAACGCCGCAATCGCCATCGTAATCGCTTGATCGAGCGCATCCGATGTGCGAGCTTGGGTCGAACGCAGAATCTCCTTCAACGTCGACCCACCTAATTCGATGGCAGAGAGATCCGGTGAATAGGGCGGTAAGAACTACCCCTGTTAAGGTGAGCATTTGTACTACTGTGATTGATGGAGCATTTCAAGATTTTTCGATAGGATCAAAGCACTGAAGTGAGCATCCAATCAGGGAGGGGGAAGTGTGATTAGTGCCATCTTTGAGCGATTTATGGAAAACACCCCCTTGACAGTCATGGTGC
>JAAUOZ010000187.1 GCA_012034655.1 Leptolyngbyaceae cyanobacterium CSU_1_3 | reverse complement strand
CCATCTTTAATCCCGAAAAAAGTCGGTTCCCCTTGATCGACTGTTCCCCGTCAAACAGCAACTCAGATTCCCGAATCCGGATGCGGAACGGTATCTTCGGGTCTTCTAGTAGATACCCAAACCCATCACTCCCAACAAACTCCCGATCAGCCGTCAACGAGGCAACTTCCACATCTGGGAATAGGTCTCGAAACTCCTCCATCAGCAGAATTCGCTCGGTTTGATTGGAGTTTCCCCGTTTATCTAACATTATGCTTACGATCGCGTGCGGCAAGGTCAGCCCATGCCAGGAGTCATCGAAATTGGCATCGTTCTAGGTTACTCGTCGCCGCTTAATCTTGGTCGTTAGACCACTTCGTTTGGGTCGTCGGGAAGCTAGATTTCAACAATTCTTCGACATCTAATATCGTTGAGTAATGATCCGGAGAACGATAGCTCTTGTTTTCCCAGGGCAACACTGCTTGAGATGTGATAGCAGTAGGATTCGATGATGACTGGCGATAATGACTCTCCACAAGCACAACTCTTAAATTGGATTGCTGATGTTGGAATTGATGGATTTGGTATTCTGCAATCAGCAGAGCAAGTTGCAGAAGATCACAGATCTCAAACAAAAAGTGTGGAAGATGCAATCGACTCAGTAATTCTGTGGCGAACCACTCACGCTGCGGGAACTGGGTTTGTCACTGGTTTAGGTGGGATTGCTATTTTGCCGATCGCAATTCCTGCAAGCATGGCAGCATCCTATGCTTTGGGTGCAAATACAGCCGCTGCTGTTGCTCAACTTCGGGGCTATGACATTCGCTCAGACCAGATTCGGACAATGATTTTGTTGTGTTTGATTGGAGAAGCAGGCGAAGCAATTCTTCGTAACGCTGGAATTCAAATTAGCAACAAAAGTGCTTAAGAATTTAATCAGTCAGATTCCGGGCAAAGTTTTGATCGAAATTAACAAGAAAATCGGATTCCGACTCATTACGAAAGCAGGTGAGAAAGGAGTTATTAATCTCATGAAGCTAGTGCCGATCGCGGGTGGTGTCGTCGGAGCAGGATTTGACGGGTGGTTTGTCAACACCTGCGGCAATACTGCGAAGAACATTTTCAAGTAAGCCCAGAAAGAAAGGGTCGCGGACTGTACCCCAACCTTGATGAGTATTGGTTTAAAAATCGTCGTTGTAGTAAGCCGGATTTGGCATATCAACATACCCAAAGGCAAAGTGTTGAGTTGGAGAATAATGCTTGACGCGTCCGTTTGGCTTCCGGTGTCCGACTTACTATATCTATATTGTCTACAAATATATCTCTATTGTTAACAATCTGATTGAAGAAACTGGCACAGTTTACTGGTCTCTTAGCGATTTCCCCAATTCAGCAGTACATTGACAATAGAGATATGGACGCTTGCATGGACGATTCCGAGATGCCAAAGGAAGCTACAGAAAAAGCGATCGATCGCTACCGCGCCACCGAAAAAGGCAAGGCGGCACAACGTCGATCGCAGAAAAACTATGCTGAAACCGAGAAGGGGGCAGCAGCACGAAAACGGGCAGCCCAAAAGTTTGAATCCGAAAACGCAGAAACTCGGCGGGAGTACAAGCGCAAAAAGCAAGCGGAATATCGAGCCAAGCGGAAACGGCAGAAGAATCAGACATCAAGTTCTGAAGAAACGGCTGAGAAGCAGAATAATACTGCCTCTAAAACCGTCGTTCCTTTTCCAGAAGGTTGTGTCGTTCAAACTCGGACAGGACAGATCGGACAAGTCGTAGTAATTCGTCGCCCTCCTTATTCCCGTCGTCAGCTTCATCTCATGGTTCCATCCAAGGGTGGAGTTCGTCGGAAGTATGGCGGTTCTACGACTCGTCACGGCGTTCGTAAAGGCGATTTAGTCAACTCCCCGAAAGGGATTGGCTATGTCAGTGGCGACACTGAAAAACAGATATCTGTCAGCGATGCCAACTGGAAACGGTTGGGGCAGATATCGGCTAACAAGGTTCAATTAATCCGCCGTTCTAACGGGCTGATTGTCGCTTGATAGCTTTTGTAAAGCCGTCCTCCGCGTCGTTAAAGGACGGGGTTTCTACCCATTTTTCTGATGAATACCGGATTTTTTTATCGTCTGCCTTGGGTGTCGCTCGGAATGCTTTGGTTTAGCTACGGGATGTTGGGTTGGTATCTGGCAGCACATCATGTTGCTTGGCTTGTTGGGATAGGTGCGATCGTTCTGATGCTAATGCTGACTGGAACTGGAGGAGCTTTTCTTAGACAGGTCGCTTGGTTTACATCTCAAAGTCTATTCATCACAATTTCGGTTTGTTTGTGTGTGAGCATTGCCGCATTTCTTTTTCGTCACCGACTTTCAGTTTTTGGGTCTGATCTTTTTACCCGTAGTAACCATGTTTCTAGCTGATCTTGAACTCCGTTCTGCTGGCTTTGCTCAGCGCCAAATCTTGCTTTGTCTTGCAGGAGTGGCTGGCTTGGGGATTGGTGTAGGAGAATGGGTTGATCTGGTATTGGTTCCCAGTATGAGATTCTGAAACACAGCTAGGGCTGTCATTTTTGAGTCACAATTCCTCCAGAAAGTAAGGTTAGCTCGTTCCATTTCTTGCACTGAGGGGAACTTTCAATGGCTGACATTCTCCTGACTTGGCTTGTGACCACTGTTAGCTTTTTGATCATTGCTCGACTGTCGATCGGGGTTGAGCTTGATAATTTTGGCAAAGCTGCGCTTGCTGCTGCTGTGTTCGGGTTACTCAATGCACTGCTGCGACCTGTTCTCGTTTTCTTTGGCTTTCCGTTGATTCTGATTACGCTAGGGCTATTTTTATTTATTCTCAATGCAATTATTTTTGGTGTTGCAGCCGCTATCGTGAATGGATTTCGACTGCGCTACGGCTTTTGGAGTGCCTTCGGCTCGATCGCGCTATCGATCGTGAGTTCCGTTCTTCTATCTTTGATTTGAGGAGCTTGAAGAATGCGAAACTTGTTGATGCATAGTCCGATTGTAGTTGCACTCTGCTGGATTATTACATTTCTGTTTTTCACCGTTCTGCCGCTGTTCGTTCTGTTGATCTATCCACCGCCTGCGGGACGAGGATTCTGGGTCGAGTTTTCAGTTGCGCTAGGATTCATTGGTCTTGCATTGATGGCATTACAGTTTGCGCTTACGGCGCGAGTGAATCGGATTGAAGCCTCTTACGGGATTGATCTGATTCTCTCATTTCATCGCTATACCTCGTTTGTGGCGTTTGTCATGGTGTTAGTGCATCCGCTGATTTTGTTTTGGGTGCAGCCGGATACCATTCAATTGTTGAACTTCCCCGAAGCGCCTTGGCGGGCAAGGATGGCAGTGTTAGGAACCGTTGCGTTCATTGCATTGATTGTCACGACGATTTGGCGCAAGCCCTTGAAGATCCCTTATGAACCCTGGCGATTATCGCATTCGATTTGTCGGTGTTAGCAGTCGGATTGGGACTGGGACACGCTTTGGGGGTTGGGAACTACTTGGGATTGTTTTGGAAAGCAGTGTTGTGGGCAGCGATCGCACTTGTCGCACTTTGGTTGGTTGTTTATATTCGCTTGGTTAAACCGTGGCTGATGACGAAGAAGCCGTTTCTTGTGGAAGAAGTGAGACCTGAGCGTGGGGATGTTTGGACGCTGGCACTGCGCCGATCGGCATGAAGGATTCCACTTTCAGCCTGGACAGTTCGCCTGGATTACGCTCAACATTACACCGTTTAGTATGCGAGAGCATCCGTTCTCGATGTCGTCGAGCGGACAACATTCGGAGCAATTGGAATTTGGCATTAAAGCAGTGGGGGACTTTACGAGTAAGGTAAAAGACTACAAGCCCGGAACGAAGGCTTATTTAGATGGCCCTTACGGGGTTTTTACAACCGATCGCTATGAGGATGCAGCAGGATTTATTCTAGTGGCTGGCGGAATTGGGATTACTCCGATCATGAGTATGCTGGTTACTGCGGCGGAGCGAGGGGATGATCGCCCTTACACGCTGATTTACTCGAACAAAACTTGGGATAGTATTACTTATCGAGAAGCGATCGAGGCGTTGAAAGACCGATTGGATCTGACGGTAATTCATGTTTTGCGGGAGCCTCCGCAGGATTGGGAAGGAGAAACTGGATATGTGGATCAGGAATTGCTATCGCGCTATGTTCCTGCTCGTCGAGGCACGCGCCATTATTTTATTTGTGCTTCGCCGAAGATGATGGATCAAGTCGAACAAGCATTGCACGATCTTGATGTTCCTGTAACGAATGTCCATCTAGAGCATTACAACTTGGCTTAGAGAGGAGAATCAAGAATGCGCTACAACATCATGCTGCAACTCGTGAGCTTTCTAACACTGGTTTTACTGGGGATGGCAGCTTTTTTTGCTTGGATGCAGAATCGTCCTGCGATCGAGCAAAGCCCTAGTGCGGACAAAGAAGGGATACTTTCGGAATGGTACTAATCTACAATCCGATAGTGCACGAGTTTTCTCACTTCTTGAACTGGGAGTCCGATCTCTTGAGCGATCGCAGCTTCGACTTGCTTGGGGTCTGCGCTCGGAAACTCATACTCTAGTTTCTTTAAATTCGAGTCTGTTGTTTTAATGGAAACAGTAGTTGTGTTTCGTTGCTGATCAATTTGGGCACTGATCACAAGAACGGTGGCAGAAAGCTTCATATCAAGTTGTGTATCGGCTTGAAGCTGATTTGGACTATTGTGAGCCTGACGGAGAACTTGCTGTGCGATCGCGGTTCCACCCAGCCACAGCACAATGCCCACCAGAGGCAATGGCAACCAAAACTCGGCCCCGCTTGATTTCAAGTTCTGAAGGATGTGATGCCACTGCCGCATAAGGTTTCTAACTGATAGCAATATTGGATCTTAATGCCCTTAGATAGATTAGAAATCCTGCGGAAGCAAGACGTTTGCCTGAAAGGGTGAGTCTAGTTTGGAGGAGTCCTCTCCGATGAGAGCAGCGATGCGAATTCTATTGGTCGAAGACGATCCCGAACAACTTGAACCCCTCCATGCTGCTCTGGCAGAAGCGGGGCACATTGTCGATGCGATCCAGAACGGCGGAATTGCTCAATGGGTTCTATCGCAGCGCCACTACGACTTGTTGATTCTCGATTGGATGCTGCCAGATGTCAGCGGTATCGATCTTTGTCTGAGCTATCGCAAATCAGGAAAAACGATGCCCGTACTCATCCTGACCGCAAAAGATGCCACGATCGATAAGATAACTGGACTAGATGCAGGAGCCGATGATTATTTGGTTAAGCCCGTTGATGTATTTGAACTCCTAGCGCGAGTTCGTGCTCTGAGTCGGCGCTCTCCGCTGTGGCAAGGCGAAACGTTGCACCTCGAAGACTTGACCCTTAACCTAACGATGATAAGTGTGGAACGCGGCGAAACTGCAATTCAACTCTCAACTCGCGAGTTTCAACTGCTGGAATATCTGATGCGGCATTCGCGCCAGGTGTTGAGTCGCGATCAGCTAGAGCAAGCTTTGTGGGAGTGGGGCGATGAGCCAGAAAGTAATGCGATTACTGCCTTAGTGCGCCGACTACGGCAGCGGCTAGATCTCTTAGATGTGGCAAACTGGCTCGAAACCGTGTATGGCATGGGATATCGGATGGCTCCAAAACTGTAGCTGCTATGTTCATTCGCAGTCGTCGTAATCTTGCTGGCTGGTTTATGCTCTCGATGGGCAGTATTTTGATTGTCTTCGCTGGCGTTCGCTATTATTTAACTGCGATCGAACGACTGCGAAATTTAGATTTCTTGCTCTATAAAAAAGCGCAAGTCGTGGCAGCAACGGTGCAGTATGAGCGTCAACAAGTCAATTTGAGCAATGTGCCCTATCTGGGAGATTTGCCACTGCCGCCTAATAGTGATGTAGTCTATGCCCGTTGGTATAGTCAGCAGGGGCAATTAGAGCAATTTTTTGGAGTCGCGTCGATCGTACCCCTCAAAGATGAGTCAGAATTTCAAACGCTGACCCTAGAGGCGGGACTCTTTGATTCTCAGCCTGTCTTAGTTCGTCAGATAACACTGCCTGTTCAGTATCGTGGGAATCAGATTGGATATCTGCAAATTGCGATTCCTCTGACGCAGATGCAGCATGACTTGGAGCAGGATTTACTGCTGTCATTGGTCTGTATCTTAGTTGCCTTAATTGTAGTTGCAGCTACCGGATAGGCATTAGGGGGAATTGCGATGCAACCAATTCAGGCAGCTTATGATCACTTGCAGCGATTTACAGCCGACGCGTCTCATGAATTACGAACGCCGCTCGCCGCAATTTTAAGTAATGCTCAAGTGGGACTGATTGCTCCACTCGAAGCCGGAGAGCGCAAGCATCAGCGACTCGAAAAAATTGCTCAAATTACAAAATCAATGACTGTCTTGATCAACAATCTTCTACTTTTAGCGCGTTACTCAGGACGGCTTGCCCCCGAATCATTACAGTCGATCGATCTAGTCACGATGCTGCAAGGCCTTGTAAAAGAGCCGACTATCCAAATGGCTACCCAGTCTATTTGTCTGAATCTAGAGTTGCCTGAGCAAGCGATCGTGGTTAAGGCAAATCAAGAGCTATTGCATCAAGCGATCGCGAATCTGCTCACAAATGCCTGCAAATATACGCCTGCGGGGGGACGAGTCGAGCTACGGCTGTTTACTCAATTCCGTCAAGTCCTCATTCAAGTTGAAGATACTGGGATTGGAATTCCAGAATCAGATTTGCCCTATATCTTTGAGCGATTTTACCGGGTGAACTCGTCGCGTTCTAGAGAAACAGGCGGGTTTGGATTGGGACTTGCGATCGCACAACAAATCGTCGCAGCACAGGGCGGAACGCTGACCGTTCAGAGTCAAGTGGGAAAAGGCTCTATCTTTCAAATTATGCTGCCTCGTTAGGATCGTGTTCTCGACTCACTCCAAAGAGGGATTTGCACTCATTTCCCTACTTTGTCACCTTCGAGTCACATTTGCAGTTGACGCTAAGAATAGAAATTTGAATGCTAAAGGCGATCGCAGCTAGTAATACAGTCTCGATCGCAATTTGAGCATTTCTTCACTCTGACAATTTATCCCTACTAAGTAGACAGACCTAATTAAATGTAAGATGCCTGCAATTAGCCCTCACCCCCGACCCCTCTCCCAGAGCGGGCGAGGGGAGAAAAATGAGTTCCTCTTCTCCCAGAATGGGAGAAGCTGATGGACAACAAGTACAAGTGAATAAAGCATGAGTGATTCAACCGGATTTACAAACTGCAAATGGGGTCGTGTATATTGTCGATCGCATCATCTTCAAGTGTGAATTTGTAACTCTGCAAGGAGGTCTGTGATGAAAGGATTAGCCGGAAAGAATGCACTGATTACGGGCGCAAGTTCTGGGATTGGACAAGCGATCGCAATTCGTCTTGCTCAAGAGGGCTGCAACATTGCGATCAACTACCGCAAAAGTGCTGAAGAAGCTGAGGATACTGAAGAAATTGCCCTTCAGAAGGCTTGTGGTCAAGTCGATGAATGTGGAGTTAAGTCGCTCCTGATTCAAGGTGATGTCTCTAAAGAAGAAGACATTATCAACCTGGTCAATACGACGATCGATACGTTCGGTAGTTTGGACATTTTGATTAATAATGCAGGGGTTCAAACCGAATGCCCTTCCCATGAGATTGCAACTGAAGAGTTCGATCGAGTTCTGTCGATTAACCTTCGCGGTGCTTTCTTGTGTGCAAGAGAAACGATTAAGCACTTAGTCTCTCGAAATCAACCTGGCACAATCATTAACATCTCTAGCGTTCACGAGATTATTCCTCGACCGCTGTACTTGAGCTATTCCATCAGTAAAGGTGGAATGGAGAATATGACGAAAACGCTGGCGCTAGAGTATGCAAATCGAGGGATTCGAGTGAATGCGATCGCGCCTGGTGCAACAGTCACGCCTATCAACGAAGAGTGGGTAGAAGATCCACAGAAAAAAGCAGTCGTCGAAAGCCACATTCCGATGGCGCGTGCGGGGACTGCTGAAGAAATGGCAGCCGCCGTTGCCTTTCTCGCCTCCGAAGAAGCCGCTTATATCACTGGACAGACCCTATTTGTTGACGGTGGATTAACGCTATACGCCGATTTTCGCGAAGCATGGTCAGCATAACGCAAGCGCTTGATTCGTCAACCTACGATCGAACCTGAAAGCGGAGAGGAAATCATGACAGCAGAAGAAAGACGATTGGAAGAAGACCGGACTCGCAAAGCTTATTGGCGACGATGGGGGCCATACTTGAGCGATCGTCAGTGGGGTACAGTCCGAGAAGACTATAGTGCTGACGGTTCAGCTTGGGATCATTTTCCGCATGAACAGGCGCGATCGCGGGCTTACCGTTGGGGCGAAGATGGCATTGCTGGAATTTCGGATAATCATCAGCGATTGTGCTTTGCGATCGCGCTTTGGAACGAGGAAGATCCCATCCTCAAAGAACGCTTATTTGGCTTAACGGGGCCTGAAGGCAACCACGGCGAAGATGTCAAAGAATCCTACTTCTATCTCGACAATACGCCGAGTCATGCCTACATGAAGTATCTCTACAAATATCCGCACGCTGCTTTTCCTTACACTCAACTTGTGCAGGAGAATCAACAGCGGAGCTATCACGACCCAGAGTTCGAGTTAGCAGATACAGGCATCTTTACCGAGAATCGCTACTTTGATCTCTATGTCGAGTATGCGAAAGCGACAGACGAAGATATTCTGATTCGGATTACTGCTATTAATCGCGGAGCAGAATCAAAAACGCTGCATCTACTACCGACCTTATGGTTTCGCAATACCTGGTCATGGGATCAAACTAGCCAAAAGCCCCAACTACAGCAATGTCAAAGCAATGGATCGAGCGCGATCAGTGCATCGCATCCAACCTTGGGGAATCGATGGCTGTACTGTCAAGCGACTGACGCGCTTTTGTTTACTGAAAATGAAACCAATTATCATCGATTATTCGGTGCTGAAAACTCGTCGCCCTATGTCAAAGATGGCATTCATGATTGCATTGTGCAGGGCAAAACGGAAGCCGTTAACCCACAACAAACCGGAACGAAGGCTGCGGCGCATTACAAACTAACGCTGGATGCTCAACAGGTTGAAACCATTTACCTCCGTTTGACCCATCATGCTACGTTAGATGATCCCTTCGATGAATCGTTTGAAGCGGTCTTTGCTCAACGCCAACAAGAAGCAGATGAGTTTTACCAGCGCATTACACCCGATCGTCTCTCTGTTGATGCTCGCAATATTCAGAGACAGGCATTTGCAGGATTACTCTGGACGAAACAGTACTATCATTACGTGGTAGAAGATTGGCTTAAGGGCGATCCAACTCAACCCCAGCCGCACCGTCACAACGCCCGCAATCAAGAATGGATTCATCTATTCAATGATGACATCCTTTCGATGCCGGACAAGTGGGAGTTTCCGTGGTTCGCCGCTTGGGATTTAGCTTTCCACTGTGTTCCACTAGCAATGATCGATCCAGATTTCGCTAAGCGCCAACTCGATCGCTTAACGCGGGAATGGTATATGCACCCAAATGGTCAAATTCCAGCGTATGAGTGCAGGGCAAACGCATGAAAATCACTGAGCCAAGATCGCGAGGAGATAAGCATCATCCCATCCTGCCTTTTTACGCTTAGCCGCAATGCCCGCCTTGGTCGATTTGTCCTGCCCCAGCAAGTTGAGAGCAATCTGCCGGAGCAGCGAGAAATTTTGCGGAGCATGGTCTTTGCGAATCCGGCAAGCATCCTCATCAAAGGCAACGTCCAACGTCCAATGCAAGTGGTTTTCGACCGTCCAATGGGTGCGAATGGCAGCGGCGATTTTAGCAGCATCGGGGGCTAAACTGCTGATGTAGTAGCGCGTTTCGGTGCGGGTCTGTCCCTTGATGCGGCGTTCGCTTTGCAGCATCACCACGGTCTGAAGACCTTTCCACTGCGGCTTCTGAATCAGATAGTCTAGCTCTGCATCACTCAGCGTCCAACAGCGGCGAAGTTCGATCCGTCCGTGTCCTTTATCGAGCGTTTGGGCAAAATCGTGAACGACCTGACGAAATTGGGTGGATTGCGCTTGCTCAAACAACCATTGCACATCTTCAAATAGCCCACTTTGGTTGCCTTTGAGCGCCAGGATATAGTCTGCACCTTGATCAATGATTGCCGCAGCAATCTCTTTCTGTGTGCCCATCGCATCAATTGTGACGATGCAACCTTCGATTGCCAGCACTTGCAACAAAGCAGGAATGGCAGTGATCTCATTCGACTTGGCATCCACTTTGCGTTGTCCCAGCACCAACCGATTGGCACTCGCCCAAGCGCTCACCATATGAATTGCCCCCTTCCCGTTTGCCGTGTCATACGAGTGTCGTGCCGTTTTGCCATCGATTGCGACCACCTCACCGCCACTCAGTTGGCTGATGGCGCTGACCCACCGCACAAAACACGTCTGCATCTGCTCTGGGTCAAGCCGAGCAAACACCCGTGCAAACGTATCATGGGACGGAATCCCGTTGTCCAAACTCAAAAACGTGCTCAACCACGCCTGTTTCGATTGTCCGTACAGTTCGATGTCCACCCAGCTATCTGCCCCACAAATCACCGCGCAAATGGCAATGGTAAGGATGTCGATGAGTTTGTGTTCCTTGCCCCGTTCGTCGCGCGGGTCTTGCACATCTGCAAAATGGGTCAGAATTCGCCCATCAGTTCGCTCACTCATCAGTAGTGCCTCGTCAGTGTTCTACACTGCTCTCAGCCTACGTCACTTTTTTCTTGCGTTTGCCCTGCGTATGAGTGGCACTTCAGTGATGTGAATCCGCCTGTTCATGCGTGGGGAACTTGGCGGGTCTATCAGATTGAAAAATCGCTCTATGGTCGCGCCGATACTGATTTTCTAGAGCGAGTTTTTCAAAAGCTATTGCTGAACTTTACCTGGTGGGTGAATCAAAAGGATCACAATGGTAACAATGTGTTTGAGGGAGGATTTCTCGGTTTAGACAACATTGGCATCTTCGATCGCAGTTCAGAACTGCCCACTGGAGGCTATCTCGAACAAGCCGATGGGACAAGCTGGATGGGGATGTACTGTCTGAATATGTTAGCGATCGCATTAGAACTTTCAAAAACAAATCCGACTTACGAAGACATTGCTAGCAAATTCTTTGAGCATTTCCTCTACATTGCAGATGCGATGAATCACATTGGTGAGAGTAGCGTTTCTCTGTGGGATGACGAAGATCAGTTTTACTATGATGTGTTG
>JAAUOZ010000186.1 GCA_012034655.1 Leptolyngbyaceae cyanobacterium CSU_1_3 | reverse complement strand
CTCGATCTGGGGCGATCGCGACGCCCAAATCGCTCCAGTGTGCCCGGTGAGGGTTCGTAAGTGTTCGCCCGTGTTGACATCCCAGAGATGGATCTGGGTTTGGGCGCTGGCGGCAATCAGGTGATTGCTTAATCGTACAGCCGAGGATTCATTCATCTGTTGGTGCTTTTGCACTTCGCGCAGACAGTCGCCGGTATTGAGATCCCACAACAGCACTAACAGATCGCTGCCACTACTCAAAATCTTTTTACCATCGGGCGAAATTGCAACGCCAAATACAGAACTGGGCTGCTGCAACGTCCGTGTACACTCACCCGTCGCAAAGTCCCAAATTTTGATGGTGCGATCGCTGCTGCCGCTAACCAAGGTTTTGCCGTCAGGGCTGATCGCCACACTCCACACCCGCCGGGTATGATGCTGAAGGGTCTGTCGGTATTCGCTGCGGCTCAGATCCCAAACACTGATCGTTTCATCGTCGTTGGTGTTCACCAGGTAATTACCATCGGGACTCAGGGCAATGTCGTTAATTCCACTGCTTTGACCAAAACGAGTCATCACACAGTTGCCAGACTCAACCTCCCAGAGTCGAATCGTTTGGTCATCGCTGCCACTCAGCAGCAACTTGCCATCCGGATGAAAGGTGATAGCTCGAATGATATTGCTGTGTTGCTCTAGGACTTTGAGACACTCTCCAGCGTGCAAATCCCAGATTCGGATTGTGTGGTCGTGACTGCTACTGGCAAGCAAAGCGCCATCGGGTGAAATGCAGCTACGTAGGATCTTATCTGTATGCCCCTCTAACGATCTGAGACAACCTCCCGTCTGAAGATCCCACAGATTAATCATCCGATCGCCAGCACTGACAAGGATATTGCTATTGGCTACCATACCAGCAAAATTAACTCGGTTGGGATGCCCTTCGAGCGTTTTAATGCAGTCACCTGTCTGCCAGTTCCAGAGCTTGATGGTGCGATCGCGACTGCTGCTAATCAGAGTTTTACCATCGGGGCTAAACGCCACCGCCCAGACAATATCACGATGATCGAGCAAGGTGTGTAGACACTTTCCGGTCTTAAACTCCCAAACTTTGATACTGTTATCAGCACTACAAGTGGCAAACACTCGATCGTCGGGGGCGATCGTCACGTCATAAACCCGGTTACTGTGACCGATCAGGGTGTTCAGGCAAGTTTCTGTCTGAATATCCCAGAGTTTAATAGTTTGATCACTGCTGATGCTAACTAAGATGGAACCATCGGCATTAAATGCCAGCGATCGCACCCAGTCGCTATGCCCCTTCAGCGTGCAGCATTTTTGAAAATCCTGAGTTGACCACAGATGAATACTTCCACTGGCTTCCCCTGTGGCAAACAAATGACCCTTTGGATGAAACGTACAGCACAGTACTGTGCCAAATGCCTGGGTAAATGTGACCTGAGAAAGGTCGGCTCCGGTCAGGTTGACATCGCGCAAATTCGCGTTGGTTAAGTCTGCGCCTTGTAAAACTGTATGAGCCAGATTTTTGGCACTGAGCGCAAACTTATCGTGATTCACGAGCAAGGTGAGGGCATTGCCCCCGATATATCCCGCCACGGGTGCTGTGTGATTAACTGTCACATCAACGGCTTCAAATAGAGAAAGCTGATGGTTGTCTGCCAACAACGGCTGCATTAATTCGACAACAGCTTTACTGAGAGGTGCATTGCCAAAGCCCGATCGTAACCTTTCCAAATCCTCCTTCACAAAGTCCTTGAGAGGCGCGATCGCCTTACTCCGTCCTGTCTCATCTAACTCACGTTGAAAGTAGGCAGACCAAGTGTAATTTTGCGGTTCTTTGTTTGTATCTAGGCAAGATTGCGCCTTTGCCAGCGTCAGAAAATCTGGTGCTAATGCTCCCAATTCCGCCGCAAATTTGTAAGCGACAAAAAACTCTAGCAACGATCGATGGGCTGGCATATAGTCCCCATCGGCATTGCGAATCAGCATCGTCTGCCCCATCATGTCGTATTGCCAGTGATCTAGGTCTTTTTCTTCTTGCACCACAGACCCAAACAAGCGGCGAATGCGATCGGGAAACTCACGATAGTTGAGACTCATACGATCGTGACTCAACATCTCCCACGACAATTCGCACAAGAAATAGAGCTTTTCTGCCATCGAAGTAAATGTGCGCTCCTCTTTGATATCGCGCTCCATCTTGCGCCGCACTGCATACAGATACACACGCGACATATCCACAGGTTTGCCCGCCTCAATATCCGGCAACGCCTCCAAAATCAACTCCGTCATCACCGGACGGCGGGCCAGATCCACAAGCTGAGGATTGCTCAATACTTGATCCACAACGATCGACTCCGCTTGCAGCAATAGCACCTGACGAATTTGCTCATCGTTGAATTTCTCCAGTTCCAGCACCTCAAACTGGGGCATTTCTCCCGTTAAGTTGGCGATCGATGCCTGCAATTGGGCATTCAGCAAGGCTCTCCCTTCTCTGGCTTCGGGGAAATGTTCGGTGCGGCAGGTGAGAATCACCTTTGCTCCGGGCACGACCACCTTTGCCAATTCCCAGAAGTTATTGATCATCTCTTGGCGATCGACCCGTGCTGCCATCTCATCAAACCCGTCAAAAATCAGCAGCAGTTTCCCCATCCGGTTCAGTTGTTCAAACGCTGAATAGGTGAGCGATCGCACCTCATGTTTGCGGAAGAAAAACTCAGAAAATAGCGATTCCACACTCACCGCCTTGGCATAGTCGCGTAGCGGAATCACCAACGGCAACCGAGGACGCTCTACCCCTCGCTGTTGCGCCTCTCGATAGCGTTGCAAGGCTTGGCTGGCATAGTGAAATGCAAACCAGGTTTTGCCCGTGCCAAACTCACCCAAAACCGAAATATGTTCTTTGGCAGGGTCATCTAGCCACAGGTCAATGTAGCCATCAATCCAGCCATCGCGATCGTCATAGCGACTGACACCCATGCGCTGTTTGGTATCAGGGTCAATCTCTTCTTTCGTACAGGCAAGCGGCACATATCTCTGTTCAATCTCGCGGCGCTGAATCTCGGATTCTAGCCAGTCGAGATAGCCCCCAAAGTCCGCATCCTGATCGAGCAGTTCATCGAAGGTATAGCAGCCCAAATCATGATTCTCTTCCTTCTCGACCGCCTCCCGCGCCGCTCGGCTGATGCGCCGTGCTGTCACCAGCCAACCCTCATCCGCTCGCTGTGTCTCCACCGACTGCCGCAACGCCTTGATATCCCGTAGCCCGACTTCGCCATCAATGCCTCTGACAAGAATGCGATCGTACCGCCCGCGCCGCAAGGGAATATCAATCATCCACTCAAAATAATCGTCCTGCCACACCTCATACGACTCGAACCGATAGCCCAGAGTTTCAAACCAGCCTTTCATCTGCTGGGCAAGGGCAAAGGCTCGACACTGCTTTTCTTGAAGCTGCTGTTCTTGTGTCAATGCGGAAGTCACGATGCCTCCTTCAGGAAACTGCGAAGCAAGCGCCCCAGGCAGCGCCGGATAATTTTGGGCCGCTAACCGCGCCATCTCAGTCCGCATTCCTTCTAGGGTTGGCAATCGATGCAGCCGCTCTTGAATGCTGCCAATCTGTCGATGTAAAGACTCAAGCTTTTGGTTTGCCAAAACTTCCGCAGGTGTGCGAGTGCGCTTGGCAACTTCAATAAACACCGCCGCAAATTGATAAAACTCCTGTTTGGCATCAATGCCCAAGGCTTGAATTTGCTCCCCCAAACTGTGCCCAGAGAGAAACGTCTCGCCCTCCTTGAGCAACAGTCCAGGATTGTTCTGATCCAGCGCCTTGCGGAATATTTCTTGAATCTGAGCTTGCCGAAACAACTCCAACACTGGCTTGGGCTTACCGATGCCATATTCCACCAGGGTATATTGATAGACGGCCGTAAAGTCAGCAGGCGGATGATCTGGATCAAGATTCAGTTGCTTTAGCAGCTTGATCACAAGCTCGCTTCGCTGAAGCTTACTTTGAACTACTGGACTTGCAAAACCAACGATGATGTCAATCAACTTAGCTAACTCAAGCACAGGCTTCTCCTGCTGATTCAACGTGGCCCGATGGGTATTCGATCGCTATTATCCAAACCCCAAAGTAGAAATCGTTGAATTAGGCAGATTTGCTTAACCTACTCCCTTCCCGCTAAAAAATTAAGCAGCTTAGGAACGAGAATTAAATAACTTCCATACTTCCGTGTACGGGCGAACCGCGGTTCGCCCCTTCAAAAGACAAAATATTCGATCTTATTTAATCTGCGATCCTTAACATCAGTGAAACCTTTATATGGTCAGCGATCGATCTACAGATTCTTACGCCAGGAAGGGAGTAAGCTCTGAATTTTTCCCAGTCTCGGTCTCTGGGTCAGCACCTCAATAGTTAATCTTGAGTTAATCTTGAGTTAATCTTGCGCCCCGTCGATCGATTCCCCTTCAACGTCACTACTGCACGGTTCTGCAATTCGCAAGTTAAGAGTGACCAACGTAGAATCACTCAATATCTGACAGATGACCTTTCCACCTTGAATCTCCACTCGCTTGCAGCAAAGGGCAATCTCTGGCGCAAAATCTCGCTGGCCTGCTGGCGCAAATCGCTGGGCAGCAATGTCGATCGCCACCCACGGCCCCACTACCCGCGCTTCCAAAACAAGGGTAGAATCGGCATCCGAGTACTTCCAAGCTCTGCCCAACAGATCCATCAATACTGCTTCAGCTTGTTCGCGATCGGCTTGCACCCACGGCAACCCAGTCGCAATGTTGCTTACAAATCGAGGCACGTTGCCATGTCTCGAACTCGACAAGTGCCGACTCACAGAATCTAACAGTAGGGATGGATCGATCGCCTCTAGCTGAATCGGAACCTTTCCAGCTTCCAGCTTTTGCAAAGCATCGCATCCGCTAAAAGATCATTTAACTGGTGCAACTCGTCAGCCATCACCGCCAGGTTTTTTTGCCAATCAGGGCGATCGCAAAAAGATTGATCCAGTCGTTCTAGATGAGCTTGAATCAAGCCTAGAGACCGACTCACTCGCCGCTCTAGGGCAATCACTAGCTTATCCTGGGTGCTCAGTTGATTTTTCAAATCTGCGATTTCTGCCGCCAAACCGGAGGGCAGCCCTTCTGGGTTCAGAGTAGAGGCAGACTTTATGTTAGGGAGAGAGGCAAGTAGCTGAGACATAGTACCCAGAAAAAACTAGGGTGGTTTTTGAAGCGAAATAGAGCGATTTCTGAAACAAGCCAGAGGGCAACAATCTGACTGATAAATGCCGACTGGAGAGGAGTTGGAGTGAGGACAGCTTGAGTTTTGTTAGTCAATCAAGGCGGCAAGGTGATCTTTACCCCTGGGTTCACCGTTTTTTCTCAGGTTTTTTCTCAGAGCGATCGCAGATTCTCACTCTAAGGAACTTAACAAATATTTAGATAATTCTCAAGGGTATCGAGAAGGTAGAAATTGATATCAGCAAGACACAGAAAATTCCGCAAAGCATGATAAAGTTTTGGCAACAATATCTTGGCAGAGAAAATTATGGAAGAACTGATTAGCCAAATTACGACCCGCACTGGAATCTCGGAAGAGCAAGCGCGGCAAGCCGTCGGGATGGTGGTTGAGTTTGGGAAGTCTAAACTGCCAGAGCCGATCGCCTCTCAGTTGGATGCACTTTTGGGCGGCAGCGCAGGCGGCAGCATGGCTGACCAATTGCAACAAGGGCTGGGAAATTTGTTTGGCGGGCAGAGCTAGCTTGAAATAGTAAAGCCATTACCTCAGAAGGGTTTGGTTGTTAAATCACCCACTTTTTTGCCCATTTTTTGCAAAGCGAAAATGCGATCGCCAATCCCAGGAAGCGATCGCATTTTTTGTATCAAAGTTCGTAGAAAAAATTAACTATTGATGCGATTTAATCCTACAGGTTGCAGTTTTTTTGGTAAGAATTCATCTAAAGAAGACAAACCTAAATAACTGTAAGGAGAAAAAATGCTAACTTCTATTTTGCTCACCGCCACCCCTAGAACCCTAGATTGGAGTCCGACAGTTGCCTTCGTGATGATCGCTTGCAACATTCTGGCGATCGCGTTTGCCAAATACACCATGAAAAATCCTAGTGCCCCTCCAGAGATGCCATCTTCTAACATGTTTGGCGGGTTTGGGTTGCCTGCGGTGCTGGGGGCAACTAGTTTTGGTCATGTGTTGGGCGCAGGCGTGATTTTAGGACTCTCGAATATGGGAGTTCTTTGAGAGCAATGAAGGTTCATTTCGGCTTCTGATTTCATCGTTCTCGGTGATATCATTGCCTTTCTTGGTTTGCAAAGTCAGAGGTTTCTCTGGCTTTTTTTGTAGTTTTTGGGCTAGTGCGGGTAGGGGCAGTGCCTTGGTAGATACGTGGTAGGTATGTGATTGATCGGTAAGACCCTTAGGGGTTGCAGGAGGGGCAGTGGCTAGGGTCAGCCGATCGCGCCCCTTGTGGGTAGAAAATTTCTTCAGCAAAACCGCATTTTTGGCACTGGTAGCGATGGGAAAACACAAGCATAGTCGGTGTTTGGCAGAAGTTGCAGGGTAATCCTCTTTTCAGTTCTGCAACTTCAAACCCTGGAGTCGAGCAGCGCGGACAGAGGCGATTGATTTTCTGTAAAAGATCTTGGGTCGCTTGTGCAATGATCCGCATCCGCGTGGGATTGTACATTGCTCTCATATCTGTTTCCAGATAGATGGTTTCTAGCGTTGGTTCTAACAGTTTTTCGATTGATTCTTTTAGTTCCTCTAGCGTTGTGATTCCTTTGATCAGTTGGGTTGAGTTTGGATTTGCCCTAGCAATCAATCCGTGGTCAGGAAAGCCAACTTTTAGCGCAAATGCTTTTGCCTCCTCGAAACAACTAACCGATCGCGAGGCAAAATTTGTCTCAGTCGAAATCACCTCTCCTACAATCTCCAAGCCATTTGCCCGATCGATCAACATCACCAATTCTCGGTTGCAGGGCAAAATCGGCAGCACTGGGTGGGGCACAAAACTACCTTCGCTGGCGATTGCCAAATCTGCGCCCATCCAATTCATAGCTGCGATCGCTTTTTGTCTCGCCGTTTGCCTCTGATCACCCTTGCGTTCTACATCGCGAGTAAACGTCCCAAACTCGTCTGTGTTGAACCCTTGAGGAACCACAATTTGCATTCCCAAAGCAGGCTCCAGAATGGGCGCGATCGCCCGTTCTTTCTGGTGCATCGTTGCCAAAACAGCCTTGCGCCCTACAAACATCACCCACCCAGACAGCCACTTCTATCCCATTCAACCCTAAATTCACAACTCTCAACAGATCCATTTCCCACAAATCATACTCATTATGACTATGATTTAGATAAGTGCCCTCATCCTCCCAGCCTTCTGCGCTCTAGAGAGCAGGAGGAGCCATGCCAGCGCCAGGCTTTGAAGTCTCTCGCCCTGGGGAGAGGGGTTGGGGATGAGGGCAAAAGTTCAGTCGTCGAACGGACGTTTGTTTAAATAGCTAATTTCTCCCTCTTGCCTCACCATGGCCCACCTTACCCAACGTCGCCCCGAAAACGTAGACGGTGACTTCTACGTAGACCAGACCTGCATCGACTGTGATACCTGTCGCTGGATGGCCCCCAAAATTTTTGCGCGAGAAGCTGGCAAGTCTGCGGTTCACCATCAGCCTAGCGATGACGCAGAACGACTGCAAGCGATGCAGGCGCTACTCTCTTGCCCAACGGCTTCGATCGGCACAGTTGAGAAGCCGAGAGACATCAAAATCGCCCAGTTTAGCTTTCCAACTCCAATTGCCGAAAACGTCTACCACTGCGGCTACCATGCTGAAAGTTCCTTTGGGGCTGCCAGTTATTTGATTCAGCGACCCGACGGCAATGTTTTGGTCGATTCGCCGCGATTTGCTCCGCCGTTGGTCAAGCGTCTTGAGGAGATGGGCGGCATTCGCTATTTATATTTGACCCATCGTGATGATGTGGCTGATCATCAAAAATATCGCGATCACTTTGGCTGCGATCGCATTCTGCATCGAGATGAGATTAATCAGACTACTCAAAGTGTAGAAATCAAACTGATAGGTTCCGACCCCATTCAACTAGACTCAGAACTGTTGATTCTTCCGGTTCCTGGACATACCAAAGGTCACACCGTTTTGCTGTACCAAAAGTTTTTGTTTACGGGCGATCATTTAGCGTGGTCGTCTCGTTTCAATCATTTAATTGGCTTTCGCGAAGCTTGTTGGTATTCCTGGGAAGAGCTAAAGCGATCGATGGAAAAGCTTTCTCACTATTCCTTTGAATGGGTACTTCCTGGTCATGGGCGACGCTATCATGCCGATGCCAAAACAATGCATCAAGAGATGCAAAAATGTCTTGCCTGGATGGGCTTCAATGTAGAGAGTCAAGGGCAAAATTGAGGTAGATAACGAACTGACAAAAACTCTAGACTAGGAAGTCGGCTATTCTACAACAGTATAATTATACTACACGATCGTCAATAACCGATCGTCAATAACCTCTCAGTCGTCTCAACAGCGATTCAAATCGACTGCGAGCTAGAGGCAAATGCTCAACAACTATAGGACTCAAATCATCATTGAGTTTTGCCGACTCATGGGCCGGAACCTCTTTGCCATAGCCCAACAAACTGACGGTGTTGCGGAGTCGATCGGACAACGACAACGCGATCGCTCGATAAAATCGTGACGCAAACCCCGCATCGTCCGCCAACTTTTGCATCAATCGCTGGCGTGGAATTGAGAGCACAAGCGTTTCTTCGTCAGCCGTCACCGTAGCGGAAGGAGGACGACTATCGACAAATGATATTTCTCCGACCACTTCTCCACTAGAGAGACGGGCAATTTCTTTGCCAGCAAGCGCCTCGATCGAAACCTTGAGCGATCCAGTCAACACAATATAAACCGCATCAACTGCGCTGCCTTCTGCAATCAGCACCGTACCAAGCGTCAGTTCTTCGCGCCGACCCACATACAGCAGCCAATCCATGTCAGCGTCCGTTAATACCCCCAAAATAAATAAAATCTTCTTCATAAAGTTGAGGTACGGGGTAAAGAAAATGCTCAGGGTATCCAATTGAGCAATGACCCATCTTAGACGCACTTCCATTTATTGTAGAAACGGGAGACTGATTTGGTAGAAGCGAAGGACAATCACACGGGAGTCAATCCAGGTTCAACGTTTGCAGACATACTAGTAAAGGGCAAGCGCATTCTATAGCTGACAATAAAACCACCCTGTCTTTCACCACGGCAAGGGACTCTAAAGCCTGGATGCTGGCGTAGCTCCTCCTTCTCTTAGAAAGACAGAGGCTGGGAGGCTGAGAGCACTTTGAGCGGCATCGAATTCACGTTTTTTTAGAAATCAACCAAGACTCTGATAGATCTTGAAGAACGAGGTGCAATGGGTCAGCAACATACGACAAAAAGACTGCTCAAATTGAGACGAAGCGGTTGGCAACTCGGATTTTTAGCCACACTAGTGGCGATCGTGCTCACGCTCACCAATTGCCGCAGCGCTTCCAACCCAACCCATGTCGGAACCGCTTCTTCGCCAGGCATTTTAGTGTATGGCTCCGGCGGACAGCCTGTAAACCTCGAATCGGGTAACATCACCGATGGAAATTCGGTGGTGGTTCAAAACCAAATCTACAACCGATTAATTGAATTCAAACCTGGCTCAACGGATCTGGTTCCCGGACTAGCAACATCTTGGACGGCTTCAAGCGACGGCAAAACTTGGACATTCAAACTGCGACCCAGCGTAAAATTCCATGATGGGACTGAGTTTGACGCGGCCGCAGTAAAATTCAATATCGATCGCTGGTGGGACAAAGATAACCCCTTTGGCTATCGCAATGCTGGCAAAACCTATGACATCTGGAACCAAACCTTTGGAGGCACAAAAGGCGAACCCAATTCGCTCCTGCAAAACATCCTAGTGCTAGATAAATCCACCCTTCAGTTCGTCCTCAAGCAGCCCTTTGCAGCCTTTCCTAGCGCGATCGCCGCTGGTTTTTTGGCATTGCCAGCCCCGCAGCCATCAAAAAAGCCGCCGCAACCTATGGAACGCCAGCAGGTGGGGCAGTCGGCACGGGAGCATTCATATTCAAAGAATGGCAAACAGGCGATCGCATTGTGCTAGAAAAAAATCCCCACTATTGGAAGCCAGACCTGCCCAAAAGCAATCAACTCATCCTGCGATTCATCACCGATCCTGCTGCAAGATTGGCACAGTTGAGATCCGGGCAAATTGACTTTACAGTCGATCTCGTCCCAGATCAAAAATCAGAAATCGATCGCGATTCCACCTTGGTTGTCACATCACGACCTTCTTTTAATGTTGGATATTTAGCACTCAATCCTAGCTACAAGCCCCTGGCAGATGTACGAGTTCGCCAGGCGATCGCCCATGCGATTAACCAACAAGCGATCGTCCAGGCTTTCTGGGGGGGGCTGGCAGAAAACAGTCCGCACTTCCTTCCCGATACACTCTCCTGGGCCCAAGCGCCTAACCTCAAGCCCTACGAATTCAATCCCCAAAAAGCCAAAGACCTACTCTCCCAGGCTGGGTTCCCTAACGGCTTTACCTTAGAACTGTGGTACATGCCCGTTTCACGTCCCTATTTTCCCGTTCCCAAGCCAATCGCAGAAGCCTTTGCCGCAGACTTAAACGCTGTAGGAATTCGCGTTTCTCTCAAAACCCAAGACTGGGCTGCATATATTGCCGATCGCCTCAAATCACCTGGATATCAAGCTTTCATGCTTGGCTGGACGGGTGACTATGGTGATCCCGACACTTTTTACTACCCACATTTTGGGGCAGGCAGCACGAAAGATTTAGGCAATTGGAAAAACGATCGTCTTCAACAATTACTCGATCAAGCTAGAAGCAGCACCGATCAGGAAGTGCGCTCAAAAATCTATGCTGAAGTCGATCAGATCCTGCATCGTGAAATATTAAGGCTACCGATCGTTCACTCCAAGCCTTTGCTCGTTCAACGAAACACCGTCAAAATTGGATACCCAGCCCTCTAGGCACAGAACCTTTTGAAGGAATTATTAAACATTAGCTTATCTAAACAACAGTTCGGACAAGTTTTGGGAGAGAGGCTAAAACCCTTGATTTCCCATTAGCTGATTACCCTAAAGAAAGGCTAAAATTCCTATTCTGTCTGGCGATCGAAAACTGGTTCGGAGGATTGCTAAATTTGACTCTATCGAGTTTGATTTAAGATAAAAGAGCAGCCACTTCCCACATGTGGGAAGTGCTGCTCTT
>JAAUOZ010000185.1 GCA_012034655.1 Leptolyngbyaceae cyanobacterium CSU_1_3 | reverse complement strand
GATCCTTAGGAATGAGAATTACATAAACTGTAAGGCTTTGGATTCGCCCTCACCCCCCGCTCTCCCAATCTGGGCGAGGGGAGTCAGAAAGAGTCCGGTTCCCCCCTGGCTCCCAAGCTTGGGAGCAGGGTATGGAGGATGAGCGAACCCAGGCAATCAAACTCACAAGTTATTTAATTCACGATCCTTAGTCTTCGATCGCCTCCCCTCCCACAACCACATCTCGAATTCGCAAGCTGGGGCCACCGCAGCCCACGGCTAGTCCGCTTTGCCCACCTTTGCCGCAGCCGCCAGACTCATCCCAATAGAAGTCGTCACCGATCGCTTCCACGTCTGCCAGCGTCTTGAAGGCATTGCCCGAAAGCGTCACGTCGCGCACAGGTTCAGCAATTTCGCCGTTGCGGATCATCCACGCTTCCCCTGCTGTAAAGGTGAACATCTCGCCATTGGTCATGCCGCCGAGCCAGTTTCGTGCATATACGCCTTCTTGAATGTCGCAGAACAGGTCTTTGACGGGGGTCTTGCCGCGCTCGATCCAGGTGTTGGTCATGCGGACGATCGGCGGAAAATGGTAATTCAAACACCGGGCATTTCCGGTGGGGGTTTCTCCCAGTTTGCCAGCCGTTTCGCGAGAATGCAGCCGCCCGGTCAATACGCCGTCGGTGATCAGTTGAGTCGTGGTCGCCGGAACCCCTTCATCGTCGTAAAAGTAGCTGCCGCGATGACCCGCGATCGCCGCTCCGTCAAAAATCTGTAAATCCGTCGGCCCAAACCGCCGCCCCAAACTCATCACTTCTAGTAAATCAGGATTCTCGTAAGCCATGTCTGCCTCCGAGAGATGCCCAAACGCCTCGTGGACAAACAGCCCCGTCAAAATTGGGTCAATCACCACTGTATACGTGTTGCCCTTAACCGGCGGCAGCGACAGCGAATCGACCCCCCGTTGAGCCGCATTGCGAACCTGTTCTTCCAGCCCTTCTAAATCTTCGTAAGCCTTGCGGGAGCCGATCGTTTCTCGCCCAGTCTGCACGGTTTCGCCATCACGAGCCGTCGCCGCAAAGCGCATTTCCATATCCACCCAAGATTGCTCGATCAGCGCTCCTTCTGAAGTTGCCAGGATAATTTTCTGGGCGCTGTCTCCATAGCGCACTGAGACCGTGGCAATCCGAGGATCGATACTGCGCAAGATCTCGCCATAATACTGACAGAGTTCTTTTTTGCGGGCCAGGGGAACCTGCCGAGGATCGGTTCCCGTTAAGGGCAGGGTGCAAATATCTTGAGCAGGAGTCACCGGAGCCAAAATCGTTTCGTCGCAGCCTACAATTCGAGCGGCGGCGATCGCTTCCTCAATTCGATCTGCCAACGTCGAAAGCTGATTGAAACTGGCAAAACCCCAGCCTCCTTGGTGGCAAACTCTCACTTGTCCGCCGATCGAAATTCCTTCACTCAGCGTCTCGATTTTGTTGCCCCGCAGCAGGATATCTGTCCCCTCAGCGGATTCTAATCGAATCGCCAAATGGTCAACCTGAGCACCGTAGCGCTTGATAAAGTCGGCGAGAAGATTTTTGGTATCAGACAGAGCAGTGAGCATGGCAGTTGGAGGGTGTAGGGCAACTGCCTCCATTCTGCGATCAATTGAGAGTTGTTGCAAAGATTGCGTTAGACGGAGGGTGAGAACCGAAGAGACACCCCTAGCTGCACTCTTTTCGGAGGGTTGACGATCGTCTTTTGGTTCTAATCTTTGGCGTTTCGCAACCGAATCAGTTGACGACGCATCTGAGGGGAAGCTTCTATTTCAGACATTTCTTGGGCCGCCACATCAACCTGAATTGGCTCCATATACTCATCACTTCCACAGGTAAAGGCATCCAACAAAATTTCTAGGAGTTGTTCTCGATCTCTGAGTGCGCCTTTTTCTTCTACGAGCCGAAACTTGAGATGAATCTCACACTCGTAAACTCCTACCTCACTGTTGGTAGGCTGATTGTACTCCAAGGAATCGTACTTCATTTATGAAAGCAGTCCCGATTACGCTGCAATTGGATAACAGTTTCAAGTCAAGTTTGGAGAAGAATTTTTCTTATCAAATCGCTTTGTGACAAGCAATCTTCAAGTTAATGATTCTTCTATTTGCTCAAACCTAACATCTTCAGAATGGAATTCAGATCAGCAAGATAGCTGAATCGAGTTAGAAATTTGGAAGCTTAGGTTATGTAAAAGGACGGATTTAATACGTTGAAATCTGCCCTCAACTTCTTCCTATTGGCCGCTTATCGACAGTTATAAGGGAGCAATACTTCAATGAGTACCGTAATAACACTAATCTTTGAATCACTTACAAATAGGCAAACCTCGTGAACTGACGGAAGGGCACTTGGGGCAACCCTGACGGAGGTCGATTGCCCTTTTAGCCTGCGATCAGGAATATCTCAGTAAGGAGTCTAGAGAAGATACATTCAAAATAGTTTAATAAAATTCTTAAAATGATTTGCTTTTTAGAAAAAGCGCATTAGCTTTATCAGGAACACCTTTATACTCTAGTAGCAAGTAACACATATAAATTTAAGTGTTTTCCTGCTCTGTATGGCATGTAGTTTGCAGGAGAGCCGAGGCTGCAAAGATTTCAGAAGTAAGAAGGTTTTGGATGAGCCAGTGTCAAAAATTAAATTAGTGGGTCAACTTGTATAAAATTAGCTAGGGTAAATTGCCTGTTTTAGAAATAGATTAAATCTAAGTTGACATTACCTTCAAACTCAATTTACCTCAACTTTATTAATTCAGTAATACAAAGTTTCTGATGTAATTTATTTAACTCAAAGCTTTTTGTAACTCGTTTTGAATGGTTAATTGACGATCGTTCGATCGCGTTCAAGCAAAATCACAAACCCAAGTTTGACGATACGTAAAACTTCTTGATTTCGACTCAATGCGATCCAGAAGATAGCCAGAATTTCTAGGGACAGAAATGACGGGTTCTATGACTCATAAAAATAGCTTCGTTGTGCCTTAAAAAAATCAATTTTCAGTGGTTGTACTGAATAAACAGAGTAGGTCGGCACAATTGCAGAGACAGCGATCGTGATCAAAAAAATGGAGACCAGGGAAAATTAACTTCTCCCTGATCTCCTCCCTTCAGACCTGTTCTAGAACTTAAACTCTCTCAACAGCTTGATAGGGGCTGGTCAACTTATCCAACTGTTGCACCAGCAGACTCAGGAACAAGCCTACATCCGTCACTACGCCCACCGACTCCACAGAACCTCGATCGCTCAGTTTCGTGACTACTGCTGGGTTGATGTCTACACAAACCATTCTCACGCCGGCCGGGGTCATGTTGCCCACCCCGATCGAGTGCAGCATCGAGGAGAGCATCAAAATCATGTCTGCTCCTTCGATCAGGCGTGTGTAGTCTTCCTGCGCTTTGATCAAATCCATTTGGGTATCGGGTAGGGGGCCGTCGTCGCGGATCGATCCGGCTAGGGAAAACGGGATATTGTGACGAACGCACTCATAGAAAATGCCACTTCTGACGATGCCCTGTTCGACGGCTTGGGCAATGCTGCCACTGCGCCGCACTGCGTTGATCACCTTCAGGTGGTGGCGATGCCCTCCACGCACCGACACGCCCCGCTTCATATCCACACCGAGCGACGTGCCCATGATCGACTGCTCCATGTCGTGGACGGCGATCGCGTTTCCGCCCAGCAGCGCTTGCACATACCCCTCGCGAACCAGTTGCGCCAGGTGCTCACCACCGCCTGTGTGAATGACGACCGGCCCCGCCGTGACGACGACTTTACCGCCCTGATCGCGGATCTGGCGAAGTTCCCAGGCGATCTGTTCGACGACTAATTCTACGCGCCGTTCGCTCGAAACCCCGGCTCCCATAAAGCTAAATTCCTGGGTGTTGCGCTGCTCGCGAGACTCGGTTTTGCGAATCGTCCGAATGCCTTCTACACCGACAACCAACTGATCGCCCACTTCGAGATCCCGCAACAGCTTACACTGAGGACGGGAACCCTTGTCCGTGAATACGATCGCGGCATCCATGCGTTGCTTTTCGACTTTCACCCAGCGATCGTCAAGGCGAACCTCCGTCGGGTAGATGGTCGTCACGTAGAAATCATCGGGCGATACTCCTGCCTGCACGACGGTCTCTAATTGACAGTTGCACAGTTCTTGGGGCGGTGGCAGCGCTCCGAGGTCAATCAACTGGCTCATGATTGTTTCCATCAGATCATGGGAAGGAGCCGTGACTTTGACCTCAGCAGAAGATGTGCTTTGCCGTTGTTCGCCCAGGTTGAAGTTGAGCACCTGGAAACTGCCCCCCGCTTCAATGATCACATCTAGCGCCTGGTTGATCAGCCCCGAATCTAGCAAATGCCCTTCTAACCGGACAGTACGACTCTCGATCGAAGCACTGCCATGAAGCTCGACTCGCACAGGTTCGGTGACACGCAAGGTCAGACATTTAGAAGCGCCTCCCGCCTTGAGAAACTCGGTTAGGGGCGTTTCAATCACCCGAAATCCAGCCTTGGTTAATCGCTGTTTGAGGTCGTCGCTGGCCTGGTTGAGAATGACAATGTTCTCAATGTTGACGGCATTGCAGGCAAAGGTGACAGCATCGGGTTCGGCGATCGCGATGCGCTTAGATTGGGGTACGCGCATTTCAATCATGCGATTAGAGTAGGCATCGAAGGCCGGCGGATAGTAGAGCAAGTAGCCGTTGTTGAGCGGGCAGAAGCAGGTGTCGAGGTGATAAAACCGCTCATCCATCAAACGCAGAGACACCACTTCAATGTCTAACCACTTGGCCAGATAGGGGTGAGAATCTAACTCAGACCGAAACCCGTAACCTGCCCAGAGCCAGCGCCCCTCACGATCGAGCAGTGCATCGCCAGCGCCTTCAAAGGGCAAGTCTTTGGGCAATTCGTAAACGGTGTATCCGTTCTCCTCAAACCACTGCTTAAAAAAGGGTTCTTCTCCCTGCCGTTCTTTGTGAAAAAAGCGGCTGAGCACTACTGTTTTGCCCAACACTAGACCGGCGTTGGCCGTGAAAACCATATCCGGTATACCAACCTGGGGATTGACCAGATCGACGATCGCGTGATCTTGAATAATATGGTGCAACTTCTGCCATTGTTCAGCCGCACGATCGCGAGATGACTTGTGAATGTTGCCCTCCATCCAGGGATTGATCACATAATCCACGTCGTAGTGGTCGGGAGGACACATGAGAAAGCGAAGGCTGGAGGTCATAGAAAAATCTGGGGTAAATGTGAGATCGAAACGGCCGTTAAACTTGAAAACTCAGGCTGATCGGCGTATCTGCGTGATTGTAAACCGATCGATACCTCTGGCTTGTACAAACCAGACAAACCTTAAATCCTGCATTGTCACGCGATGGGCGACTTCATCCCAACCTTTCTCCCTTAAAGAGAAGGACTTTCAAGCATTTGAGAGCAGTTGCACATCGCGTATTGTCAATATTTTAGGGAGCAACGAGGGACGATCGTAGGAAACAAAAATGATCAACCCCTGACAATCGATCAATCGTTCCTCTGATAGAGGTCTGAGTTGGGGCAGATTCGTAGGATGTCCATCAGTCGTCTACAGTCTTGATCTCTGGTTGACTGACCAATCTTTCCCTCCTCCCCCAACCCCTTCTCCCACCAGGGCTAGAAGGGGAGCTGGAACAAAACTAGATTCTAGAGCGACTCTCCCGCTCTAGGAGAGGAGTTGAGGTGAGGGTCTTCTGAGTTTTGTCAGTTAACCAGGTCTTGATCCTGTAGCGCTCACCCCTACACAGAGGAACTTTATATGCAATTTCTTTCCACGTTAAGGCAGGCAATTCGCAAGAGTGTTGTGATTTTAAGTCTGGCAATTCTTATGGTTTCATCCAGCTTTCTAACCGTTAGCCAGGCCAGCTTTGCCGACACTGAAAGCCCGCTAGCCACCGAAAAATCCTTCAGCAAAGTCACCCAAAACCCCGCCAGTCGAAGTGCTGCCTACGAAGAAGCTGCCGAAGCCGCCAAAGACCCAGAGGGATTGGAGAAGGAATACGAGAAAGAGATGGAGGTCTTCAAGGAAGAGCATCCCAGTGAGAACCCTGTCATTGAAGGGGTCAAGGAAGTCGTAGAGAAAGTGACAGGAGGAAAAGAATAAGGGAGCTTTTTTGGCCCCTTGGGCGAGGGAAATAAACGGTGTCGATCGCTGACCTGTTCGTTTCTGTTTTTAGGACTAATTTGCCCTGACTCGATCGTGAGTTGGGGTTTTTTGCAATTTGTCGAAGGATTTTTAGATTTTTACTTCAAAAATGGAGGGCGGCGAATATCAGAAGGCTTAGTTTTGACAACTTCACTAATAAAGCGCTTGAGGGCTTTTTCACGATTTTCATAAAGGCGACCCAAAAACCAGGATGAAATTCTTCCATTGTTTTGGCCAACGCCCAAACGTCAACCGCCAGAATGTTGTAGAGCGTTTCGTCCTCTTTTTTGAGTAAATCGATCTGGTCAGACACCGAACCTTTCTGAGGAACACGATGACCTTCATTATTCAACACGGGTGAAGCTCCCAATTGGAAATAAATAGCACAACTTCTAGATCCATCATAGTCATTTTTAATACTCTGAGATAGAAACTCGTTCTCTGTTGGCTTGCTTTTGCGTGAAGAAACTATAACCTCAGAGAAGATTCACTGGAGAGTAACGTAACTTTTACTACGTTCGATCGTGAACTAAATTTGAACTAGAGAAACAAACGATCGCAGCCCCCACCCACCCAAACCGTCGCTTTAATTCTGCTGCACCCCGTCCTCAACCCAGAAACTCGATCCAGAAACAGCGATAATCAAAGCTGAGAGCATTCACATCAACAAATTACTCCTATGTTACGTCGAATTTCTTTAGCAGTCTTGGGCTTGTCTGTCGGCGGGGTGATCACGATCGTGGGGTTTACAGCCTACTTTTTAGACTATGCCACACTCAATTTGGCCGGCTTTTTCTACGGCATTCCCCTATTGCTGGGAGGTTTGGCCCTCAAAGCGTCTGAGCTAGAGCCTGTACCCCTAACCCAACCCACCTCACCTGAGGTCAAAGCACTTCAGACCCAGCAAGCGACGATCACGCAAAAGCAAATTCTCAGAGATGTGACGCGCTTTCGCTATGGGCAAGAAGCGCACCTGGATCTAGCTTTGGGACATTTAGGGTTGAGTCCTACGGATGAGGAACGCCCGGTTTTGAAGGGTTTGCGCGAAGAGAACGTGGATGGAGCCTACAGCCTGGTTTTAGAATTCGATTCGCCGCTGATATCGTTTGAGACTTGGAAAGAAAAACAGCCTAAAATGACCACATTCTTTGGCCCTGGTGTGCGGGTTACGGTGGCAAATCCGCAAGAAGACACGGTAGAGGTTGCCATGATTGCCACCCCTCTAGAGGGTGCGGTCTCTGAGGGATGAGGGGTTGCTTTGGGTGCGCTTCGCGAGAGATGAAAATCAGCCGTTGGTTTCTGCTTTATTAACTTGGCCACCCAAGATCCGATCGGACCACTAGGGCTGGGTTTCGGCTGCGCTCAACTCACGGAGCTGTTGAGGGCTGAACGAAGTCGAAGCACGACCTCCAAACGGGTCAGAATAAACATTGTCGGGCTAATAGAATCTGCACTGCCAAAAATCGCGAGCCAAAAATCGCGAGCCAAAAATCGCGGGCCAAAAATCGTGAGATAGATAGTGTGGCTGACTCAGCAACGCCCAGACTGTAGGTTTACCCCTTCCTGGGAGTGGCTCGGAGATCTGGATCGTTTCTACTTCTCTAATCTCACCGCATACCACTCCAGATATTGCCCTGCTTCCATTTCTAGGGTGCAGGTGGTGTCTAGGAGATATTGGGCTTGCTCGGTGATGGTTGAGAATTTCTGTAGATCTGGGGGGAGATCGGTTTGGCGCTGGGCGAGGAGCGATCGCAATTTCTCTAGCATTTCTTGGGCGGTCAAGAATTGTTCGGGTTGATTGGTCTCTAGCACCACAAAGTGATTTTCCTGATACATCAAAGAATCTGCCATGATTTTTCTCTCGATTTGGCTGAGTTTGTGGTGATATCTAAATTTTGTGGTGATATCTAAATTTAGAGAACGAGGGCGATCGATGTGTCTTCAGATCCTTAAAAAATGCATCCGATTTCTAAACTCTAAAATCAAACTGGCATAACATCTCGATCGCAATGAATAGACTCAACTGACCTGAAATCCATCGGGAGTATGAGCTTTGTGATTTGGGGAGCGTGGTATCTAGAATTGATAGACTCTAACTCATATACCAACTTTCTATCATGCGTTCGGCATTTCTGATTTTTAATCCTGTTGCAGGTCAGGGAAACCCTGAGCAAGACCTAGAAACGATTAAGTCCCTGCTGAGTGATATTAAACTAGACATTCATCTGACGACCCCCGACCTGGATGCTGACCACCTCGCACAACAGGCGATCGCCCAGGGGGTAGACGCGGTGATTGCCTCTGGGGGCGACGGTACGCTGTCTGCCGCTGCCACTGCTCTAGTTGGCACAGAGATTCCCCTCGGCGTGATTGCGCGGGGGACTGCCAACGCCTTTGCCAATGCGATGGGCATTCCTGTGGCGATCGATGCGGCCTGTGAAACTATTCTCAAAGGACACACCAAAATTGTTGATGCAGCCTTCTGCAATGGTAAGCCAATGGTGCTGCTAGCAGGAGTTGGGTTTGAAGCAGAAACCGTAGAACGCGCCGATCGCGAGTCTAAAAATCGATTTGGAATGTTGGCCTATGTGCTGGCTGGGCTGCAACAGCTTCGCAACTTGGAGCAATTTGAAACCGAGATTGAAACCGAAGACAAAATCATTTCAGTGACCGCATCTGCCCTGACTGTAGCCAATGCTGCTCCGGCAACCTCTGTCTTGGCGCAGGGGCCCTCTGGCTTGGTGGTCGATGATGGGTTATTGGATCTGACGATCGTAGCGCCTGCCAACAAAGCAGGCGCGATCGCTGCGACCTATCATTTGTTGCAATCGGCCTTGAGCGGAACACCCGCCGATCGCAACGACATCGGCTACCTGCGAGCTAAGCGCTTTAAGATCACCACCACCCCCCCGCAAAAAGTCGTATTAGACGGCGAAATGATCGGCACAACTCCGATTGATATCGAATGCATTCCGGGTGGGCTAACTATCTTTGTGCCCTCGGTCGAAGAAGAAGCGCCGATCGAGAAACTCGAAGGACTGCCGGATCTGATCATTGAAACCAAAGAATCCACTGAGTTTTTTGAATCCTGATGAAGATTGCTGATGACCTCCAAAGAATGCTTGATCCTAACTCAAGAGTCGTTGCATGATATCTCTGAGAAGCATTTCTAAAAAGTGGTCGAAGAAATTCCGGTAGGGGTTGCACTACGTGGGTATAAAAGTAGAGGAACCTTGTATTCAATACTTCTGTCTGCAAAACGGCTCAGACTTCCTTACACGAAAGATACAGAGCGTTTGGCTAGGATAGTCATCAGTAAGAGCGAACCTTGAATGCTTGCAGTGACTCTTGAGTGGGCTTTTCTGAGTGCAAATGCGATCGCGGCACTGGTGAATGTGGCGATCTTCATTTTTTTGGTTCGTCAACTGCGACAAAAAAAGTCTCGGATGAACGCCCACCCGATCGCCCGACGGCTGATCCGGCAGGTCACCAATTTGCTTACCGACCCAGAGGGGTTGCATCGGCAATCGATCGCCGTCGTCGCCGCTATGGATGGCATTGCTATTCTCAACAACGACGGCAAGTTTCTCTATCTCAATGATGCCTACGTCAAAATTTTTGGCTACCATCGCAGCCAAGATTTGATGGGGAAAAAACTGCACACCCTCTACTACCCTACCGAAATGAGTCGGATCGAGCGCGATGTGCTGCCCGTGCTGCATCGAGAAGGGCAGTGGCGCGGAGAAGCGATCGCCAAACGCCAAGACGGCAGTACCTTTTTTGAGGAAGTGTCCCTTACTCTGACCCAGGGCGGTTTTATCTGCGTGTGTCGAGATATTACCGAATCTAAACAGGCGGAGATTCGGTTGCGGCTGCTAGAACGGGCGATCGAGGCCAGCAACAATGGCATCATCATCACCGATGCCACACTGCCCGACAATCCGATGATTTATGTCAATCCTGGCTTTGAGAGAATCACAGGCTACTCGATCGATGAAGTAGTCGGCAAAAATGGGCGATTTCTAGAAGGCCCCGAAGCCAACCAACCGGCCCTAGAATCTTTACGCCGAGCGATCAAGGCGGGCGAAGATTGTGTCGTCAACCTGAGAAACTATCGCAAAGACGGCATCTTATTTTGGAACGAACTTTCGATTTCACCCGTTCGGGATGCAGACGGGCGACTGACACACTATATCGGAGTCCAGACTGACACGACCGAACGCAAACAAGCCGAAGATGCACTCCAACGCCAATATCAGCGAACGCTGCTGCTCAAACAGATCACGCAAGAAATTCGCCAGAGTCTTGATACTCAGCAGATTGTGCAAACAACCGCGACTCAGATGGGTCGAGCCTTTCGGGTCAATCGCTGTCTGATTCACGCCTATGTGGTGACGGCTGAAGATGCTTTGCTGTCTGGGTTTGAGCTTTCTCAGCTAGAGACTTCCTCGCCCAAAATTCCCTTGGTTGCCGAGTATCTAGAGGCGGGGTGGTCATCGCTGTTTGGGTTAGAAATTCCCATTGTCGGCAACCCCCATATGGAGTCGTTGTTGACCCACGATCGCGCGATCGCTTCCTTCAATGTCCACACTGACCCTCTGCTGCAACCTACCAACGCCATCTGCAAACAAGTGCAACTTAAGTCTGTACTCGCCGTTCGCACCTCCTACCAAGGGCAACCCAACGGCATCATCAGTTTGCACCAGTGTGATGGCTTTCGGCCGTGGAGCGACGACGAAATCGAACTGCTAGAAGCGGTCGCCGATCAGGTCGGAATTGCCCTAGCCCAGGCGCGATTGCTCAAGCGAGAAACCCTCCAACGCGAAAAGCTCACCGAACAAAACCTGGCTTTGGCGCAGGCAAAACAATCCGCAGAAGATGCAAATCGGGCTAAGAGCGAGTTTTTGGCCACCATGAGCCACGAGATTCGCACGCCCATGAATGCGGTCATTGGTCTAACCGGGCTACTGCTCGACATGAAGCTCACCGAGCAACAGCGCGATTTTATCGAAACAATTCGCGGCAGTGGCGATACCTTGCTGACGATCATCAACGACATTCTCGACTTTTCAAAAATTGAATCGGGAAACTTGAGCTAGAGCAGCAACCCTTTGATCTCAAA
>JAAUOZ010000016.1 GCA_012034655.1 Leptolyngbyaceae cyanobacterium CSU_1_3 | reverse complement strand
CAATCAGCAATTCCAAATTCAGAAGGGTTCTATACTTTGTCAGGGCATAAATTAAAGATTTTGGACGGGGTGCAGGGGTGGAACCCCTGGCTGGGGGCGCAGCCCTCACACCCCTTCTAAACCAAAAATCTATAGGCTGACGCAGTATATTCTCTTCAAGAATCGACTTGTTGAGAGTGGTGCAAAATCTTAGTAATCTTTTCAACCCTACACCGAGGCTGAGGGCAGGGCAGGGCCTTGTCCCTAGGAGAGTTGATTTTTGCCAGGCATTTTGTCTTCGCGATCGTCCTTTAGGGTTTGCATGAAAATAAAATACCAGGGAATCGGGTTTCGGCTCCGCTCAAGCCTCGACGGTTAAAGGCTGAGCAGAGTCGAAACCTGGCTGGCGATCCCATTATTAACTCGCAGATCCCTAATAGCTTCTTGATCTCAGGCTAAGCCGCTCGACGGGTCAGAAGGCCCCACAAAAAGATAGCCACGATCGCACCTAACACTGCCACAAAGATCCCCGGAATACTCAAACTAGCTCCTACTAGTGAGAGACTCCCTGTATTGAGAAAGCTAAACAGAGTGCCGCCCAGAAATGCACCGATAATTCCCAATACGATCGTTCCCACAATTCCGCCGCCCTGGTCGCCAGGGTAGATTGCTTTTGCGATCGCCCCGGCAATGAGTCCTAATATAATCCAAGCAATAATGTTCATATTAAACTTCTCCTAAAACCTTTAAGTCACTTTCTAAGGCTAGCAATCTACCTTCAGCAAACCAATCCCTCAAAGGAGATAGACCCAACCATCGTCAGGAATAGAGCATTTCTTAAGATCAGGACTGACGCACGAGAGATAAAAATTTAGGGATTGTCTTTGGGATCGATCTTAAAAATTGCAGGATTGAGTCAGTGATTACAGAATGGGATGAACGCGAACAGAGGGCAGAGTGCATAATATAGGCTGAATCCGATCGATGCCTAGAGCAAATCGCGATCGACCTCAGACGCGCAAAACTCTAGACCATCGTGGGTCAGATTGCAGTGAAAACAAAAGTCGGTGGCAAATCGATGTCCAGTGCGGTCGTCCTGATTTTGGCAGTACTAATTCTGGGTGGAGTGATTGCCACAGTGGGCGATCGCATTGGCACTCGCGTGGGCAAAGCGCGGCTCAGTCTCTTTAACCTGCGTCCCAAAAAAACGGCAGTTCTGGTTACGATTCTGACTGGAAGCTTTATTTCTGCGGCGACAATGGCGCTATTGCTGGTTACAAATGAGCGGCTGCGCGTCGGCATTTTTCAGCTGGGGCAAATCGAACGCAAGCTTTCTGGCACTCGTGACACGCTCAAACGCACCCTCGACGGTCTAGAAGAAATCACCCAGCAGAAAGCGCAAGTCGAACAGCAGCTAGGGCAAGCCAGAACACAGCAGGCAGAAGTTCAGACGCGACTCGATCGTATCAATGAGTCTCTGAAAGTCTCAGTGGTCAGACAAGCCCAAGCAGAAGCCCAACGCCAACGAGCAGAAACCCAGCGCGATCTCATTCGAGGGCAACTCAGCACCGTTTCTCAACAGGCGCTCAAGTTACGCTCAGAAATTAGCCAACTGCAATCCGATCGACAAATTTTGATTGCCCAGCGCGATCAGGTCAAACAGCAAATTGCCCAACGCGACACCGAAATTGCCCAGCGCAACGCTACGATCGAACAGCGCGACCAGCGTATCGCCGATCAAGATCTGGTGATTGCCCAGCGAGAAAGTCGCCTCAAAGAATTGGAGGCCCAGCAAACCTATCTCGCCCAAAAGGTGCAGCTATCTGAGCAAGAAGCTGATTTGATTCGTCGGGGCATTTTGCGAATTCAACGCAATCAGGTGCTTGCCTCTGCGATCGTGCGAATTGTTGACCCCAACCTGGTCAACCAGGCGGTCGATCAACTGCTGCGTCAGGCAAACCGCGTTGCCCTGCAAGCCGTACAACCAGGAGTGACAGAAGATGTGCAGGTGGTGCAAATTACCAATCCTGAGGTGCAACAGCTAATCGATCAGATTAACGACGGTCAGGATTATGTGGTGAGAATTATCGCTGCGGCAAACTATGTGCAAGGAGAAAAAACACCCGTTGCCGTCTTTGCCGATGCCGTCAGAAATCAGGTGTTGTTTCTAGCAGGAGATGTGGTTGCATCAAAGTCGATCGAACCGGCCAACCTTTCGACAGAGGAGCTAAACCAGAGCATTAGCCAGCTTGTGGCTGCGTCCAACTTTCGGGCCCGTCGCGCGGGCGTATTGACTGAAGCAGTCCAAATCGACCACTTACAGGCGTGGTCAACCTTTGTGGAGCAGTTACGACAATACAATAATTCTACGATCGAGCTTCGCATTGTGGCCGCAGAAGTCACTTACACGGTGGGGCCCCTCAAAATAGAATTGGTGGCCATGCAAAATGGAGCGGTGATCCTGCGAACAGCCTCTTGAGCAACAGGGAGAGGAGAATGGTATCGTGAGCACATGAGACACACTAGGGACGAGGCAGATGGTGGCAGACGAGATTTTTCCTGATCAGCCTGTGATTTTGGGGTTTGATCCGGGTCGTCAAAAGTGTGGGCTAGCAGTGATGGGCGTTGATCGGAGACTTTACTACCATCAAGTGGTCGCCGCCGAAAGCGCGATCGCAACCTTGCAAACCCTACGGCAACAGTTCCCCATTTCACTTTTGGTCATGGGCGATCAGACCTCCTCTAAAGCCTGGAAGCAAAAACTTACGGCGCTACCCGATCCTCTGCGGGTGATCACAGTAGATGAGCGTCACAGCAGTTTAGAGGCCCGCGATCGCTATTGGCAGATGTACCCTCCCAAAGGGCTGATGAGCTTAATCCCCCAGGGAATGCGAACCCCGCCCCGCGAAATCGATGACATTGTGGCCATTCTACTAATCGAGCGATATTTAGAACGATTAGTTAGCGACTCGCTATGAGACCTCGTTTTGACATTTTCACGGTTTTCAGCCCCTCAAAACATTCTTGACAGACCCCCAGGGCGTGTTTAAAAGCCTTCTGGCTACGATCGTGCCCCACCCCAGATTGAAAATTCAGGGCTAACCGAACCCAGCCCCCTCAAGAGACTGAGGCACTTTCTAAAAAAGATTTTACCTTCCGACCTTTGCCCTTCGACTTCGCTCAGGGCGCAAGCTGGCAGAGCGTAGTCGAAGACAGCGGGTCACTTCTTTTCTAGAAAGCCGGCCCCTATTGCCGAGTCAACTGTTGAATCAACGTCGCTAACTGTTCGACGACCTTCTCGTCTTCTGGCATGGGTCTATTGCTAGAGGAGACTTCAGCCCATTTCGTCTGATGCCAACTTTGGCGGTAGATCAGTTCTAGTTCACTTCCCATATCCGAAAACGCATCCATCTGGCGGCTCTGCATTGTCACACAAAGTCGCAAGACGGCCAGCGCAATGAGTGCCACAACCATGCCTCCTGCCGTCGTGACAAGGGCTTCAGCAATTCCTGTCGCCGCTTTAGATAAATCCACATTCGCCTTGCCCCCCGATCCACCGCTACCTCCGGCATCGAGGTTAAAGAAGGTTAGGGTCAATCCGGTGACAGTTCCCAGCAAGCCAAAGAGAGGAGCCATAGCAACTACCGTTTCGAGGAGTTTGTCGCCCCTACGCATCTGCACAAATTCGCGATCGGCCGCTGCTTCTAGGGCCAGACGGAAAGTTTCGGGGTCAGGTTGCTCTAGCTGCAAGGGGGCAAGTAAAAATCGCGCCACTGGCATATGTTGGGCATCTTCAGCAACAGCGCGGGCTTTGTCTAAATCTTCTCGCGCTGCCGCCAAAATCTGAGCCGCAATGCGATTTCCGCCCCGTGAGATTCGATACCAAAATAGGCTGCGCTCAAAGGCGATCGCCAGACTAGCAACCGATAAACCCACAATAGGAACCATGATTGGCCCGCCCTTTGCCACTTCAAGAAACAAATTAGACATACAGGCTCCGTATACTCACGTCTTAGACCAGTTCCCGTTAGATATGTTACATATCTACATTAAATACTGAAAATAGATGAACCCAGCACCCTACTCTATCGAGATCTCCAATCAATCTCAAAGTTCTCTATAGGATTATTGGTAGACGTTTTCTAGTTGCTATGCATTAAACAGAGTGGTGTGGGAGAATAGCTGATTTTCCATATCCATGAACCAATTTTCGACCTGATTTCGTGTGCGCTCTGAAGGGAGGCGAACGATCGCCCGACTGCGTCTAAACGGATGTAGATTGATGAATGCCGAAATTTTCGCCCTCATCCCCTCACCGCTTCTGCCAAGTTGGGAGAAGGAGAACCGGACTCTTGCTTGCGCCCTCTCCCATTAAAATCGGGTCTTCAGTCCTTTGCAAAGGACTGGGTTCGATTCGCCCCAACTGCCAGTCTGGGGACGGGTGACTGCCAGAACGATAGGTTTCAAACATCCGCTAAAGCTCTGCCCGAATTGTGAAGGAGTAATCTCCGCCTGGCTCTAATTGATAGTCTTTTTGCTCTAAAAATCGTCCCAATGGCTCTTTGATCAACGCCCGACCGAGGGAAGGCTCGACGAGGAGACGACCCTGGCGAAAATGCCAGTGAAAATGCCACTCAAACTGATTCGCACGAACTTCTCCCTCAATGCTGCCGTGTTGCCAGCTTTGGCGAGTGATACGAACATGGGCGGTAGTTTCAGGAAGACGTTTTGACACAGGTTGGCACAGTTTGACACACAGTGCATTGAGGGCAATATTCAGGCAGTCTGCGACTCAATGATTCGATTGTTGTAAAGACTCATCGATTTTTCAACCCCTTGTTTGAGGCTCAGATCGATCGCATCCACGGTCAAGCGCAAGACTTCATCAATTAATTTAGCGTCTGCGCTCGAAAATTTCCCCAGGACATGGGAAACTGCGTCTTTTTCGCCCACAGAAGATTTTGCGCTGCCAATCCCAATCCGCAAGCGAGGAAAATTCTGGGTTCCCAAATGGTCGATCGCCGATTTCATGCCTTTTTGCCCCCCCGCCGAACCCGACAGGCGAATTCGCAACCGTCCCACGGGCAAATCCATATCATCGTAGACCACCAGCACCGCTTCGGGTGAGAGCTTATACCAATCCACCACCGATCGGATTGCCTGCCCAGAGTTATTCATAAAGGTCGTGGGCTTGAGGAGGCGAATTTTGCCAGCAGGGCCCTTGCCTTCACCAAAGCTACCCTGAAATTTTTTGTGGGCGGAAAGCCCAATTTGCCAGGTTTTGGCGAGGGCATCGATCGCCATGAACCCAACATTGTGACGCGTCTTTTCGTACTGACTACCAGGGTTGCCCAATCCTACAATGAGTTGAGGAATGACCAATTGGGGCGGAGTGGCTTCGGGCATGAAAGGAGGCGGAGTTAGGTAGGATTGACAGGTTCAGAAGGAGCGGCGATCGCCTCTTGTGACACTTCGGCGGAAGCGGCTAACTCGTCGGCGGGGGCTAGGGTTGGCTGCGAGGTCTCCAGGGTTGCCTGCATCGGTTCACTGACGGTTCGCTGAATTTGCTCTGCCTCTCGCTTAAATTCAGCCTCAAATTCCTTGGAAGCATCCTGAAAGCTGCGAATTCCTTTCCCCAAGCTGCGCCCAATCTCAGGAAGTTTTTGGGCCCAAACACAAGCAGAGCAATCACCAAAATTAGCACCATTTCTGGTAAGCCAATTCCAAAGAAGTTCATAACCGATGCCTCCGATTTTCTTGCTCTCCGATGTTCTCAATCATTGTAGTAGAAGGAGGGCTAGGGCGAGCGAGAAGGCAGGATCGAGGTTTGGGCCCATTGAGTTCAGCGGAGTCACCCGCAGAGGTTGAAATTTTGTTTTTGTGCTTGCCTGTTTTCAGCACTCTTGTTTGAGGGCGATCGTAGCTTGGCTGACGATTTGCGCGATTAGATCTGCCTGAAACTTTGAGTTGATTGCTGGGTTTTGGGTGAGAATTCCCACTTCGCCGATGACGCGATGCCCGTCTTGAATCGGGCAGATCAGCATTTGAGCCGCTAATTGCAAAAAATCTCGATAGATGGGCGGCAGTAGATCAGGAGCCGGATCGAGCCAGGATTCTCGCTGAAATAGGTGAAAGTAAAATCGAGAAAAATCGCCTAGCTGAATGCGCGTGCCGATCGCAGAGGGTGGGGTCGATCGTATTGCCCAGTTGCCGCCATATTCACAGACGATCGTCGAAGTAGTATAGCTGGCATCGTGGAGGGCGGCCCAGCCATAGCTCGCTTCTAGGGTGCGGCCCAGTTCTTCTACGGTCAACTGCAAAATTTGGGTACAATCGCTCGACGAGCGCGATCGCTCTAAGACTCGCTGCCAGAGTTGAGTCGAGCCGATCGCCTGAGCGAGTTGATCGTTGCGTTCTCGAAGTTGTAGGGTGAGCCGATCTTGGCTGCGTTCTAGAATCTGGTTTTGGCGTTGCAGAAATGCCTCATTGCGGCGGCGATCGCTCATATCTTGAAACACCATAATGCCGCCAATAATTTCGCCGTCTCGGTTGCGAATAGGAGCAGCACTGTCTCCTACGGGTCTTTGCGTCCCATCTCTGGCCCGCAGCAGAGACCGTTCGGGCAACATGACCGTATCGCCCCGACAGATGGCAGACAACAACGGATTCTCGATCGCTTCCCCTGTTTCTTCGTGCACCAAATCCAGCACGCGCGTGGCAAACTCGCCAAGGGCCTGCTCTTGCTCCCAGCCTGTGAGAATTTCAGCCGTTGGGTTCATAAAAGCGACAAAGCCATCTACGTCGGTGGCGATCGTGGCATCGCCGATACTTATTAGCGTCGTGGCGTACCATTGTTGGGCATCTTTTAGGGCGGTTTCGAGTTGGTGTCGCCGGAGGGCAATTTTGATCGTTGAATGTAACTCTGCCTCTTGAAACGGTTTGACTAAATAGCCAAAGGGTGACGTTTCGGTGGCTCGCTGAAGGGTTTGCTCGTCGGCGTGGGCCGTCAGATAGACAACGGGTAAGTTTAGCTGAAAGTAGATATATTCTGAGGCTGCCACCCGTCAATGCTGCCGTGAAGTTGAATGTCCATCAACACTAAGGCGGGCTGAGCCGCGATCGCCAGCTTGATCGCATCTTTCCCGGTCTGAGCAATAGCAATTACTTCGTGACCTAGCTTCTGCAACGCTTCTTGAATATGCCAAGCCACAACACTTTCATCTTCGACCACCAGTATTTTTGCCATGCTCTCACGTTCGTCTGTAGCAGTTCTTCGCACACCTGAGACTTGTTGTTTTCAGAGAAACACATTGAGAAGAAAATACGTCCCCTGCTTAGGCTGTCGGTTCCATTCAGCTAAGTTAAACGAAGCGTTAATCTGCCTAAAGTTATATCTTTTTGAAACAGATTAATTGATCGGTTGAGATAGCAAAAGCTGGAATTGTATTTAACAATTTAGCAGCCTAATTTTTGTCAGTAGAGGGATATACAAGATACGTCTCAGCTTGAAAGGGCAAGTGATTTCACTTACCCACCGTATTGTAGGGTGAGTTTGTGTCAATTAGGAGTGATCGAACGTCACTTTAAAGCGAGTTTTGTAGTTCGATCGAGGTCAAGGGTTCCTTGAAGTTGATTGACCAGAGCATGAACCAAGCGTAGACCCATCGATCGAATGGTTTGCAATTCAAAAGCATCGGGTAAATTGCTGCCATCATTCTCAACAATCAAGCAAATTTTTGTTTGAGACTCGGTTTCTAGCAAGACGGCGATTTCGCCTTGTCTTCCATCAGCAAAGCCATGTTTGAGAGCATTTGTCATTAATTCATTGAGAATTAGGCCACAGGGAATGGCGGTTTCTAAACTGACCAAAACCTCTGGGTCGATGTCTACTCTTAGCTGCACGAGATCAGATTGAATTCTGTAAGTATAGAAAAGACTCGTTGCCAGGGTTTGAATATATTCAGATAGATTAATCATCGTCAAATTATCTGACCGATATAAACTATCGTGAACCAGAGCCATTGAGCTAATTCGACTTTGGCTATCTTCAAAAATCTGGCGAACGTGTGGGTCGTCAATGCGCTGTGCTTGAAGATAGATTAGGCTCGAAATAATTTGCAGATTGTTTTTAACCCGATGATGAATTTCTTTGAGCAGGGCTTCTTTTTCTTTGAGAGAACCTTTGATTTGTTCCTCGGCTTGTTTTTGTTTGGTGATATCTTCAACGGTTCCCGTATGGCCGATTAATTCGTTGAGATCAGACAAAATGGGAGCCGTTCGCATTTTGACCCAGCGTAGAGAGCCGTCGGGTTGCAGGACGCGAAATTCGTCGGCATGTTGCTGCCCTGACTCGGCGATCGAAAACCAGGCAGACAGAACGCGATCGCGATCGCTAGGGTGAATAAACTCTGCAAAGCCCTCTCCCAAGCTCTCCTCTAGGGTAAGACCGCCAATCTCGCGACATCTCGGATTGGTGTAGTTGACTCGCCCGCGCACATCGCAGGTAAAAATCCCCACGGGCGAACAAACGCTGAGGGCACGCCACTTTTCTTCACTCGCTCTGAGAATTTGCTCGGCATCTGCCGTTAGGTTTGAGGTTTGAGGTTTGAGATCCAATTGAAGTTGAGGCGCTGAATCTTTGACAATTTTCTCTAGCTGTTGCACATGAGAAAGCAAGCGCTCAAAAACCGGCTTTACTAAGGGAGGTGGCGCGATCGCGCGTTGCAACTCTTGCAGTTGGTCTTGAATAAGTTTCACCTGTTGCGCCAACGCTTCTTGATTCATACCCCATCTCTGCACAGGACAATTAAAATGCACCGCTTTATTACCCTACAGATTTTTTTAGCGTTTCCTGGATCGATTTTGGTTCCTAGAAGAAAACTTAGAATCCTCCGATTGGGCGACTCAAGGGGATGAGGAGGCTTGGAAAACTCTCTGCTTCGATGTTCGCCCTGCGCTGGAAGTCTGGGCTAATTGAATTCATGGGTTCTAAAAGTAATGGCTATTGGGATTGCATCAGATCGTCTAGTTCGGCGTAGCTGGGCAGCGTGGAATCGATCGCCGTTCCATTACGTAAGACTCGGCGATCGTGCTGCGATCGCGAGAGCAGTTCACTGTAGTTTCTGGCTTTAAATAGCACCAGATCGGCGGGCAGTCCGGCTCCAATTCTGCCGACGTTGGGCAAGCCCATCAGATCGGCGGGGTTGAGGGTAATCGCATTTACCCAGTCGCCGTAGGGTCGATCGAGGTGAGCAGTTCTCACGGAAAGATTGAACACTTCAAACGCATCGTGATCGCCAAAGGCATAAAATGGGTCGCGGCAATTGTCGTGGGCGATCGCAACCGTTATGCCACTTTGTTTTAGCTCGTGCAACAAGGTGACTCCACGCCAGCGAGGGGTGCGCCCGGTTTGCCGATCCTGCAAATAGAGGTTGCACAGGGGCAGGCTGACGATGCCAATCTTCGCTTTTTTGACGAGGGCGATCGTGGCATTGGCTTCGGCGGTTTCTTGCACTGATAAGCTACAGCAGTGCCCACAGACGACGCGCCCTTTATAGTTGTGTCGAATTGCTGCCTGGGCAACATATCGCAGGGTGATCGAAGTGGGATCGTCGGTTTCGTCGGTGTGAAAATCTAGATTTAACTGACGCGCTTTAGCTAAGGCAAAGACCCGATCGATCTGCACTGCAATATCAGGATTCATGTAAGCCACGCCGCCCAAAATGCCGCCCACTTCGGCAACCAGGTCGGCTAATTTTTCACCTTCAGGGGTGAGAAAATACTCTAGGGGCACGAGACAAACAGCTTGTAAGATTAAGCGATCGCTCCATTCTTCGCGCAGGGCTTTGAATGCCCCAAAACTAATTTCGGCTTGCGCCCCAAAGGCATCGATGTGTGTACGAATGGCTTTTGTACCGTGGGCGTAGCTGCATTTCAACCCAAATTCCATGCGGCGGTAGACATCCTCGGCGCTCCAGTTTTTTCGGCATCGGCTTTGACGACCCTCAAGGCACTTTCAAATTTGCCATCTGGGTTGGGGGGCGCGATGCCAAATGTGCCCTTTGTCGAGATGGGTGTGCAAATCGACAAAACATGGAAAGACCAGTCCGCCTTGTAAATCGCAGGAGGGGTGATTGTAGGTGGTGTAGGTTCCGGCGGCGACGATCGTAGCGATGCTGCCGTCGGCGATCTCCAAGTCTAGAGATAGGAGGCGATCGGGGGGTGGTTTGCGGGGAGTCCACTTTGCCCCACCTATGACAATCGACGCGGGGATATGAACGTTTCTGAGCCAATAATGGTTCGAGTCGAAATCATAGGAATGAAGGGTACGATCGCCGCTTCATTCTCACACTTAACCAAAGCTCATTCAACACTGTGCATAATTAACCGTGGCTGAGTCAGGCACTCGATCGTTGGGGTACGGGTTTGAAGGGCAATCGTTAGAATGATAAGCTCAGTAGCCTGGGATCTACCCCTTTGACAACCCCCCTGACAAAAATGAGAAGCAGCATGGACAGAGAACCGATCGCGCCAAAAAGTGTAGATGGTATTAGTGTAGAGACCAATGTAGAGACCAATGTAGAGACCAATGTAGAGACCAATAGGGAACTGATCTCTGCTGGGCTGACACCGCCTAAAATTGAGCCAACCCAAACAAGTTTGTGGGAAGAAATTGGCCAGGGGTGGGCGTTTGTGGTTTTTGTATGGCGAGTATCTAGTCGCATTCGAGGCAGTTGGAACCGCTTTCGATTTGTGATCGGGCTAATTTTTTGGAAGCCATTTTTACCCGACGATCGCTAACCATTTACCAGTCAGATTCTTTTATACCTAACCTACCAAAAACCGTGTATTACGATCCTAAAAAGTTTGAATTTGTTGAGCATCTCGAAGCCAATTGGCGAGCGATTGAGCACGAATTGAGCCAGCTTGGCAGCCAAGACTTCATACCCTATCCCGAAAAGATATCTTCTAGCAAAAGAAAACAGGATGGGATATTTTGGTATCTATTTTTGGGAGTCAAAATTGATATTAACTGTGAACTATGTCCCGAAACGTCTAGATTAGTCGAGGCGATTCCGGGCATGATCACGGCTGGCTTTTCGCGGCTTGCCCCTGGCGCGCATATCGTTCCCCATTCTGGCAAACCTACTAATGTCTTGCGTTGCCATTTGGGGTTGTCTGTTCCTGAAAAATGCGCCCTGCGAGTTGCATCCGAGATTAAGCAATGGGTCAATGGGCAATGCCTCGTGTTTGATGATACCTCAGAGCATGAAGCCTGGAACTTGAGCGATCGTCCCAGAGATATTTTGCTGCTCGACTTCAAAATTCCTCCAGGCTTCGAGATCAGGCACGACTCAAAATAATTGATTTGGGTGACTTTGGTCATACAAAATTTCTCGGTAAACACACTACGATTTGGATCAGTTCACTTTAGATTTAGGCCTCTTAAGAAATTCTGGCGGTTTGTCTGCATGACCCAGAAATCGATCGCTCCTCCCATTCCTACGGTTCTCTCGATTCGCAATATGCTGCGATATGTGGAATGGACAATCTTAGCGGTGATTGTTGCCACAATCGTGTTAGACACTAGCCCCAACTATTGGCGAGAAATTCCCATCTGGGGAATGTGGGCAGTGCTAGGTATTTTGGTACTCTTGAGTTTGATCTTTCCGATCGAGCGTCCACTTTGGCAGAGAAGAGCCTACGTTTGGACGGAGATCTTATTAGTTATTTTTGCCCAAGTAACCTGTTTAGATTTGTCCGTTTTGCTTTATTTTCAAATTGCCAAAAGCTGCTTTTTGCTCGATCGTCGCGATGTCGTCATCACAGTCATCACCACTGGAATCGCCTGGAACGTCGTCATGGTTTTGAGTTTGCCAAAGGCGATCGAACTCACCCGGACTTACCCCCTCGACAACACCAGAACTCTGCTCACCAGCTTACTCGTCAACGGCATCGGCGGATATCTCGCAGCTAGCACCTTTGTCATTCTCTTTAGCTTCGCCATGTTGTCAGAACGCAAAAGCCGACAACGGGCAGAGGCATTGTCCAAAGAAGTTGAAGTTCTTGCTGCTGACCTAGAACGGACACGCATTGCCCGCGAAATTCACGACTCGCTAGGTCACACCCTAACGACGCTAGACGTTCAACTAGAGGTCGCCCAAAAACTGCGTCAGCGCAACCCCGACCAGGCCCTCCAAGCCCTAGACACCGCCAAGCTGTTGGCCACCCAATGCCTACAAGATGTGCGTCAGGCCCTTCAGCCCATGCGCGAAGCAGAGTTTGACCTCAACAAAGCCCTGATCGCCCTGATCGAGCAAATTCAGCAAAATCAACGCTTGACGATCGACCTCGACCTCAATCTACCTCCCTTGCCCCTGCAAACCAGCCACCAGCTTTATTGCATCGTCCAAGAAGGCTTCACCAACATTCAAAAACATGCTCAAGCATCCTGCGCTAGCCTCCACAGCCACGCCACCACCGACCATCTCACCCTCAAACTCAGCGACGATGGCCAGGGCTTTGACCCTCAAATTCCGGTTTCTGGCTTTGGGCTAAGAGGAATGCAAGAACGGGTGCAAATGTTAGGCGGCAACCTGACGATCGCCACCGCACCCAGCAAAGGCACACAAATTGAGGTGACAATTCCGCAATGATCCGCCTTCTGCTCGTAGACGACCAACCCCTGTTTCGGCAAGGACTCGCCTCCCTGCTGTCGCTGGAGGACGACCTAGAAGTAGTGGCCGAGGCAGGAAATGGACAGGAAGCGATCGCCCTCACCCAGCAGTTTCAGCCCGACGTGGTTTTGATGGATGTCCGAATGCCGCTCTGTGATGGGGTGGCGGCAACCCGTGAAATTCATCAACGCTATCCCTGGATTCGAGTCTTGGTGCTGACAACGTTTGACGAAGACGAGTATATCTGGAAATCTTTGCAGGCAGGGGCATTGGGCTATGTGCTCAAAAGTACGCCCTCTGCACAAGTGGCCACAGCAATTCGCACGCTACATCAGGGGTTTAGCCAACTGGGCCCCACGATCGCACCCAAGGTATTCGCCCAAATCAATCCCGCCGCGTTTGAGAAAGACTCGACGACTCACCCCGCTCTCACCCAGCGCGAAGCCGAAATTCTCACCCTGCTCGGACGGGGCAAAAACAACCGAGAAATCGCTCAGACGCTCCATTTGACCGAGGGTACAGTCAAGAATTACATCACGCGAATTTTAGGACAACTGGGGTTGCGCGATCGCACCCAAGCCGCACTCTGGGCCCAAGAAAACCTGAGCAAGTGAAGCAGTGTTGTTGCGATCGATTATTCTGGATGCAACCTCAGCCCACATTTCCTATGTCCGACGTGCTCTTACAAAACCGCGACTACACGATCGTAGTTGCCAAAACTCGCCCCACGCTTCCTGCAACCCCGCCCGGCTACGAACAGCGCTGGCTCAAAGCCCACGACGCGATCGTCGCCCTCGCCCAAACCTGCGAAGCCCTCGACCCAGACGGCATCACGCTTTACCTTTCCTGCCGAGATGCATCAGAGCAATTCAAAGCTTACAAACAGGTGAAGCCAGAGCAGTTAAGCGATATTTTTGAGGCCCACTACCCACCCGAAACCGTCAACTTGCTCGACATTCTGAAAACGGTTTTGGACGATTACTTTGCTCGCAAAGCTGCCCAACAAACCAAGCCCAACGGCGAAATGATTCTTGTGCTCATCGACGGAGAGCCGAGCGATCGCATGGCCATTTCTCGCCTGATTGTGCACACAACTGACAAGCTCGATCGAGGCAGCGAACTCGGTATTGGTTTTATCCAACTCGGTGACGATCTGATCGCCAGGGGTTTTCTCGCCGCTTTAGATGAAAACCTCAAATCCGCAGGTGCAAAATTTGACATCGTACACACGGAAGTTATGGAAGAAATGAAAACGCCCTCCCTCACAGAATTTTTGCTCAAGGTTCTGGGCGACTAAACGCTGAAATTACCACAACCTGGTAAGCTGTAAGCGGATACGGATCACCTTGAAGACCTCGCAAAACCCTATGGAGTGGCACGCATCAGATGCCCAAAGTCTGGCCATTATCGATCGTGAAATTGGCGACCATGCCTTCTCACCCGCAGAATACGAAATTGTCCGTCGAGTAATCTATGCAACGGCTGATTTTGAGTACAAGTCACTCATTCGTTTCTCGGAATTGGCGTTGCAGTCTGGGGCTGCCGCTTTGGCCGCAAGAACTACGATCGTCGTCGATGTGCCCATGGTGCAGGTGGGCATCACCACCAATATCCAAAACACCTTTGCCAACCCCATCTATTGCAGCATGGAAGCGCTGACCCGTCCCCAGAAAGACAAAACCCGTGCCGCCTGGGGAATCGAAACCCTGGCAAGGCGGTATCCAGAGGGCATTTTTGTCGTAGGTCAAGCCCAAACCGCGCTCTCTGCTCTAGTTGAACTGATCGAGGCTGAAGAAATCAAGCCTGCTCTGGTCATTGGTACGCCTTCTGGCTTTGTTGATGTTGATGTAGCCAAGGCTCGGCTCAACGATTCTCTGATTCCTCACATTCGCACCGAGGGGCGCAAAGGCAGCGCAGTAGTAGCGGCGGCGATCGTCAACGGTTTGGTTGATCTCGCCTGGCAAGCCTATGGAAGAGAAGGAAACGGATAAAATCGAGTTTAGGGTGGGCTATAAAGCTCCTTAACTTCTGTCGCGTTTTTTAGTTTTTCTAGCGTTGTTTGAATAAAAACTATTCGTCTAAAATGTTGACTAATAATGGGTTGCGATAGGCGCTCTAGGGCAGAAATTTCAATTTTGTAGTAGCGTTTTTTAGAAATAGAATCTTCAGGAAAAAGGTGTACACGATCGACGATTTCGACCTTTTTTACCTTTGCATAATAGCGAATAGCGTAACCTTCATCCCCAAAAACTTTGGTTTGATAAAACGCCAACCATTCAGGGTTGCAACGCTTTTTCAGGTACTTTTCTACACTCTCCACAGGAATTCGATACCAATGCTGTTCACGGGCGATTTCCATATCTCGCTCGTTGTTCATAATCACAACTAAACATTCTGAGCTTCTTTGATCATTCATCTCAGCCAAGCTTTAGAGACATACAATTTTAGATCTTTGTAGACTCATGCTTCCCCAGATTGAGCACTCAAATTACGGCTCTCTAGCCCATCAAAAAGCAATTTGAATGATTGAGAAAAGTTGCACCCCGATCTAATAAAGCGCCGATCGCACAAACGGGAACAATCGAGTGATGGTAGGATGCAGCGATAAACCTTTCACAAGAAGTCTTTGATGAGGGGCAAATTGAAATCATGAGGGGCAAATTTTAGTGCAGCACCAGTTGCCCAGAAGTCGTCGTAGATGAAACGTCACACGGGTTCAAGTCTGAGAAGGTAAGGGGGGCATTCTCGCGCGATCGGCGCACCCTCTCAAGATTGGCTTTTCGCTGACGGGTAGAAAGTCCCATTTGCGTGAGCAATCGATTGATGTGACGATCGCTGACTTCTATGTCAAATTCTTTAGCGAGGTGTCGCCTGAGCCAGTGTGCCGTCCACCGCTCAAAGGGATAGCCATAAGCCCTGGGACTGTTGCTCACCAGTTCTCTTAAACGATCGAGGTATGGGTCGCTGATGGTTTTGGGTCGCCCGATCGCAGACTTGCGCCAGCTACACTGCGTCAGGCTTCGAGTTTTTTCTTTCATAGGGAACACTCCGTAAATTGCGTTCACTGTTCAGAGTCTGAAAGTCAAAGCGCTTGAGTGCTTGCAACGGTTCAGCCTACCTTCAGGAACATGCCAGCAGTTTTGCAGAAGTTATCTATAGGACTAAGGAATAATATTCCGTTTTTTTGATTGGCACAGCCAAATGGCTTAATTTTAGTCAACGATTACGCTAAATTTACTCCATACCCAGATCCCCAGTTTCTCAACTAAAATCAACACCAGCTACAACTTTGGCAGCCTAAACCAAGCAGTCGGGGAGCTTGTTTCCTGGCATCGCCAAACGCTAACTCATACCATTTTGGATTTTAGATTGGCGATTTTAGCGCCTAGAACCCTGTCCGAAGGAAGGTTCTAAAGAACTGACCGTTGCCCTAATTTCTTTAAGTTGATATCACTAATACTTTGTAGGTCTGTCTAATGGGAATGCCCTGTCAGGTGAATAGTATTTTGAAGCTGAATCAAAACTACCCCGCTCAGTTGCAGGTCGAAGAGACCCACCAAGCCATAAAATCAGGCTATCGAATTATGCCGATCGATGTGCCTATCTCTCTAGTGGATGCAAATTGGGTTGCCCATGCTGATGCGGTGATCGATCGACTGATCTGGCAGCAGGGCGAAACTCATATCACCTTTCGGATTCACCGCATCTACGCTCAACCTTTTTCGCTCAAAGAATAGCCCCCTCACACAATATCCCCTAAAGGGTGTAGGTAAAGTCGTCTACAATCATGCCGGGAACCCAGGTTCCGCCCAGGTTGCGACTGTCGTAGGTTCCTACGTCAGGGATGAATTCTTGGGTGTTGGTCAGCGCCACTAGATGACTGCCCCAAAACTGGTACAGGCTGTCATCAAACCGCAGATTCTCGATCGGAGCCACAATTTCGCCCTTTTCTACCCAAAAGCAGGCGTAGCGCGTCATGCCTGTGATTCGGCCGGTGGGGCGATCGCTCCAATTTAAATAGTGCAAGTTGGAGACGTATAGGCCGGTGTCGAGGGTGGTGAGAATTTGCCCGTCAGCCAGATCGCCAGGGGCAATTTCGGGCGATCGTAGCCCTTCTTCGTGGTTTGCACCGTTGGCAACAAGACCATATTCTTTAGCAGTTTTAGAGGAAATCAGCAAATTAGCCAAATTGCCCGATTCGATCACAGACAACTCCATCGGAGCGGTTTCGCCGAGTTCATTAAATCGCGGCACTAGCCCGTGTTGAAAATTTTCCTTGAGAGTAAACTTGGGTGAGAGCTTCTTCTCTCCACGGCGCAACGCCCCAAAACAGCTACCCCCCTGCTGATAGGAAGCTTCGCTTACGCCGCCCCACGATAGCATTCCGACCAGTTCTGCGATCGCCGCCGGAGCCAAATAGGTGCGATATTGTCCACGCTGGATTCGCTTAGGGAGTTGGGCGAGGCGATCGATCTGGGTGCGCGACGCTTGAATTTTGGCGTGATAAATCTCCTGATCCCAATGGCTCCCAGCCAGCGTTCCTTTGAGGGCTTGCCCTTCAGGAGTGAAAAGCGAGTAGTCGAGAGAAAAAGAATCGGTAGCGAACCAATGTTTCTGCCCCACCGAATCGGCATAGGCGCGAATCACCCGACCCGCCGCATAGATTCCCGTGAAGTCTAAATCGGACACACTGGGCAACAAGGTTGCCGCAACCGCGTCTGAAGGCAGCAACGTTCCGATGTGAACTTCTTGACTGATACCGTTTCCGGCCGGCAGAACCAGATAAGGATTGATTGGCAGTTGCGGTACGTCTTGACGAAGAGCCGCCAGCGCTTGCTGAGCCTGGGCTTGATCGACCTCCCCCTCTCCGGTAAAGGGAAACTCTAGATAACCCGTTCTCTGGTCATACATCAAGGTTAGATGCACGCTGCCATCGTTGACCGCACCCGTCTGTCGCACCTTAGCATGATTGAAGCGGGTGAACTGGCTCTGCTCGCTGTTGAGCGTCAGGGTGAAGTGTTCGTCGGGCTTGAGACGATCGGCGATCGAGTCTGCAAGTTGGTTAAAACTCGCTTCTAGGACATTCAATTCGGTAGTCAAGAGCCACCTCCAAACACTTCAACGTCTGCAAATACTGCCACGGGCGACCCATGCCCCACCCAAATCACCTGATTGGGTTCACCTTTGCCGCAGACCGGAGTGCCAAACATCTGCCAGGTAGAACGATCGCCCAGTTTTGTCAGACTGCCCCAAAATCGCGGAGTAATGCCTCGATAGTTGGGGTTTCTTAAGGTTTGGGTGAGTTGACCCTGCTCAATTCGTTTGGCATATTCGCAACTAAACTGAAATTTGTGGCGCTGATCGTCGATCGACCACGATCGATTTGATTCCATAAAAATGCCGTGCTCAATGTTGCCGATCAGATCGTCAAAACTGGCGGTTCCGGGTTCTAGGTTCAGGTTAGCCATGCGATCGATGGGGGGGCGGTTCCACGAAGAGGCACGGGTGCTAGCTACCCCAGGAACGTTGGCCCTAGACTGACTTTCGAGACTGCCCAGCCCGCGCTGCAACACGCCTTCTTTGATCAAATATTCACGAGAAGCGGGTGCGCCTGTATCGTCGAAACCATAGCTAGCAAACTCTCCAGCGACGGTGGGGTCAAAGGTGATGTTCATTAGTGGTGAACCGTAGACTCGGTTGCCGAAGTCTGCCACCTTGACAAAGCTGCCGCCTGCGTAGTTGCGCTCGTCACCGAGGATGCGATCGAGTTCCAGAGGGTGGCCGACGCTTTCGTGGATTTGTAGCAGCATTTGGTCGGGAGCCAAAACGAGGGTGGTCGTCTCTGTGGGGCATTCTTCAGCCTCAAGCAACTCGATCGCCTGTTCACCAATTTGCTGCACTTGATTCCACAGGTCAGGAATGAGCAGATGTTCCATGCCGCCTTGATAGCAGTGGGCCAGCCAGCCATTGTGCGATCGACGTTGAATCACCGCACCTTCTTGGGCTGTGGCCGCGTAGTCTGTGCCAATCTGCCAAAACTTTTGTTGAATCTCAGACCCATTGCTGCTGACAAACCAAGTGTCTTTTTCGGTCGTCAAGGCGGTGGCACTGGCTTGGACAATGCGATCGCTGACCTTGAGCGTTTGGCAAATTTTCACCAAAATTTCGTTGATTTCCCCCGGTGTCAGGGCATCAAACGGTTTGAGAATGGGTGAAACATATTGGCCGACCATCTTGGGGCGCGCCGAAAGCGGAGTTGGGTGAATGTTCCATTCGCTGGCGGCGATCGCTTGGCGGTATGCCTCCTGGGCGGCAGCTTGCACCCTCTCCACCGTAAAGGAGTTAGTCGCTGCGTAGCCAATCTGACCTTTGGCCCACACCTCTACCATTAGCCCTTGCGATAGGCTTGTGCCATTGGTTTCGGGAATGCCATCCCGCACCGATCGCGTCGTGGAGACTTCTCTGGTTGCCCTTAGCCCAACCCAATCTCCTGGGACATCAAGCCCTGAGAGCAGTTTTGATAATTCAACAATCATTATTCAGATATGGATGAGTCATGAACAGATTTCCTTAGCCACTAAAAAATCGATCGTGGCAGGGAAAGTATAGAACACGGAAGGATTTTTCTAGTCTAACTGCGATGCCAGAGGGTTTCACCCCCCACTTTGTCAATTAGCGTGATCCCCTGGGTTTGCAACTCCTCGCGAATGCGATCGGCTTCGACAAAGTTTTTGGCAGTCTTCAAGGCTCGGCGTTGCTGAATTTTCTCCTCAATTTGGGCCTCACTCAGCCCTAACTCACCCTGAGAAGGGCGATCGTCTTCTAGGGCCGCTTCTAGACCCAAAACCCTAGCCAAGCTGACCAAAGTATGCCATTGACGCTTGAGAATATCTGGATCGGTCTCTATTTTCTGCCCATGAACAAGCAGATTGCCCTCGCGCCGCAGGTCTTTGGCAAGTTCAAACAAAACCGCCAGCCCGCCAGCCGTGTTGAAGTCGTCATCCATCAGCGTGTTGAACTGCTCAACGGCTTCTGACGCGATCGCGCCTTCGGGTTGCAGATCTGCATCGGCCCACTGGAGTTGGGCGGCATGTTTAACCCCAAATAGCAGACCTTCTTTGAGGGTGTCCCAGCCGTTTTGAGCCGCAGAAATCGACTCATCGGTGAAGTCGATCGGTTTGCGGTAGCTTGCGCCCAACACAAACAGCCGAACGACCATCGGATCAATGCCCTCTTGGTCGAGCAGGTCGCGAATGGTGGTGAAGTTGCCGAGGGATTTGGACATTTTGATGCCGTCCACATTCACCATGCCGTTGTGCATCCAATATTTGGCCAAGGGCTGCCCGGTGACGGCTTCTGATTGAGCAATCTCGTTTTCGTGGTGAGGAAAAATTAGATCTAAGCCACCGACGTGCAGGTCGATCGCTTCGCCCAAAAACTCGCGCACCATCGCCGAGCATTCAATGTGCCACCCCGGACGACCCCTCCCCCAGGGCGATTCCCAGGCGGGTTCTTCGGGTCGAGCAGCTTTCCAGAGGGCAAAATCGAAGGGGCTGCGTTTTTTCTGCCCCTCCCCATCCTCCATTTCGACGCGGCCACTGGCCCCTGCTTTTAGATCGTCCAATTTGCGACCCGACAGTTTGCCGTAGGTACGATCGCGCTCCACGGCATAATACACATCGCCCTCCGATGGGTAAGCAAACCCTTTTTGTTCTAGCTCGTAGATTAGCCGTTTAATCCCATTCAGGCTATGGGTGGCACGGGGGTAGGCATCTGCCTCTAGCACGTTCAGACGGTTCATATCCTCAAAATAGGTCTGAATATATCGTTCTGAAACAGCTTGCATGGACGACTTTTCTTCTCGCGCTTTTTTGAGAATTTTGTCATCAATATCTGTAAAGTTTTGTACATAGCGCACGTCGTAGCCTCGCCATTTTAGGTATCGACGCACCGTATCCCAAACAATGTAAGAGCGGGCGTGCCCCAGATGGCAGTAGTCATACACCGTGACCCCACAGCAATACATCTTCACCTGCCCAGCGACGATCGGCTCAAAAGTTTCTTTGCGACGGGTGAGGGTGTTGTATAGCGATAGGGGCATGGGAATGAAGGAATGAGGGAAATCAGAAAAGTAACGTTGGGTTTAGAGCGACTCTCCCGCTCTCTAGAACCCGCTCTCTAGAAGAGGGGTTGGGTGAGGGTCTCCTGAGTTTTGTCAATCCACGAGGGGAATGAGGGAGGATAAAAGAATTAAGGGGTTTGGGTGGGGCGCAACTATGGAATGCACCGAGCTAATCATACAATCATGATGAATGACCTCCAGATATTTGGGATGAACGTCAAAAACCTTACTTGAAGACAATTTGAAACTTGGTCTAGATCGAACGCTGATTTGCCCAGCCCAACGACCCGCATATTTGCCTGTTGCAACAACGGCTCGAACCAAATCCTTCTTGGCTTGAGTCAGGGCTTTCTTTTGAGTGTAATAGTCGGGGTAGTGCTCAAGATGTAAGGCCGTGGTGCTGTCGAGACGCTGACCGCATCATGGTTTCATTCCGTCATCACTACCTGTTTTGGGCACTACCCTTGCTCCCAACAGAACAGCATTTCCGCTTCCTGGGTGAGGTCTGGATAGATTCGGTCAGTGTAGGTCAGGCTCAACATCTGACGATTCTAGCGCGGTTAGTCATTCTGCTAGAATATCTGAGAAATTGGCGCAATGTCGTTGAGCCACAGTTAAGCGCTAAACCCTGGAGGAGGGTTTTCCTCTGTAGGTGACTGAGTAAAAACGCCCTGGCTTTCATCCCACACCAAGCGAATCGTTAGGGTGGGGTCTCCCGCCGAGTTAGCTAGATCAGCAATAATAGAATAATAGAAAGGAACGATCGAGCAGGGTTGTATTCTCTTACTGACATCCCGCCTTTGATACCTCACACCCCATCTGAAACGCGCTATGCAAACAGCAGCCACTTCTAAGTCAGCAATGGATGCTCCTAAAACTGGGCTTCCTGTCACGATTATCACCGGCTTTCTGGGTAGCGGGAAGACGACGCTGCTCAATCATATTCTGACCAACCAGCAAGGGCTAAAAACTGCGGTCTTGGTGAATGAGTTTGGCGAGATTGGGATCGACAATGAGTTGATTGTGCAGACTAGTGACGACAACACAATGGTGGAACTCAGCAACGGTTGTGTGTGCTGCACGATTAATAATGACCTGGTGGAAGCGGTCTACAAAGTTTTAGAGCGAGAAGACGCGATCGAGTATCTGATCGTAGAAACGACTGGGTTGGCTGATCCGCTTCCCGTCGCCCTAACGTTTTTAGGAACCGAACTGCGCGATATGACGCGGCTAGACTCGATCGTCACGGTCGTGGATGCAGAGAACTTTAGTTTAGATTTGTTTAATAGCGAGGCGGCGTACAATCAAATCGCCTATGGCGACATTATTCTGCTCAACAAAGCTGATTTGGTCAATGAAGCAGATCTCGATTCTTTAGAGGTGCGGGTTCGAGAAATTAAGGAAGGGGCGAGAATTTTGCGAACCACTAAGGGAAAAGCCCCCTTAGCTGCTTTGCTGAGTGTCGGCTTGTTTGAGTCTGATCAATACTTTTCGCCTGAAGCTGAGAAACACGATCACGACCATCACGATCACGACCATCACGACCATCATGATCACGACCATCATGACCATCATGATCACGACCATCACGATCACAAAGATCATGCTGAGTGTGATCACGATCATGGGCATTGTGCTCACGACCATGATCACAAGAACCATCACTCCAATCACCTAGAGAATGACGGCTTTACGTCGATTTCTTTCCAGAGCGATCGTCCTTTCAATATCCGTAAGTTCCAAAACTTTTTAGACAATCTGCTGCCTGGCAATGTGTTTCGCGCTAAGGGAATTCTCTGGTTTGACGAAAGCCCCAAGCGGCACATCTTCCACCTGAGCGGCAAGCGGTTCTCCCTCGACGACAGCGAATGGAGCACAAAACCCAAAAATCAACTGGTGCTGATCGGTCAAGACTTAGATCACGAGACGCTACGATCGCAGGTCGAAGACTGTCTGTGCATTCCTTCGGCACGCGGCAAAGGTTTTGGGAAATAGAGCATTCTTCATGAGAGTGGGGCAATCTTTGATCAGAATGTGGCCTCTCGTCAGGGCATAGCACCGCCGTGCCCTGGCAATACACTATAAATTTTGCGGTCAGCTATTTTCAGACCATTCTCTCAACTCTCTACAGGCAGTGATCCAATTCTTCTCGACTCGTGCATCGTCCTATGTCTAACATTCAAGTGTTTGTCTGCCAGTATCAAAACTGTCTCGAAAGAGGTGCGGCGGATGTGCTGGCTGCTTTTTGGCGCATCCGGTTCCTGGGGTGACAGCGATCGGGGCAGGCTGTCAAGGGCAATGTAATCTGGGGGTGACGGTGCATCTCTTGCCCGATGAAGTGTGGTATTGTCGCGTCAAGCCTGAGCAAGTAGAGGCGATCGTCACTCAGCATTTGCAAGGGGGGAAACCTGTGCAAGAATTTCTACACCCTCGGCTGCATCACCAGTTTGGGTGAGGGTGTGTTGGCAAAAATCCAGTCGTCAAACTGACGTGGCCCGCTGTCTTCGGCTTCACTCAGCCAGCTTTCGCTCTGAGCGAAGTCGCAGGGCAAAGGTCGGAAGGTCGTATCTTGTTTAGAAATCGCCTTAGAAATGTGGATTGATGAATGCCGAGATCTTCGCCCTCATCCCCTAACCCCTTCTCCCAACTTGGGAGAAGGGGAACCGGACGCTTGCTCCCTCTCCCAAGTTGAGAGAGGGCTGGGGTGAGGGCGAGACAACCTTGCGCTTGACGGAATGATTGAACCCACGTTTCTTAGTACCCCATTGCCACCCGATCGAGCTGATGGGCATAGGCGATTCGTCTGACTTCGGTCTCCCACGAGCCGTCAGGGTGAAGGCTGAGCAGGCGAAATCCGGGTTCTTGGGAGCCAAGCGCAAAGTGAGTACTTTTGGGTTCAAATTGAATGCAGGTTGAAGGGGTTCCCACATAGGTTACACCTTCACGCTGACACAGAAATTCTTGGTGAATGTGACCAAACACCACAAGCTCGACCTGGGGATGGCGATCGATGACCGCAAATAGGTCTTCTGGGTTTTGCAAAATGCTGGTATCGAGCCAGTCAGAATCAGTCAAAAAGGGCGGATGGTGCAGAGAGACAAGTGTCGGACGCTGAGAGTTTTTGTAGAGTTCGCGATCGAGCCAGTCTAAACTACTGGTCGAGAGGTTCCCGCAGACACATCCATCCACATGGGAATTGAGGAGAAGAAACTGCCACGAGCCAGCTTGAAAGGACTTTTCTGGCAGAAATAAAGGATGAGTCAGCGATCGTGCCATCATTTCTGGATCGTCATGATTGCCAGGAAGCCAGTAAGCCGGAATCTTTAAGGGACCCAAAACCGCTTGCAAATACTCGTAGGAAGCGGCTGTGCCATCCTGGGAAAGATCTCCCGTCAGCAATAAAAAATCGGGCGGCGGTTGCAGTTGGCGCAACTGCCTAAGCAAAGCTGACAAAGAATCGGCAGTGGGCAGACCCAAAAGGGTGCGATCAGGCTCAGCAAACAGATGCAGATCCGTCACCTGAGCAATGATTAGGGGGGAATTTTGAATCATACTTGCAGACCGGGGTGCGGCTCGATCGCTGCCAAAAATTGAGATTTTTTTGCACAAAATTTTTGCACAAAATTTTCTGTAGAAAGTATTAAACTTTATGACAAGTTGACAACTCGTTTGTCTCAGCTACTAAGTGTTAATACCAAGTTAATACTAATTGTGAACTCAGTCAGTTAGTAGAGAAAAGTTACAAGTTTAGCAATAGTCCTACTAGAATACCCTAAAGAAACCGTAAATTTGCGATTTGTCGCAGTTTTTTTATGATTTAAATCACATCACAGGGTTAGCGTTGTTTCTAAGATTACCTCTCAAAAAATTTAAGTTAATTTTTCTAGATATCATACCCAGAGCCAATATTTCTGCCCTTCGGAGGCAAAGAGAGGGGGGGTTGCCTCCCATCCGACTTAGCAAAAAGTGGTGTATTGGGGGGTATCTGCTTAAGTGGGATAGGCTGAATTAAGATCGAGGTGCTCACCACGGTATAGAGTAGCCAAAACGCATCCATCGGCTCAAGAATGAGCGAACTTTCGGTGATGTTGTAAAGCAGGAGAAAGCTCAGACACATAATCGGCCAAAGCCCGTCTACGCCTGGGTTGAGCCGCAGCCAGACGATCGCCCGGCGAAAACTCACCAAAAAGCTGATCGCAAACGACAAAAGGCCCAGCAGTCCTAGGTCAAGCATCAGATCCAGGTAGCCATTATGACCGTTAGGAGCTTGCCAGTTCATGCGGTAAAAGATGTCAACAGAGTCTCCTTCTCTGCCCAGCCAAAACGACTTGTAGCCATAGCCTAGCCAGAGCCGCTCAGAGATTTTGTCTCCAGCTACCTCCCAAATGTCGGTGCGTCCCGTCAGGGTGGCATCTCTGCCCAACGCCATAAAAATCATCTCCTGATTGCCGATCGCCCAAATTGTCACGATCGCTAACACCAAAAATAGAGAAATGAAAGCAGGAAGGGCAATATTATATCGCCAGCGCAGTGCTCTAAATAGAGGAACTAACGCGAAGATAAACAGTAGAATGCTCAGACCTGTCTTAGATGTAGAAAATAAAACAATGGCAGTGGAAAGAATTAAACCAGCGAATAGCCAAAATCGATATTTACGGCATCCAATCATTAGCAACAGAAAGTTCAACGCGGTCAGCACCATCATTCGAGCCAGACTATTTTTGTGAGAAAGCAGCCCTCGCCAAGCACCTGCATGTACCGATCGTGATTCCATCCCATATTGCGGGAAACCGACCGTAAACAGAAAATTGATCACGGCCGTAAATCCAAAAGCAATGCATGACATATACATTAGCTCTCGGACTTTAAACCGCATTGCCAAATACATACCAAGCAGTGTAGTGATTGCTAGCGCGATACTGCGGCGAATTGTAAGATCAGGAACGCCTGACCACATCACCGAAGCCAGCGCGATGATTACAACTCCCCAAATCAGCTTTCTCTGAGTCAAAACCACCGCAAAATGCTTCCAACGGATGCCAATCAACAAGAGGGTGATCGCGAAGATACACCACTGAAACAGCGACACCATAGGGCTACTCGCCTCTGCCACCCCTGTGATGATTTCATCATCGAGCGCTGGCTCTGTAAAAGCGTTGCCTGAGAGTAGGGCAAAGAGAGAGTTCGTGTAGTAAAAAAGGGCAAAAACGCCAAACACTCGCTCAAAGCGATCGATCCACAGGTTCATAAATGCGCTTTTAGATAGTGGTAAATAGCTCGGCCAGTAATTTCGATACGTTGGGGCAAGATTGTTTCAGATAAATATAGATCGACAGACGAACGCGAATCAGGAGAAACACCGCCTGCTTTCCAGTAGGTTCCCATTCCTTGTGCCAGCAGTTTGTTAGTAAATCGATAGATGAAGGGGAAGTTAACTCGCAGCCAGTAGGCGGTGAGGATGAGAATTCTAGCGCCCAAACGTTGATTGTCCGATCGCTGGGTAAAGTGATTGTGAGCGTGGATTCTCTGGGCGATCGGTGTTGCCGTCGAAGCAAAGCCTCTGCTGAGGGCACAACTCGCAAATTGCAGGTAAGAATCATTCAGGGCAACGCCTTCAGCTTCGGGCATGGGTAAGATTTTTGCAAGTGCGATCGCCGAAAGCAAAACCCACTCGTTCCCGGAAGGGGCAAGGGCAACTGGCGAAGAAACCCCTGCTCGATCTCGTCGCGGACATCAAATCTAAACACCTGCTCGGTTTCGTTGGGTCGAGGTGCATCACCGATCGGGTTGCCTGCTGCGTCGATTTGCCTGACTTGGTGATAGCCCCACATGAGATCGGGCTGAGTCGTCAAAATATGCACCACGGTTTCAATGCGCTGAGGCAGCATCAGGTCGTCGGCATCAAGAAAGCAAATGATTTCGCCACGACTGGCCGCAAACCCAGCATTAAATGCCGAAGCTTGTCCGCCGTTTGGTTTGAGAACGGGAAGGACTTTGTTTGCATAGCTGGCAATTATCTTGCGGGAGTCGTCGATCGAGCCATCATCCACGACAATGATTTCAACATGGGGATAGGTTTGTCTGAGGGCACTGTCGATCGCACTTTCCAAAAAACGACCGTAGTTGTAGTTGTTAATGATGATGCTGACGAAGGGCAGATTCATGCTTTCACCTCGCGCAGGTTTTTGACATAGCCTGCAATTTTTTCACGAGTTTGGGGCAACAGCGCGACGATCGCTAATCCCAATGCCATCCACCAGCCCATTTGATAGCCAAAAAGCGCCAGCGTGAATGCAAAAAATAGTAAGCCTGAGAATCGATAGCTAGGAGAGCCGATACTTCTAGCGACGTAGAAATGGATGATGATATAAGTCACGATCGAGACCGCTTCTGCCCATCCATAACCAATCAACCCAGCATCGGGAACCCACAGAAACGCCAACCCCACAAACAATGCTAGATACAATGCATGAAACCAGGCAACTTCCCAATTGTGGCGCAGCACATAGAGTACCGAACAGTGGAGGTTAAACATACCATTGGCAATGTAGGCGATCGCAATCCAGGGAAAAACTGACATCGCTGGCAACCATTCTGCGCCAAACAGAACTGGGAATAGGACAGGGCCGATCCAACTTGCCAGCACCAACAGCGGCCCCAACGCCAAGATTTGTAATTCCATCCCTTCGCCTAAGGCTCGTCTCAGGCGATCGGGGTTGCTTTGCATGTGGGCGAGGGCCGCGATCGAAATTCGGTAGGTAGCAGATTTAGCAAAACTCAACACGTCTAACATCCGAATGGCCAGTGCCACCTGGCCGACTGCCACTTCGCCCGCAAACCTGCCCACAATCAGGGGATTGATCAACCCACGGGCGTACCAGATCCAGCTAGAGGCCGAGACTCCCAACCCGTAGTTCAGCATTTCCTTGACCCAATCCGATCGCCAGCAAAACTGAGGCATATATCTCGCCGCGTAGCAGAGCAAAAAGAACGTTTGCACCTGTTGCACACACCAACCTGCCGCCGGGGCCCAGGCTCCAAACCCTTGGTAGGCAAGGGGTAGCGACACGAGAAACAGCATGATTTGCCCCAACAGTTCAATCCAGGCGATTTGTTTGAACTCTAGATTGCGCTCTAACTTGGCCAAAGGCACTTGAGAAAACAGCGAAAACAGCGAACAAATCAGCATGACCTTGAAAACAGGAGCGAATCCGGCGATCGCGATCCAGCGCTCAATCCACGGCAGGGTGAGCAAAGTTAGCAGAGTCACGGCACTGCCCAAAACCAAAAACAGCGTCGAGGCCTGGTGATAAAGTTTTGGATCTTGCTCGCCTTCTTGCCGCACCAGATAAATGCCCATGCCCAAGTGGCCAAAGTTTTGCAAAACATGGCGACACTGTAAGCAGCAACGTAGATGCCATAGGGGGCAGGGCCGATCGCACGAGTAATCAGTAAAACATTGCCAATACTGATCAGCATTCCTATTCCTTCTCGCATGACCAGATAGGCACTGCCACGCATAACTTTCGATCGTAGGCTCATGGTTTTCTCACCATAGTTTTCTCGGCGTGGAATAGGGTAGTCGCGCTGATTCACTTACAACACTCGAACCGATCTCTCAGCTTAGAGACCGCTCTCTAAACAAAAGTGAACATGGGATGTGAAGCTGGATGCTAATGAGTAAATCATGTCAAACGTTTAGGCTGTCATTTGATCTGAAGAATTTTGACTGACTAGAAATACCCACGCGGTGAGTTAGATCTAAAAACTAGAATCAAGTTGCTCTGATAGCAGTTTCCTGGCTCTGATAATCACGATCGTAGTCGCCCGATCGACGCATTTCTGTTTCTAAAATTGCGCTGTTGATCACCATTCCTAAAACATTTTGAGAAGATTGCTGCAACAACTCCTTAGCAACCGTCGCACTAGCAAAATCAACCACACCAGGGCGAACCACTAACAAAATACCATCTGTTATTTTTCCTAGGGTTAATGCTTCTGCTTCAACCACCAGTGGGGGGGCATCCACAATCACAAAATCGTAACTTCTTTCAAACGATTCGATCAGCGATAGCATTCGCTTAGAATCTAATAGTGCTAAAGGGTTGGGCGGAATCACACCACAGGTCAAAACGTCCAGATTTTCTGACACTGAGATGACCGCACCGTCTACAGAGGCCTGTCCTACGATCACGTCACTCAATCCTTGAGCATTGGTCAAATTCCAAATATGATGCTGAGAAGAATGATGCATATCGGCATCTATGAGCAGGGTACGCCGACCCAGTTGGGCCAGGGTTGCAGACAGGTTAGCCGCGATCGTGGATTTCCCTTCTTTAGGAACAGAACTTGTGATGACAATGCTTTTGAGGCGATCGTCTAAGCTGAGAAACTTGAGGTTGGCTTGCAGCATTCGGTAGGAAGCGCTAACCATTGAGCGAGGAGCATCCCGCACGGGCAAATCTGGGATCGTCCATTCCTGTCGTCGCGATCGAGCGTGGGTCAATTTGCCAAAAAAGGGAATCGTCCCTAGCCAGGTGTAGCCAAAAAATTCACGGGCTTCTTTGGTACTCTTAATGGAGCGATCGCGCAGTTCTAAAAATGTCACCGTTCCCAGGGCAAGCAGGGTCGCGAGGACGGTTCCTAACATAAAAATAATGTTCTTTTTAGAACCCGACGGCTGCGTAGGAATCGTTGCAGATTCGATAATTCGGGCGGTTCCAACCGTTTGCCGCTCTGTGAGTTGAACTTCTTGGAGCCGTTTGAGGAGCGATTCATAGGTAGATTGAGCGGCTCCCAAAGTGCGTTGCAGTTCTCGTTGTTCTTGCTCTAGTCGTGGCACAGCGCCGACTCGTTGCCGATAGGCATCTCTGGCCACACCGAGAGCATCCAATCGGCTAGCGAGGCTCAGCCGCTCTACCTCGGCATTCACGAAGTCTTTGATCAACCCCTGTTTGATTTCTCCGGGCGTGAGGTTTTGCTGGGTGACGATTTGCGCCCCGATCGTGTCACTCATTCGCTGCTGCAACAGATCCTTCAAAGCAGACTCTTTACTCAGCAGACTGACAATCTCAGGGTGAACCTCTTGATAGCGCGTCCGTTCAATTTCTAGCTGCACCTGGATCTGTTGCAGTTGGGACAGAACTTGCTGAACCCCCGGTGACTGGCTCAGGGTGCTGGTGTCGAGGGCCTGCTGGGCATCCATTTGCAGTTTGCTTTGCAGGGTTTCAAAGCGGGTATTCAAAGCCGACAAATCGGTGCGAGCGTCGGTCATTTGACTCTCAATCTTGCCCAGGGTGTCGGTCAGCAGTTCTTCTTCGCGCTCTAGATCGGCAATGCCACTGCGCTCTTTAAACTGGCGCAGAGCGACCTCTGCCTGTCGCACTGTGACCTCGGTTTTGGGCAATTGTTGAACAATAAATTCGCGAGCGGCGGCGGCTTCTGAGCGATTCTCTAGAATGTTGCTCTGAAGATATTCACCCATGAGTTGGTTGATCAATTCGGCGGCGTGTTCTGCATTCCGATTTTCGTAGGTGATCCGCAGTACGTCTGCCCCCGAAACATCCTTAACTTTGATTTGTTTACCTAGGGCATCTGGGGCGATCGGTTTACCCTGGCTGTCGGTGAGTTTGAGGGCGGCGATCGTTCGTTCTAGAATTGGGTGAGAAAGAATGGTTTCTGCTTCGGTTCGCAGGGGGTTGCTCTGCATTGTCAGGTTCGAGATTCTACCGGCCGATTCGCTACCCAAGCCCGTGAGGGTGGGCAGGCGATTGGCTCTCACGAGTAGCTTACCGCTTGCAGTGTAGCTCGGCTTTTGCAGCGAGGCTCCAAAACTCGTCAACACCATGATCGCGGCAAAAACGACTACGGTGGGCTGCCACCGTCGCTTTGCAATCAGCCAGTATTGTTGAAAATCGACCTGTTCTAGGGCATCTAGAGACACTGTATCGGAGAGATGATTGTTCTTTGATCGCATGACTAGATCTGATCCATGAACAACTTCTATTAACTTGGCAACCCAAGATCCAACCGGAGCAATGGGACTGGGTTTCGGCTCTGCTCAACTTACGGAGCCGTGGAGGGCTGAGCGAAACCGAAGCGCGACCTCCAAACCTGCAAGATCAAACATTGCCAGGTTAATAAATCTGTCTAAGGAACGTGGATTCAATCATTCCGTCAACTGCAAGGTTGTCTCGCCCTCACCCCAGCCCTCTCCCAGGTTGGGAGAGAGCAAGCGTCCGGTTCCCCTGATCCCAGATTGGAATCAGGGTTAGGGGATGAGGGCAAAAATCTCGGCATTCATCAATCCACATTCCTAAGCAATGGGTTAAGCCTTTACTCAGAGGTAGTTACCAACCTATTACCCGCTTTGATTTCGCTCTTAACCTTACTACCCTTTTTAAGGGGTCGTCAAACGATTTAATGATCTGATGGGGAGACAGTTTTCTTTGCTGATATCAAACAACGTCAGTAATAAATATTGATCTGTTTTTGCTGTTTTTGAGGATCGCATTACCGTTCTCACCAGCATTACTTTTTGCCCCCCTTGCCCAGTTATTCTTTGCGCTCATAATCTTGTCTAAGGTTGTTTTGACAGCAATTCTTGAAGTTTTGTGTGCCGAAGAGGGGCGGAATGTAATTTTGACCCTCCACGATCGCCGGAGATTCAGCAATGTTAGCGGACATAATCAGGAACACGATCGCTCACTCCTCTTTGTTCCCAGCGAGTCAGCATGTCTGCATAGACGCGGTTGACGATCGCTCGTGCCGTATGGGGTTGAGCGACTAGGGCACAGGACTCCACCGGGTAGTCTTCGGGATGCTGCAACACTTGGCGCAGGGCAGCGGCGATCGTGGAGGGGGTGCGTTCTTTGCAGACGATGCCACTGTTAGCCGTGAGCAGTCTCGGTGTGTCGCCGCAGTCAGTGGTGACGATCGGCGTTCCGCAGGCTAGGGTTTCTAGGGCAACCAAAGGCAATCCTTCAAAGCTGCTAGTGAGGACGAAGACACTGCTAATTTGGTGTAATTTTGCCACCTGGGGTTGTTCTAATGCGCCTAACAGAGTGACGCGATCGCTCAGGTTGAGACGAATCACCTCTGCCTGCATGTCTGCCGCCATTTCGCCGTCTCCGGCTACCAATAGGTGAACGTTGGCTTCTTGCAGGGCCGCGATCGATCGCAGCAATAAAATCGGATCTTTTTGGGGATGTAGCCGACCTGCAAACAAAATAAATCGGGTGGTTTCGGGGAGGTTTAGCTGTTGGGCGAGGTCGCGGCGGGCTGCCTCTCCTGCGGATTTGGGTAGGGGATAAAAAATCTCATCATCAAAGGAATTCTGAATGTAAGCGACGCGATCGGCAATGTCGGGATAGCGCTGGCGATAGAGTTCTAGCGATCCGGTATGACAGGAGAGAATCTGATCAAACTGGCGCACCAGGGACTTTTCTAGGGCAAAATACGCCGCCGGAAAATGTCGCCACGGAATCACTTTTTTGCCATCGCTGGCCGCCATATATTGCTGGATGTCGTTGTGCAAAAATAGGGTCTTTTCTCCGCGCCAGCGGCGGGTTGCCAGGGTTGGCTCTAGGCGGTGAAAGTGCATGAAATCTGATGCCAAATCTCGCCCTAGTAAAGCGGCAGCATAGCGGAGTGTGGTCGTCGGGATCAGCTTGCGGTGGTTGTCATTCTGCAATTTGAACAATGGCATAAATTGAATCGCTCTACCTGCAAATTCAGCTTCTTGCCAGGTGTGTAGCGATTGGCTCAATTCGTCTCCTGTGCCAACGACGCGCACGTCAAACTCGTCGGGGGCATATTTGATGAACGATCGAATGATTGTTTGAATGCCACCAATACTGCTGCGCCAGGGATTAAATTGAAAGAAAATCGTCAGAATAGGTTTACGCATGACATCGGGTTATGAGATCAGAAGAAAGCGGCATTGCAAACTCTAGGGATGAACCGTCAAATCTCCCTCATCCTGGAGAGAAAGGCTGGCAAAGCTGTTGCCCCACTTGGTGAGGAGAGCAATTCATCCTTTCCTTAAGCAGCGCCAAGAAAGCTGTTGGTTCGCTGTGGTGACGGAATGAAGTAAGGCTGTTCTGCTGAGGAGCGGATGGGGCTTGTAGGACAACCCATTCATCAGCTTGATCGATCGTCGGACAGCAAACCGATCAGTATGCGCCTTTGCGAACAAACACAACCTGAAGGGTTTTGAGAATAATTTTTAGGTCGTACAGAACGCTCCAGCAGTCTTGATACTTCAGATCCAGGTCGAGTACCTGCTCAAAGTCTTTGACATCAGAGCGACCGCTCACCTGCCATTCGCCTGTGATGCCAGGTTTGACATGCAACCGCTGCCAATGACGAGGGCTATAGTGAGCCGTTTCGTCGGGCAAGGGGGGGCGCGTGCCGACCAAGCTCATGTCACCTATCAGGACATTCCAAAATTGGGGGAATTCATCCAAACTGGTTTTTCTCAGAAATTGACCTACTTTTGTCACCCGTGGATCGGCGTTGTTTTTGAAGAAAAGATTGCTGCCTTCGTTCTTGACATACTTTCGCAAGTCTTCGGCATTGCTGACCATTGAGCGAAACTTTCGCAGCCGAAAAGTCTTGCCCTGCAAGCCACAGCGGATTTGGCTGTAGAAAACTGGCCCAGGGCTGTTGAGCTTGATGGCAACAACGATCGGCAAATAAATGATTGCTAGAAACCACAAGCCGATCAAGCTACCGACCACATCAACACAACGCTTGAGAACTGAAGTAGTAGATGGGTGAGGACTTCCTAGGATGAATGCTGAGGTCAATTTTGATGATTCGGAGGTTCCAGAACTTTTGGGTACGGTTCTGGCTCCCAAAACATCCATCGATCGAGGAGAACTTTGGGCAATCGTATTCATTTCTTTCATGTCAAGGTTTTCCACAGCACTTCACACAGCTAATTTTTGATAACTGCTGAACAGTGGGTATGAGCATTGTGATCTCGCAGAGGTTCTGGCAAGCTGGCTCGCACGAAGCTTGAACTCTGAGAAATACATACCCACCCAAATGTCGCCATATGCTTCTCCATTGTTGCTACAGATATTGCCGCAGGCGCTCACCCGCGCAGGTTTGGGATGAAACTGCTGGCAACAGATCGCAGAGGCGTGTTGTGTCAGCATATAGAAATGGTCAATTTGCAGTTGCATAAGTAGTTCATTCAAGAGAATTGCGTAATTCCTAAGCTCTACCTCTGTCTGAGTGCCGGAGCTTTTAGAACTGCACCTCTGATACAGAGAGGCTTTGGGAATTCTCAATTGAGTCGCGATCGCATGAGAATTCTAGTTTTTAGCTTCTAACCTTCTTTACGTTTGCCTAATCTGTTCCATTCAAAAAAGAACCTCGCTCATCCATTCAGGTTTGAATGATTGAGGCAGCAGAATCAGAAAACAAAAACAAAGAAAAAACTGACAGAGATTGCTTTAGATAGAAGCTTTCAAAAAGCACAACGTTGCAATCTAGAAACCTTTTGACACACTATATCTATCACAACCTATAGGTTGTATCAATACTTCTACGAACATTCTTACGATTAAATTTAAATTTTTTACTGTCAACTGGGAAATATTTGAGCTGATTTTCAACGAATCGATGTTGCAATTGCTACGTGTATAGATCCGACGCAGTGATGCGATGGCTATTTGAACCGCAACTTAAATCACTTGAGAACCACGAAATGACTGGAGATTGTAGAGGACTGCAAAAATCTACTTGAGTGAAAGTAGACCAGTATAAGGGTTGGCATATAAAACAACTTCTGGAACGCTGAGATCACGGGTAAATTCCAAGATATACCTAGCCAGAAGAGAATCTGTCCTGATGCGATCGTTCGCTTTTTGGTCTTAAGTTTGGGTCGATATTGGTAGCTCAAATTACCCGTACTAATTTGGCTAGTCTGTCATTTTTGAGCATCCGATTATGACCAAAAAGATCACAACTAAAAAGACCTAAGTTCATGCAGGTTTTATATTGATTGTTCTAGGGGCACGATCGCTTATGATGATCATCTTTATTGAGAAATTACAGGCAGTATTCGATCGTTGCCCTCTCAATAGCATTGCCTATCTAAATCAAATAGAGAAGGGAGCTATCAGTCTTGTTTTCTCTGGGTCCTTCTCCGGGGGAGAAGGTTAGGGTGAGGCTAGAATATTCGTGCAGGAGTTCTAGTTGATATCTTGTTGGAATGCAACTTATTAGCCCGACAATGGTTGTTCTGGCCAGTTTGGAGGTCGCGCTTCGACTGCGCTCAGCCCTCCACGGCTCCGTGAGTTGAGCGCAGTCGAAACCCAGCCTCAGTGCTCCGGTTGGCTCTTGGGTTGCCCAGTTAATCTAGATTGTGCCGATCGCGATTGCACTAATCCAACACGGTTTTTGCTGAAAACTTTTCTTTGATCACCAACCAAAAGAACGGCATTACATCCAGCAAATATCTTTTCCAAAGCCGTCGGGGTTCCGAGATCAAGCGATAGAGCCACTCTAGACCAACATCACCCACCCATTTTGGTGCTCTGGGTTTGTGCCCGGCTTCAAAGTCGATCGCCGCTCCCAAAGCCATGATAATTTTGACGCTCGTGAGCCTGTCTTTGTATTGGTAAATCCATTTCTCTTGCTTGGGGCAACCCACCCCACCACAAGCACCGTTGCCCCCGTGTTTTCGATCATGTCGATAATTTTGAGACATTCTGCCTCGTTTTTCTCAAACCCAAACGATGGAGAATGAGAACCAATCACAATTCTTCTACCAATCTTTTGATTGATGCGATTTTGGGCCCGCATGGCCACCCCTTCTGCCGCACCCAGCAGAAAAATCTTGATATCAGGATTCTTTTGGTGGCAGGTGTAGAAGGCAGGCAGAATATCAGATCCAGAGATTTTTTCTTGAATGGGCTTACCTAAAAAACAGGCAGCATAGCGGACGATCGTGCTGTCGCACACTACATAATCGGCAATGTTGTAGGCCTCTTGCAATTCGCGGTCTTTTTGCAATCTGACAATATGATTCACATTGGGAGTGAAGACCACACCAACTTGAGTTCTTGCAAAAACTCTAACATCGAAAAATTATCAATTTCAGTATTAAAAATTTTTAATCTGCGGGAAGTACAGAGCATAGACATAGCCTCGCAATCACTGAGCATCGAGTAGCAGAAGTTAACCGTGATGAAGCCAAATCATATCTAGTAGTCTGTCAGACTTTAAAATGGACGGATCGAGAAGAGGAAAGAGCTTATTTCTAAGGGGTTTTCAGCCCCTCAAAACATTCTTGACAGACTACCAGTCCATTTGCACATTTCTAGATTTCTAGAGGGCGATCGCCCCCGGATGCAGAGAGGGTACATTCTCAACTTGTTGAATTGCTTCTGCGTGTTGGCGTACCGTTAGCACCGTGTATTGGCTAGAGAGAATATTCACAAACCGACTCATCAGTGCTAATTTACGCTGACTGGTCAGGTTCATGGCTGGGAAAAACGATAATTCAGGAAGGTCGTTGCAGCCCAGAAAGTCCAACGGGTGGAGGAGAATCGAAGGCTGAACGTGTAGTAGGCGACAGAGTGCGATCGCGAACCGAAAGTATGATATCGCTAAAAGCGGAGAAAAAACACTCAAGTATAAGAGATAACTCGCATGAATCGGAATTTTGAACACGGGCATAGTAGTGACAGGAATTTCAACCAGTTCGCCTGTCTCTAGTTGCAGTCGATAGGGTCTGAGGGGGCGAAACCCATCTTGTATTTTTCCAAACAATTCCTGACGCTGATCGAGTTCTTCTCGACTCAGTTTGCTAGTCATGAAATAGTAAGCACGGGCTAAGGGGCCCAAGAACGTCGGAAACGTAGACGCATCACACAAATAGCCGCGTTTTGCTAGCACCTTGAGGACGGTGCGAGACAGGCTGAAACCAGGGCCCCGAAAGCAAACCGGATGGTATCCTGTCGCCTGTTCAATATGTTTTTCGGCAGCAGCAAGTTCAGTTTCAATGTCTGCTTCGCTATACAAGTGTAGCCAGGGTTCGTGACGAAAGGAATGGTTGCCCACTTCGTGCCCGGCGGCGGCGATCGACCTTAGCGATCGTGCATTTTTTCTAGAGCGGCATCTTGACCGACCACAAAAAAGGTGATTTTGAGATGCCGTTCATCCAAAAACTTCAGAACTCTCGGAATCAAAATGTCAAGATAAGAGGGAAACATTTCCCAGCCTTCGTCACCGTGAGTTTTCATATAAGACCATTGATTATCAAGGTCTAACGATAGGCTGGCAATGGGTTTTTTGAGGGTCATGGTGCAAATTCACGATTTAACTTCTAGATGCAAATTGACTTAAGATTAGTGGGTTGATCCTGATTGACTGACAAAACTCAAACCACCTTCACCCCAACCCCTTTCCCAGGGCAAGCGAGTCGCTCTGAAATCTAGTTTTGTTTCGACTCTCCTTCTAGCCCTGGTAGGAGAACGGGTGGGAGATGAGGGGAAAAATTTGTCAGCCAACCAGGGATCGATCAATTAAGCGTGGCGGCCAGGTGACGCATTTTTTGGGTGGTGCGCCAATAGATGTCTTCCATTAGCAGGTGAGCAAATTCACCGTTGCGCCCGATGCTGTGCAGCCCGGCAATGCCGGTCGATCGCGTCAGGCGCAGGCGATCGTCTTCGTAGTCATTCAGAAACACTGGGTAAGCGATCGGGGTTCGCAAGACGCGACAGCCAAAGTATCGCGCGCGCCCATCGGGAATCATCGGTTCGAGGTGTTGTAGACAGAGTTCGCCTAGTGTTTCCTCTGGCATTATCCAAATTTCGTCGCCAATTTCACAACCGATATCCACAGTGATTAAGGTTTTTCCTTCGGGTGCTAGCCACGGCATTGACAGTGCGGTTTCGGTTAGGCGAAAGAAGAGAAAGTCTTTTTCGGGTGTCCAGACGACGGTATCGGAGAGCAAGCCCCGCCCCTGAAAGCGCATATTGACAAAAACCATCGGGCGATAACGAAAGCGAGACAAAGGGTGTAGCGCGTCTGTACCCTGCACCAATTTTGCCAAAACATGACAGGGAGCCGTACTGATCACCGCCGAAACGGGTTGTTCTTTGCCCTGAACTCGGACGGCAACGGCGCGATTTTCTGCCGTCAAAATAGCTTCGACAGGCGTTTCTAATTGGATCACATCTTCCACGTCGGCCGCCAGTTTTTGGCAGAGCAATCCAAGTCCACCTTTGGGGTAGACGTGCCAGACATTAGGGTTCTCAGAAGCCTCGTGGCTATAGCCATTGGTGACGGCGCGGTGGGTGATCTGGGCGGCAATTTTGTGCACGATCGACTGGGCGATCCCCCCTTGAAGTTTGTCTCCTACGGCGGGGGAGAGATCCGAGGCTGCCACGCCAGACCAGGCTTCTGTCAGGGGGATCGCCACCTCATTGGCCAGGGCATGGCCATACTGCGCCCGAAACCAGTCCGCTGCCGATCGTGGCTGATGCTTTCTGACCCGACTAGCCAACCCACTGAGCACATAGCGAGGAACCTGCATCAAGCCAAACGGGTAAGAATAATGTCGCCCCTTGAGCAATACCGATTCTCCGTAATAGCGCACATCTCGACAGTGAGCACCCACCCCCAGCGCCGCCGCCAATCGATTGGTGACAAAGTGCGCCCCAAAGTCGTAGGTGAACCCATCGGGATCATGAAAACTGCCTGCTAGCCCGGCAATTTGCTTCCCTGCTTCGTACAGCACCACGGGGATCTTCTGCTGCCTCAGCGTCCAGGCTGCTGTCAATCCTGCTAGACCTGCGCCGACGATTGCCACGGGTTTCATCTCTGCGCTTACCATAAGAAAACCTTGATACGTTTGGGAACTCAGCGTCTTGAGACCTGAGAGGAAAAACGAACTCGCGGCTTTAACCGCCTCTCCGCTACCATAGATGTGTTTCTAGCGGAAACTGTGAAATGCTTCTCAATCAAACCAATCGATTGAAACTGAATAAAGCAGAAACAGAAGTCGCAAAACAGCTTTGTCGATTGAGCAAGAATATGTTCAATCTCGGTCTGTACAACGTCCGCCAATACTTCTTTCAGGGGCGAAAGCATCTTCGGGATGAGGGCAACGATCATCATTCCAAAGGAAATGAAAACTATAAACTGCTGGCGACTGACATTGCTCAACAAACCCTGAAAATCGTTGACCGCTCGTTTCAATCGTTCTTCAAGTTGCTTCAGATGTAAATCTGGGTAAACGCAACAATCAGAACTTTACGCAAATAAATTCCCGTTTTTACCGTTAAGCGCAAGCTGGAAAGCCTCTGCGAACGGTACGGAATTAAAGTGATTGAGCAGGAAGAATCGTACACCAGTAAAGCCAGTTCGCTTGATGGCGATATACTTCCAACTTGGAATGCTGACAACCCAAGAACTCATCCCTCTCACAAAGATCCCTCTCACAAAGATCCCTCTCATGAAGCGTGGCAAAGATAACCCCTCACCCCTTCCCAGGAAGTGCTCACAGGAGCCACACCGAGAATTAGTCAGGTCGTCGCAAGGTCGATCGCATCAATGCTCCGTGTCCCATCCACTGGTGCAGCATATCAAATAGAGTAAAAACTCCCAGAGAAAGCGTAGACTGCAAACTAAATTGATTGATCAACCACTGGGGGGCGTTCCAATCGACCAGCAGGTTACGGATCGAGTAGACCCAGTTCACGGGGCTGACGATCGTCGTCAAATTTTCGACCTGCATATCGGTTTTTTGAGCCAGCAGACGTAGATTTTTGGGGTTAAACAGATTCCAGTGGCGTGGGAAGTGGTAGCCGCCCCAGTGCCGAGTGTGGAATAGGCGAAAATCTAGGGTTTGGGTGTTGTCGGTCACGATTACCACTCTGCCACCGGGCCTGAGCAGCGATCGCACCGCCGCCAAGACCGCCACAGGATCGTCAACATGTTCGATCGTGGCAATCATGAAGGCCAGATCGTAGCTGGCGGCGGGTAATTCTAGATTTCGTACCAAATCTTGCACAATACCCTGATGGATTTTGAGACCCTGATCCAGTCCAGCATTCACCGCCAGGCGGCTCGGCTCGACCCCTTCAAGTTGCCAACTCGGATTTCCGTAGTCTCGCAGCAATCGCAGGTGAAACCCGTCACCGCAACCGACATCCACAATGCGAGCAGTTTTTCCTAGCCCTTTGCAGCAAGACAGCAGACGCTTAGCTTCGAGCTTGCGCCGAACTTTGTAGACAAAACCATAGCGCTCGGCAGAGAACTCGAACGCATGATAGTCCGGGGGATAGATGCGATCGAGTTCCGACGGAGCCGGGCGCGGGTTCAGATAAACTAAGCCACACCCTCGGCATTGCACAGCCAGAAAGGTATCAGGACTGGTGCGATACTCGAAGTCTTCACCCACGGCCAGAGGTTGAGCATCCTCGACTTCGCAAATGCAGCATGTGACCCGCGTGAGCGCCAAAGGCTCTGTGCCATCGGCTCGGCAGGGTGCGCCATAGGAGGCAGAAATCTGCTCCTGAAGGGGTTTATGTAATTGGGTATTCATCAATTCGTCATCCTGTCCGATAGGAGCTTCTTACGAGCAACGCAGAAGTTAAAATGGGTGACTCATCCCTTGAGAGAGGTTGAGGCGTGGGGCGTGGGGGGCGCAGAAAGGGTCAGCAATTGGGCGATCGCTTTGTCAGCCAACTGCACGGTTTCGTTGGCGTTTAGCGTCCCATTGGGGATATGGGCTGAGTTAATGATATGCACGCCAGGGAGAGAAGTTTGCATGGCTGGTAACTTTTCTGAGTAGTTGAGTGTGGTAATCGCAAAAACATACTTTACACGAGACACACAGAACGCCAAAATATCACTGCGATCGAAGTGAGGATACATCTGTACGAGGGCTTGAATGAAGCGATCGGCAAGCTGCTGATCAGAAAGCTGAAACACAGGATCATCGGGGGGAATATACTTAGGTAAATAGACCAGCGATCGACCGCCAAATTCAGCACGATCGACTAGGGTGGTCATTTCAATCACACCCGTGAATGGAACCCAGGTATCTGTAATATTTGTCACATAATAGGAAGCAAGGGGCTTCTTCAATAGTAATGATGCACAAACGATACCCTGATACTCGATCGCATTGAGACAATCTTGTTCTATTTGAGACAATGCTGGGCAGATTTTGGCTACTAAAGGGGCGGCCATCGTCAGAATCACTCGATCGAATGCTTCTCGATGTCCATTCTCAAACTCAATATAAGCCAGCCCCTCTGATGACTCTACTTGCTGTACTCGATGCCCCGTCTGAATTTTAACGCCGCGATCGAGCAACACCTGGGTAAAGCGATCGAGGACTCTGGCATAGCCACCCGGCAGATAGCCAAACATTTCTTTTTTCAACCCTGTTCGCCTGGCTGCGTACATTCTGGCAATAATGGCCCAAATAAACGAGGCAGATGCTTTGGTGTAATGGTCGCCTAGTTTCGATCGGAGCAGCGGTAGCCAGATTTTTTCAAAGGTGCGATTTCCTGACAGGTTTCTCAGCCATTGCACCACTGAAATTTTTTCTAACTTTTTCCAGTCTTTCACCTTAGAAGCATAGAAAATTGTGAAGCCCAAGCGCAGTTTGTCAACCAATCCCAGGGGTGGAAATTGCAAAAACTCCAGCGTGTTTGACATCGAATAGAGTTTGCCATCGGTATAAAACCCGGTTTTGGTTTCCACCCATTGCATGTCTGCCTCTAGCCCCAACTCAGTCAGCAAAGCCCGCAAGTATCTGTCTGACAGCAATGTGACGTGGTAGTGACGATCCCAAACGACATCGCCCAACTGCCAAGCACTGGCCAACCCCCCCAGGCGATCGGCTCCTTCAAACAGCGTAACTTGCTTTCCTTGCTGGGCTAGCCGCAGGGCGAGGGTCATACCCAGGATGCCCCCTCCGACGATTCCCCAGCTTGTTGGTTTAGATGACATTGTGAATTTTAAGATGGGTTCTATGGTGGGTTCTAGAAGCTGGTACTGAGACGTTTTTTTGCATGTCTCGGTGTAATCAGTAGGAGGGTGAAGTTAAGGCAAACCATGCCGGGGTTCGACTCCGCTCTACCCTCCTCTAGGGAAGATTTTGAGCCTTGGGCGCAGTCGAAATGCGTCCTATAAAAATTCTCCCTTGCTACTGATCAACCCTGTTCAGATTGGGTCATGGCGACGCGGTTAGAGAGGAGGAGTCAGTTCAATCACTTGCCCCCTCCGAATCGCATACCTCAACCCGCAGGTCGGGCAATCAATTTCACAAGTTAGTGCTTCTGGGTCAGCAGGAAAACGAGTGAGCAATTGACCACAGCGACACACACAACCGACCGACTTTGCAGGATGCCCGATCGCCAAATGAAAATCTGGAACCGATTGGGTCACTAAAGACCCCATGCCCACCATTGCAAACCGCCCGATCGATAGATCGTTGCCGATCGTGCAGCCTGCCCCGATTGTGGCTCCTTCTTGCACCAAAGTGGGTAGGGTGTGGTGATCGGGATCAGAAGATCGCAATTCTCTCAGATCGACGGTGGTAGCTCTCGGAAAGCGATCGTTTGTGAAAATGGTTCCCGCGCTGATCATCACACCATCTTGAATGGTAACTGCATTACAAACGTAAACGAAGGCGTTAATCTTAACACGATTGCCAATGACAACACCATAGGCAATATAGGTCTTCTCACCAACGATGCATTCTTCACCAATGCGAGTGGAATGACGAATATGAACACCATCCCACACGCAGGAACCAGAACCAATCTCAACCCCCAACTCAACGATCGCCGTGGGATGAATCCGAACGCTCATACTAAAATCTGCAACAGCAACAGGGGTATTTTGAATCATGAAATTACAGGTCAATCAACTCAATCAACAGGGAACAGGCAACCGCACACGACTTACCGACTCTCAGCCAGCACTTTGAAATCATTTTCGACACCGTTAGCCTCAAACAGCCGCGCTGAGTCGTAGGTGATGCCCATCCAGTGGTTACGACGCATGGAGGTGTAGGCCGCTTCGATCACTTCCACGGAGGCAATGCTGTCCTCTGGGGTGATCAACAGTGTTTCCTCGCGACAAATAGCCTTCGAGAAGTTGTCGATCTGGCTAGAGAATGCCTGCACTTTGTCGTAGCCTGTGCCAAAAACAACCCAGTCTGAACTGGAGGATTGGCGATATTTAGACTCCTTCCAGCCGATCGAGATCGTGCCCTGAGACCCATAGATGCGAATGTAGCTGTCTAGCTCTTTGTTGATGCTCCACGACAGATCCACATTGCCCACTACGCCACTAGCACTTTTGATAAAAATGCGGGCGGTGTCTTCGACTGATAGACCCTGGATGCGTTTGCCTTCGATCACTTGCACTTCGGCCAGCGGTCCCAAAAAATAACGCATGAGGTCGATCGAGTGTGTGCCATTGTCAATTAGCACGCCGCCGCCGCTAATTTCAGGTCGAGAATTCCAGCGATTCGTCATATCCACCCGCGACGTAAACGCATTCTCAAACAAAACAATTTCGCCCAAAATACCCGACAGCACCAAACTCTTAGCGCGAATCACATCCTGCACATAGCGAAACTTGGAGGCCATCGTCAGCAAGACTCCAGCCCGACTGGCCGCTTCTAACATATCGATGGCACTTTGGCTATCTATGCTCAACGGTTTCTCGCACAACACATGAACATTGCGTTCGACAAAATATAGAGAAATCTCGCGGTGCGTCACAGGCGGTGTGCAGATCACCACCGCATCTAGTTCCACGCGGTCTGCCATCGTCTCAAACGAGTCGAAACTTTGACAGCCCAGCGGTTCTGCAAAGGCTCGTGCCGCGTCGGGGCGAATATCCGCCACTGCGACCAACTCGGCAATCTGCGATCGCTCAAAGGCTCGACCATAAGACTGAGCAATGCCACCCGCGCCAATTAAACCAAACTTGAGTCGTGTCATAAAAATGAGGGAAGAGGGATGAAGGGTGAATCGATGGTTGTCTGCCTTCGCCCTGGGGCTGGGTTTCGGCGCTGCTCAACTCACGGAGCCATCAAGGGCTGAGCGAAGTCAAAGCCCGACCTCCAAACGAGTCAGACCAACCATTGCTGGGTTAATAATCTGTCAGTCTTTTACAAAAGGGATTCGCGAATGGAATTGGCAATGTAATCGATATGCTCGTCGGTGTAGGCTTCGTTCCAGGGCAACACCAAAACAGCTTCTAGACCAGCAAACGTACCAGGGAAATGGTCGGGTGTGTAGTCTACTGCTTCGGGGCGAGCCAGGGTGAAGGGCCAGCGAGAATTGCCAAAGGTGCGCTGCTGCTCGAACACAACACACTGAAACGCAGGCTTCTGAATGTAGCGAGGCGCAGAAAAGATGCCTTTTTCCTTCAGCCGTTTTGCCAACCCAACCGCCCCATCTGGGACGATCGCACCATCGACCCGCAGGCAATATTTCCAGTAGACGGGCAAGTTGCGATCGTCGTGGTAGGGCGTTTCGATGCCTGCGATGCCTTGCAGTTTTTGGGTGATCTTTTTGGCAGCCAGCCGTCGCCGCTCGACACAGCCCCATAGTTTAGAAAGTTGGGCCACCGCCACTGCGCCTTGCAACTCACCCATTCGATTGTTGAGCGCAAGGAAATAGTGATCAGGGTTGGGATCGCCATAGCCAAATGCTTTGTTAATGAACAAAAACATGCGACGAGCGATCGCATCGTCATTCGTCGTGACAATGCCACCTTCGCCCGTGGTGATGTGCTTTCCCTGCTGGAAGCTAAAGCAGCCGATCGTTCCGATCGTGCCCACCGCTTGCCCCTTGTGGGTCGCGAGAAATGCCTGAGCGCAGTCTTCAATCACTGGGATATTGCGTGAGTTGGCAAGTTCCATGATTTCGGTCATGTTGCAGGGGTTGCCAAATAGATGCGTCACGATGATGGCTTTGGTGCGATCGCTCAGGCAAGCTGCGATCGTCTCTGCCGTCACGTTCCAGGTTTTGGGATCGACATCCGCAAACACCGGAATTGCGCCCTGGTAAAGAATCGGGGTCAATGCTCCCATATCGGTGATGGAAGTGGTGATAATCTCGTCGCCCGGTTCTGGATCGATCGCCGCGATCGCCGTATGAACCGCCCCCGACCCAGAGGCACAAGCATAGGCATATTTTGCCCCTAGCATTTCTGCAAATTGCTTCTCTAGCGTTTTGACAAAGGTTCCTTTTGTACTCGTTAGCGTTCCACTCTCAATTGCTTCTGTGAGTAACGCAATTTCTTCTTTACCCAATGTCCGACCGGATGAATTTTGATCGGACGGCAATTGCAGTAGCATTGGCTTACTGGATGCTTGTACCATTGTTTTTCTCCTGAATATCTGGCAATCCCCTGGACTCAGCAAGCCTGAGAAGACCTTTTTGGTGGGTCTTGGGATGAATATTAAAACCGACGTAGGGCGCGATCGATGCAGGGCAATCTTAGGGAGTCATTAGCTTGGCAACAAAAGATCTGGCAGGGGCGGGGTAGGTTGAGCGGAGCCGAAGCCCGCTGAGCCATTGTTGCTCAACCCACTGAGCCATTATTATTGAGGGCTGAGCGAAGCCGAAGCACGACCTCCAGACTGGTAAGCACAACCATTGCCAGGTTAATAATGCTCAAAATATTGGCTCAAAATATTGGCTCAAAATATTAGAACTCTTGCACAAATACGCTACCCTCAATCACCCTAGCCCTCTCCCCCACGAGAAGGAACCAGAGGAAACAAGACCGATCGCTCCCTTCGCCCCACTTCGTGAGGAAAGCTATCCGGATTCACGCATCAGGTCTATTAACAATGGTTCGGACAAAATTTGAGCAGGTTTTAGACCTCAAACCCTGATTCAGCCGTGAGCAGGATATTATTTTCAAAATTAGCGCTACACCTGACTTTGAAAAAATAGCTCAATTCTGAAACCGTAGAGCCTGTAAGCCTTTTGAAATCGTTCAAAAAAATGTCCGAAGTATTG